>JANRLA010000050.1:0-3518 GCA_033763015.1 Bacteroidia bacterium
CCAGAAGCAGGTCCTCAAAGACATTTACCTCAGCTACTTCTACGGCGCCAAGATTGGCGTGTTGGGCCTGAACGGCTCGGGCAAGAGTACCCTACTCAAAATCATGGCCGGGGTTGACCACGACTACCTGGGCGAGGCCAAGCTCAGCCCTGGCTACACCGTGGGCTACCTGCAGCAGGAGCCCGAGTTCGACCCCACCAAAACGGTAAAGCAAGTCGTAGAGGAGGGCGCAGTTGAGGCCACGGCACTGCTGCGTGAGTACGAAGAGGTGAGCGCTCGCTTTGCAGACCCCGACGCCGATTACGACAAACTCATTGCCCGCCAAGCAGAGCTGCAGGACAAGATCGACGCCCTGGATGCCTGGAACCTCGACACCCAGCTGGCCCGCGCCATGGAGGCCCTGAACTGCCCCCCGGCTGACAAGCCCATCAAGGTGCTCTCAGGGGGCGAGAAGCGCCGCGTAGCCCTGTGCCGCCTACTCATCCAACACCCCGACATCCTGCTGCTGGACGAGCCCACCAACCACCTTGACGCCGAGTCGGTGGCCTGGCTCGAGCACCACTTGCAGGGCTACCCCGGTACCGTCATCGCCGTAACCCACGACCGCTACTTCCTCGACAACGTAGCGGGCTGGATCCTGGAGCTTGACCGCGGCGAGGGCATTCCCTGGAAAGGCAACTACAGCTCATGGCTCGAACAGAAACAGGGCCGTTTGGCCCAGGAAGAAAAGCAGGAAAGCAAGCGCAGCAAGACCCTGCAGCGCGAGCTGGAGTGGATTAAAATGGCCCCCAAGGCCCGCCAGGCCAAGAGTAAGGCCCGTATTACGGCCTACGAGAAGTTGGCCGGCGAAAGCGCGTCTGAGCGTGAAAAGAAGCTTGAGATCTACATTCCGAGCGGGCCTCGCCTGGGCGATGTCGTCATCCGCTTTGAGGGCGTGCGCAAGTCGTACGGCGAGCGGCTGCTGTTCGAAAACCTGAGTTTCAACGTGCCCAAAGGCGCCATTGTGGGCATTATTGGGCCCAACGGCGCGGGCAAGACCTCGCTCTTCCGGCTCATTGTGGGCACCGAGAAGCCCGATGCCGGTACGGTCGTTGTCGGCGAAACGGTGGTGCTGGGGCACGTAGATCAGGAGCACGCGACCGTAGACCCCGAGCAGGACGTCTTTACGGCCATCACCGGCGGGCACGAGGTCATTCAGGTGGGCGACATCGAGATGAACGGCCGCGCCTACGTGTCGCGCTTCAACTTCTCCGGTGCCGACCAGACCAAGAAGGTCAAAGTGCTTTCGGGTGGCGAACGCAACCGGCTGCACCTGGCCAACGTGCTCAAGAGCGGCGCTAACGTGCTACTGCTCGACGAACCGACCAACGACATTGACGTGAACACCCTGCGCGCCCTGGAAGAGGGCATCGAGAACTTTGCGGGCTCGGCGCTCATCATCAGCCACGACCGCTGGTTTCTCGACCGCGTAGCGACGCACACGCTGGCCTTTGAAGAGGGCGAGGTGGTGTGGTACGAGGGCAACTTCAGCGAGTACGCCGAGTTTCGGCGCAAAAAAACCGGGCGCGACGAAGACTACGCCCACACCAAACACCGTACCCTGAGCTAACGAAAACGGGGGCCATTGGCCCCCGTTTTTTGTTGCTAGACGCATAGGCTGGCTACTTGCCCGAACCCGAAGCGGGTGTTGCGGCACCAGTGGCAGGGCGGTTTTTGACGTGGGTTTCGAGGAACGTATCCATCTCCCAGAGCATGTGCAGAATGTTCTCGTAGGCCGCATAGCCGTGGCTTTCGAACGGTAGTACGACGTACCGTACTGGCGCACCGTGACCTTTTAGGGCAGCGTAGTAGCGCTCAGATTGGATAGGGAAGGTGCCCGAGTTGTTGTCAGCCTCGCCGTGGATGAGCAGCATGGGTGTCTTCATCTGGTTGGCGTAGGTGAAGGGGCTCATTTTCTGGTAGATCTCGGTGGCCTCCCAGTAGGTGCGGTCTTCGGCTTGGAAGCCAAAAGGCGTCAGGGTACGGTTGTAGGCACCACTGCGGGCAATGCCCCCGGCAAACAGGTTGCTGTGCGTGAGCAGGTTCGCGGTCATGAAGGCACCATAGCTATGCCCCCCTACGGCCACACGGTTGGGGTCGGTTACCCCACGGGCCACCAGGTAGTCGATGGCTGCTTTGGCCCCAGCCACCAGCTGCTCGGTATAGGTATCGTTGGGCTGGGCGTCGCCTTTGCCCAGGATGGGGATGGCGGGGTCGTCCATCACGGCATAGCCTCGCAGGGCCCAAAACAGCGGCGAGCCCCAGCTGATGCGGGTAAAGCGGTAGGGGGAGCCCGAGATTTGTGCAGCCGCGCCAGCGTCTTTGAACTCGCGCGGGTAGGCCCACAGCAAAGTGGGTAGCGGCGTGGGTTTGGCTTTGTCGTAGCCTGCGGGCAAGTACAGGGTGCCCGATAGCTCTAGCCCATCGGCCCGTTTGTAGGTCACAATTTCCTTGCTCACGCCGCGCAACTCGGGCACGGGGTCTTTAAAGAACGTCAGCTGCCGTGGGGCGACCTTTTTCTTGAGGTTGACCACCCAGAAATTGGGGGGCTCGGTGGTGCTCTCTTTGCTGGTGAGAATGACCCGATTTTCGGCATCGAGTATCTCTACGGGCTGTTCGTAGTACGGGGCTTGGCTTTGGAACAACCGCTCGGCAGTACCGCTGGCAAAGGTGTAGAAGTCGACGAATGGGCGGTCGCCTTCGGGGCCTGCGCCCGCACCAGTGAGGAACATACCCGTACCCTTGGCATCGGTCAGGATAACCGGTTCGCCGTAGGGGCCGTCGGTGGTGACGGGGCTGCCGGGGTCGTTGTACCGGTCTTGGCTAGAGCGTTCCTGCCATTTGATGGGGGCCTGGCTGGGGTTGCCGGGTGCAAAGCGCCAGGCGCGGAGCTGGCGGGTGCGGTTCCAGTACTCGTACACGATGGCCAGGTTGTCGCTCCCCCACTGGATGCCCCGGGCACGGTACCCGAGTTGTAGCAGTTTGGTGGGCGTTCCGGTAAAGGGGGCCTCGAGGGCAAAAACTTCGTCGCGGAACTCGGTTTTGGTGCGGGGGTCGCCGCCATCGGGGGCCTGGTTGTACACCAGGGTGGCGGGCGTATCGGCACGCCAGGCAAAGTCGCGTGGGCCGGGTTCTACGGCATCAAAATCGGTCGGCAGGTTATCGAGCACCGGTTGCTCGTGGAGGGTATGTACCCGTTTGCCGCTGCGGTCCCACACCTCGTAGCTGGTGGTAAACCGGCTGAAGGGTACCAGGTAAGAGAAGGGCTTTTTCACGATCCAGGCCATGAGGTAGGTGCCGTCGGGCGAAGGGCTTATGGCACGGTAGATGGCGGGGGTGCCCAGGGGTTTTTGGTTGCCGGCCAGGTCGAGCTCTACGAGTTGGCTTTGGGTGTAGTAGCTGAAGCGCTGCTCATCGGCGGGGTTTTTCAAAAGGTCCTGGTAGGTACGGTTGGGGGCTACGGCACCGGCCAGGTTGTC
>JANRLA010000051.1:0-5669 GCA_033763015.1 Bacteroidia bacterium
GGCGCTTTCAGAGAGCTTGTACAAGTGCCCGCGCTCCAGGGCAAAGCCCAGGTAGTGGGCGCCCCAGGCGGCGCTGGCGCGGGCGTCGTGCAGGTTGGTCAGGTGGTGCAGTTTTAGGCGCATGGGCAAGCGCGAAACTACACCCGCAGTACCCGAAACCCTGCCGTTCTTTGGGGTATGGAGCTGCGCGCCTTCACCGTAAACCCCTTTCAGGAAAACACCTACCTGGTCTGGGACGCCGCCACGCGCCTCGCCGCCCTCGTCGACCCCGGCATGGCCCACCCCGACGAAGAGCAGGCCATCGCCGATGTGCTCGATGCCCAGGGCCTTACCCTGCGCCACGTCTGGCTCACCCACGCACACATCGACCACGTGCTGGGCTGCGGCTGGGCCTACGCCCGCTACGGCCTCGCGCCCTGGTTGCACCCCGACGACCTGCCGCTCTACCGCGCCGTCCCCCAACAGGCCCAGATGTTCGGCGTACCCTGCGGCCCCCTGCCCGAGCCCGCCGGGGTCTTCGATGCCAGTAAGCCGCTCGAGTTGGGCGAGACGACGCTCGAGCTGCGCCATTGCCCCGGCCATGCCCCCGGTCACCTTGTGTTTATAGACCACGCCGCCGCGCAAGTGCTCGTGGGCGATGTGGTCTTCGAGGGCTCGATTGGCCGCACCGACCTGCCCGGCGGCGATTACCCCACACTCTTGCGCAGCATCCACACCCAGCTGTTAACCTTGCCCGACAGCTACGCCCTCTACCCCGGCCACATGAGCGCCACCACCGTGGGCCGCGAGCGGCGCAGCAACCCCTTCCTGCAGGGCTAACCCTGCCCAATGGCCTGTTAACCGGGGCTTTCGGCACCAGTCAGGTGCACCCTTTGCTGTAACTCGGTGGTTACTGTACAGTAACCCCAATTGCGCCGTATTTTGCCCAATATGACAAACCGGACCCTGCGCACGGTACTCGTGTTGGGCGTGCTGTGCGTACTGGGCATGGTGGCGGTGCAGATCTATTGGGTCCGCCTGTCCCTCGATGCCCAAGAGCGCAAGCTGGACCAGAGCATGGCCCTGGCTCTGCAAAGCGTCGCAGACGATGTGGCCATGTACTACGGCTACAAGGTGCAGCCCAACACCGTAGAGCAGGTGGCCTCAGACTTCTTCGTCGTGAGCCTGAACAACGTGGTCGAAGAGCGCGTGCTGGAGCACTACCTGCTCGAAGCCCTCAAGCAGCACCACCTGAGCCTCGACATCCAGTACGGCATCTACGACTGCTACGAAGAGAAAATGAAGGCCGGGGCCTTCCTCAAGGCCGGCTCCACCGAGCCCACTCCCATGCCGGGTACCGAAATGGTCGGCATCGAAGACTGGAAACGCTACGTGTACTACTTCGGGGTGCGCCTGCCCGCCCGCAGCGCCTACCTCACCGGCGAAATGGCCCCCTGGGTCTACAGCAGTATCCTGGTGCTACTCGTGGTCGGCTTCTTTAGCTACACGCTGTGGGTCATTCTGCAACAGAAGCGCCTGAGCGAAGTGCAGAAAGACTTCATCAATACCATGACCCACGAGTTCATGACGCCCATCACGAGCATCTCGCTCGCGGCAGAGGTCCTCGAGCGGCCCGATACCCTGCTCCAGCCCGAGCGCCATAGCAACTACACGGGCCTCATCCGGCAAGAGATCAAGCGGCTGCGCAGCCAAGTCGAAACCGTGCTGCAGCACGCACGGCTGCAACGCCACGGGGCCAACCTGCAACCGGCGGCCATTGTGGTAGACGACCTGGGCCGCGACATCGCCCAGCACTTCCGCCCCAAGGTCGAAGCCCGCGGCGGTACCCTCACCTGCGAGGTGAAAGCCCTGGGGGTGGTCATCCACGCCGACCCCACCCACCTGAGCGGGGTCATCTACAACCTGCTGGACAATGCCCTGAAGTACTCGCTCGATACACCGCAAATCCACTTCGGCATCTACACCGAGGGGCGCCGCTTGGCCATCCGCGTCACCGACAAGGGCATGGGCATCCCCAAAAATGCCCAGAAGCGCATCTTCGAGCGCTTTTACCGCCAGCCCGACAGCAGCCTAAAGAACATCAAGGGCTTCGGCCTGGGCCTCAACTACGTCTTCCAGATCGTGCGGGCCCACAAGGGCACCATCGTTGTAGATAGCGATGTGGGCCAGGGCAGCACCTTCACGGTCTACCTTCCGCTGCCCAAGGTAGCGCCCGCCCCCGCCCCCCAGTTGGCTACGGCTTAAGCAGGCTGTCCTGGGCGGATGGGCAGTGCCTCCAGGGCCTGCCGCAGGTCGTCGGGCGGTACGGCCAGCTTCCGCTTTTCGAGGTCTATCCACGCCCCGTCGCACGTAATCTGTGCCACCGGCGTGCCGTCGTCTTTGGTAAACTGGTGGAAGATGCCCCACTTGCGGCCATCGTCGCTCAGGTACAGCTTTTCTACGCTCAGGTGCACCGTTTCGCCCAGCCGTATTTCGCGCTGGTACACCAACTCTTCGCGGAACAGGATGGGCCCCATGCGCAGCTCCAGGAAGCGCGCGGCCGTAAAGCCGTGGGCGGCAAACCACACCAGCCGCGCCTGGGCGCCGTAGTCGGCGTAGGCGCTGTGGCGCACGTGGTTGTTGGGGTCCAGGTCGGCCCACCGGGGCTGTAGCGTTACCCGAAACGGGGGCGGCGTGTGCATAGCGGCGCGAAACTACACCTTTGGCGCCTACCGGCCCTACCTTTGTGCCTGTGTCCCGCAGCAACGACTTCACCCTGGCCGAGGCCCTGAGTGCCTACCTCGAGACCAGCGGCCTGGCCGAGGGCGCCCGCTGGCACTACCTGCAGACCCACTGGGCCGAGGTCGTTGGGCCCGCCATCGCCAAAGAAACCGCCGAGGTGGTCTTCGACAAGGGCGTCTGCACCCTGCGCATCAAGAGCGCCACGTGGCGCCACCAGCTTCAGTGGCAGAAAACCGACCTCCTGGCCCGCCTCAACGAGGCCCTGGGGCGCCCGCTTATCCAGGAGCTTCACATCCGCTAGTCTTCGGCCCACGCCCACACAAACCCCACACTACCGGGGGCCAGCCACACAAACCCGGCATCGAAGGTATGCTCGGTGAAGGGCTTCCAGCCGCCGGTGGGGTACCAGTAACCCTCGGCGTGGCGGCCCCAGCGGGCGTTGCTCAGCCAGGTGCTCTCGGGGTCTACCTGCTGGCACAGGCCCTGGGCCCAGGCAGCGGCTTCGGCGGGGTCGAGCAGCGACTGGGTGCTGTAGGCCAGGTCGCGGCTTACCAGCTCGGCCAAAAGCTCGCGCAGCGGCAGCTCAAACACCGGGTAGAGAAAGCAACTGTTGTCGATCGTGAGGCCCGCCGCCCGCATGTGCCGCAGGGCTTTGGGCAGGCTGGGGTTGTCGGTAGCTTCGGCCACAAAGCGCAGTTGGGCGTGGGGCGCCAAAGGGGCGGCCAGCGGGCCAAACCAGGGGGGTTGCATGGCTAAAACTACCGCCCCTACGCGAAGAACTCGCGCATTTTCTCGAAGAAGCCCTTCTCTTCTTTGCCGGGGTTGGGCGTGAAGTTGGGGGCGCTGCGCAGCTTTTCGAGCAGGGCCCGTTCCTCGCTCGTGAGCTTTTTGGGCGTCCAGACGTTGATGTAAATAAGCTGATCACCAGTGCCATAGCCGTTGATGTCTTTCAAACCCTTGCCACGGAGGCGAAGGATCTTGCCGGCCTGGGTGCCCGGGTCGATTTTGATGCGCACCTTTCCACCGATGGAGGGCACCTCTACTGAAGTACCCAGTGCGGCATCAATAAAACTGATATAAAGATCGTAGATGACGTTATTGCCATCACGCTTCAATTCTTTGTCCTCGTGTTCTTCAATCAAGATCAACAGATCGCCCGGAATGCCACCACCGGGAGCTTCGTTCCCTTTGCCAGACATCGACAATTGCATGCCATCGCCAACTCCGGCCGGAATCTTAACCGACAGCAGATCTTCCTTTGATACCAATCCAGAGCTATCAACCCCGGCCGGGCGCTTGTCGATGATCTGCCCAGCTCCCTGACAGGTGGGACACGTGCTGGCCGAGACCATTTGGCCCAGCATGGTATTCACCACTTTCCGCACCTGGCCATTGCCCTGACAAGTTGTGCACGTTTTGAACGTGACACCCTCTGCTCTGACAAGGCGGTGCACCTTGATTTTCTTTTCAACCCCGTTGGCGATTTCATCCAGCGTCAACTTGAGCTTGATGCGCAGGTTGGAACCTTTCCGCTGACGCGATCCGCCTCCTCCGCCACCAAAGAAACTATCGAAAGGACTTCCTCCACCGCCTCCGCCAAAAATATCTCCAAACTGGCTAAAGATATCCTCCATGTTCATGTTGTGGCCACTGAAACCACCCGCACCTGGTTTGGAATGACCAAAGCGATCGTACTGTGCTTTTTTGTCTGCGTCACTCAACACTTCGTACGCTTCGGCTGCCTCCTTGAACTTTTCTTCGGCTTCCTTATTTCCCGGATTCTTATCAGGATGAAACTGAATGGCCGTCTTGCGATACGCCTTCTTTATTTCCTCCGGAGTAGCGTTTTTGCCGACCCCTAATATTTCGTAATAATCTCTTTTTGCCATTGTCTAGAAGTTAGATGCTCGCCATGGTAGGTTAGACTTTTAAATCCGGAGGTGTTTTTAATCTGATGGTAATATGACCTCTTAGTATTCTAACTTCCCACTACCACTTTTGCAAAGCGGATCACCTTGTCGTTGAGGATGTACCCTTTTTCAACTACGTCCACGATTTTTCCTTTCAATTTTTCATCCGGCACGGGAATTTGCGTGATGGCTTCGTGAAAATCAGGATTAAACGCACCTTCTTTGGCTGCGTCCATTTCTTTCACGCCCTACTGCTCCAGTGTTTTTCTGAACTTGTTTTGAATAAGAAAGAAACCTTCCGCCTCTTTATCATTCCGGTCCTTGAACGAATTACCTGCACGCTCAAAGTCATCGGCTACCGGGAGCAATGCTTTTAGCAACTGCTCGTTGGCTCCCTGAATCATGTCCAGTTTTTCCTTGGCCGTACGTCTTCTGTGATTATCAAACTCGGCATATAAGCGAACATATTTGTCCTTTGCCTCTGCCAAATCGTCTTGAAGTTTCTTCATAGCAGTTATCTCCTCTGCCTTCGCTGGTTCGGCCGGTTCTGGACTTTGTGTAGCAGGTGGCTCCAATTCAGGTCCTTCGTGCTTTTCCAATTCGTTTTCGGGCTCTATCGTCTTTTCCATCGTCTTCTGACTGCTTTATTAAACCGCAAGATGACAAGAATTTTGCCAAGAATGAGAAAATGCCAACTTGGCGGAAGCTTTAGTGAAGGTTGGCCCAGATCAGGTCTTTCAGCTCTTTGATTCCTTGTTGAGTGATGGAAGAAATGAACAAAGACGGCACGCCCGATGGGATCTCTTTTTTTATTTCGGATTTCAGTTCATCATCCAACAAATCGCTCTTGGTGATCGCCAGCAACCGCTTTTTATCTAACAATTCAGGGTTGTACTGCCGGAGCTCGTTGAGAAGGATCTCGTATTCTTTGGCGATGTCGTTGGCATCCGCAGGGATCAAAAATAAAAGCAGCGAGTTTCGTTCAATGTGTCGCAAGAAGCGGATGCCGAGCCCTTTTCCTTCGGCCGCTCCTTCGAT
>JANRLA010000052.1:0-22574 GCA_033763015.1 Bacteroidia bacterium
AAGCTGGATTGCCACCGACCTGGACGGCCTGCTACGCTACGACGGCACCCTGACCAAACCCATTGAGCAGGCCTACACCGCATGGGTGCTCAATGTGGTGGCCAACGACTCGCTGCAGCTGTACGGGGGGGCGTTTCTGCCTGCAGGCGAGGCGCTGCCCACGGCGCCCGAAGCTTTCGAGTACGGCAACCGGTCGTTACGCTTCAGCTTTGGGGCCCTGGCTTTCGATGCCGATGAGGCCACGCTCTACCGCACCCGGCTCGTGCCTTTCGATACGAAATGGAGCCCCCTTAGCCGCCAGACCAGTAAAGACTACACCAACCTGCCACCGGGCACCTTCACCTTTGAGGTAGAAGCCGTTAACGCCTACGGCCTGACGGGTGCGGTGGGCAGCTACCAGTTTACGCTGCTGCCGCCCTGGTATCTCACCTGGTGGGCGTTCACCCTCTACGGTATCGGGCTGGTGGGACTAGTGGTGGGCGGCGCCGTGGGCTACAACCGGTACCAGACCGCCAAGCTCGAGGCCCGCAACCGCGAACTGGAGGCAATCGTGACCCAGCGCACGGCCGAGGTCGTGGCCCAGAAAAACGCCATCGAACAGGCCAACGCCGAGATCACGGCCAAGAACGCCGAACTGGGCAACGCCTATGAAGAGATACGGGCCCAGAACGAGAACCTGGAGATGGCCTACCACCTCATCGAGGAAAAAAACCGTGACATCACCGATAGCATCCAGTACGCGAGCCGAATTCAGCGGGCGTTTTTGCCCGACGTGGCCGACATCAGGAAGGTGTTCCCCAACGCATTCGTCATGCTCATGCCGCGCGACATCGTCTCGGGCGACTACTACTGGTTTGGCCGCCGCGACGACTACGTCCTGCTGGCGGGGGCAGACTGCACGGGCCACGGCGTGCCGGGCGCGTTTATGTCGATGATGGGCAACACGCTGCTGCACCAGATTGTGAGCGAAGGGGTGGTGCACCCCGGCGAGGTGCTCGATGTGCTGGACCAAAAAGTCAAGTTCAACCTCCGGCAGTTCGACCCCAATTCAAAGACCAACGACGGCATGGAGGTCATGCTCTGGACTGTGAACTTAGCCACGCGACAGCTGATGTACGCCAGCGCCAGTCGGCCCATGATCCACATCCGCGGCGGGGTGCTCACCGAGATCAAGGCCGAGAAAGTGCCCATTGGGGGCGCCCAGTACCGCGACCACCGGGGTTTTGAGGCGCATGCGTTCCCCTACGAGCCGGGCGACTGGGTGTACACGTTTTCGGACGGCTTCCCCGACCAGTTTGGCGGTGAGCACGGCCGCAAGTACATGATCAAGCGGGCCAAAGACCTGCTGCTCGAAATCCACCACCTGCCCGCCCAGGAGCAGGAGGCAATCGTACGCAAAGAGATGACCGAATGGATGGGCGAGCGCCACGAGCAGACCGACGACATCTTGGTCATCGGGTTCCAGCTGCCCTAAAACGCCCGAAGCGCGCGCTCAAGCACGGCCATGAGGGCACTGTCGGGGTGCGTGAGCTGGAGTTCAATGCCCTCGGTGCGAAGGCTGAGTTGGGTGTGCTGTTGCAACACCAGGTCGTGTACGGGCGCCAGCGCCTCCCCTTTCTCCACCCATTCAAGCTTACCCAGCACCTGCTTCACCTTGAACTGAAACTTGGCGCCGCCTTTGGTGGGTCCGAACAGGCTATCAATAAGTTGCCCCGCTTCCTCGACAACCGTATCGAGCGTTTGAGGCTTCTCGACGGCCTTGTAGGTGCCCGCCGGCATGAGCTCGAAGTGGACCTGGTGGTAGCGCCGAATGCACACCTGCCGGTTGCGCTTAAAGACCACCTGGCGGGGCGTAAAGAGCAGGCTTTGGCTGGCCGATTGCAGCGTGAGCGTGGGTAGCGCGCCGCCACCGTCGGTTGCCACGTTGTTGCTCAGTAGTTGTAGGGGCAGTTGCTGGTGCTGGGTGGTGAGAAATGCCAGACCGCCGCGGGCGTTGAGCTGGGCCAGGGCCTGGGCCAGGTCGGCAAAACGGGCCGCTTCGTCGGCCGAGAACTCGGTTTCGAAGACCTCGTTGGCTGCCCGTTCGCTGGCGGGCGCGCTGCTGGGGTTGTACTTCGCCCGAAACCGCGCGGGGTGCATGAAGAGCAGCTGCAGCAGGTTGACAACGCTGACCAGTGCGGGAATGCCCGTCCAGAAAAACAACAGGCTCAGTACCCCAGCGGTGGTACGGCCCAGGTAAAAGTGGTGGATGCCAAAAGGTCCCGCCACCAGGGCCAGCAGCGCGGCAACCCCACGGTCGCGCACAGGGGCAGTGGCAGGGGTAGGTTCGAGTTCCATCGTTCGGTCGCTGGGATAGACCGAAGGTACGGCGTGTGGGTTGCTACTTCTTCGTCCAGAGCAGCCACCAGGGGGCTACACGAGTAAGTCCAACCTCTCAGCCCGTTGCTGCAAAATCTGCACGTACTGTAATTGTTGCTGCTGCGGCAAAAAACTTTCCGCTACACATGCAATGGCTTTGGGCAAACGATTCGATAGCCGATGCAGAATGCCCTGCAGTTGCTGCGGGTCGAGTGCCAGGTAGTTACCCAGTCCCAGGAAATGCGCTCGGTCGAGTTTCGATTTTTTGCCCTCCAGGCTCAAGGCTACTTCTTCGTTGTCGTTGGGCAGGGCCAGGGCGGTGTTCACTAGGTCGTAGGCCGGGGCAAGTTCAACTTCGCTCGGCCTGGGGTAGCGAAGTGAAAAGTTCTTAAGGTGCATATCGGCATTGCCCGTTAAATAGCATACCACACACAGGTGCCAGAAACGTGATGCGGCAATGCGGTAGTGGGTGTGGGGCACGTGACGCTTGATCAACCTACCGATAAGTTCTAGCGACCCGTCGTACTTGTTTTCGGTCAGCTTTTCGGCGAGTTGACAGAAGTCTTCCTGGTGCACTTTGGCCCCACTGCGGGTCCGGTCAAACCGGCGGGTCAGGTATACCAGGGTTCCATCGCTGAGTGTGGCCAGGGTGTGTTGGGCAGTTTCTACCCCAAAGATTTCGGCCAGATGCATGGTCAAGTCTTCGTTTTCGGCCAGAAACGGGTAGGTAGGGGTAGAGGGTTTGAGAATGTAGTGCCCGCCTATGGCTCCCAGGACGGTCAGCCGTGCAGTAGTCTTGTCAATGTCAAGCGACAGCTTGTGCTGAACGCCCGGGGCCGCGATACCGGCTCTGACCATGTCATGCGCCAATCCCTCAAGCTCTGCGTAGGTGTAGCTCAATTCCGGCGGGGGATATGCCCCATAGAACCGCTTGCTACAGGCTGGGTGGTAGGCCAGGGGGCTGCCCTCTGGCAGCGGTGCGTAGCAAGCCAGGCACTTCATTCCGCGATTGAGGTGGGTCTAACCGATACGGCACCAATGCAGTCGTGGCACAAGGCCAGCAACAGGCCCATACGGTCACGGCGTTCAAGCTTCCAGTAGGAAGCACCCAATTGCAGCAGCCAACCTTCGGGTATCAGTCCATCGAAGAATGGCAGCAACGCACGGCTGGTGAAAGGCTCGGCTTGCAAAGGTAAAGTCAGGCTGAGGGGTTGCGCTGCCTTTCGCTTCAGGTACCCAGGCGCGTACTGAAAGCCGTAGCCCTCATCGTCCTGCCAGACTACACCGGCGTAGGTTGTGTTGTAGTACACCTCGCCTTCTCTACGCATGCTCAGACGGGTCTGCGTTGAGTGACACCGGTGCGAGCGTATACCCCAGAAGCCTAAGTACCTGGTTCACTTTGTCGAGCCGCAGAGTGGGCTTCCCCTGCTCTAGGTCGCGTACAAACCGCAACCCCACTCCTGCCAGTTCGGCCAACTCAAGTTGGCTGAGTTTCTGCTGTTTACGAAGTCGCTTTACAGTATCCCCGAGATCCATGTAGCTATACCCTTACAGGTATAAATATAGATGAAACGCATCAAACTACACCCGGTAGGGTATACATATTAACTGCCCAACCAAAGACTATACCCGTACGGGTATAAAAAGCCATACTAAGGCATAAGTAATACTCGAACGGGTATAAAATATACCCCTGATGGCCCATCGGTAACCGTCGGTGTATTACTTCTTCGTCCAGAGCAGCCACCAGGGGGTGCCGGGGTAGGCGTGGTGTTCGTAGTGGTACCCGAAGAAGTAGCAGCTTAGAAACGCCCAAAGGTGGTTCTTGGCCTGCGAGCGGCTGTGGTGGGCGTTGTCGGGCACGTGGGGGGTGCGGTGGGGCAGGTAGGTGCCGAAGTAGAACAACTGCAGGGTGGCCAGCACGCTGGGCAGCACCCAGAACAGCAGCACGTTCTCAAGCGGGAAGAACAGCCGGTAGAGCACGTTGAACGTAACGGCCACGGCCAGCACCTGCCACAGGGTTACGTACTGGCGCACAAAGGCCCCAAACCAGGGCCAAAAGCCCCCCGTGTGGTAGTCGGGGTCGTCGACCGAGACCACGTGGCGGTGGTGCAGGTGGTGCTTGCGCCGCAGCAGGGGGTACCAATTGAAGGCCAGTAGCAGGGCACACACAAAGCCCAGGCCTTCGTTCAACCAGCGGCGGCCGGGGGCCAGGGTGCCGTGCATGGCATCGTGCGCGGAAATGAAGAGCCCGGTATAGAGGTGTGTTTGTACCGCGATGAGCAGGTAAGGCCACAGGGTGCCCCAGTGCCAAGTGCGGGGCAAGGCATAGGCCAGACAGCCCAGCCACAGGGCCAGGATACCGAGCGCCAGTACTACCCCTCGTAGATCGTGGGGCTGGAGCCTTCGGGCGGAAACGACCACCATATGCCCTGCAAACTACGCCCTGCCCCGCTTGGTTCAGGTGGGTGGAGCCTCCGCACGTCTTTGCAGGTAGGGTGTGTGCGCCGTTCCAGCGCAGCTTCGAGCGCACGTAGGCGTGGGATGTGGCAGACGTGGTCGGAGAGTGTACACCGCTGCAGAATCCGAAGCGACTGGCAAAGGTTAAATACTGTAGGGCTCACCACTTGGCTCTGGGGCGAGATCACCTCCCAGGCCGCAGCCTGCTCGAGTGTAAGGCCGTAGAGTACCACGACGCTCGCTGGCAGCCCTAGCTCAGTAGCCAACTGAGTCGCGACGCTTTCATTCTCGCGGCTCACCAACACTACCTGTAGGTCGGGGTAGCGGCCGGTGCGCAGCAAAATGGCCAGCTTACTTAGGTACAGGTTACAAACCTCGCACGAGAGCCCTCTATGAAAGATCACCCAGGTACGGGCCGCACGGGCGGTGGGCTGCAAGGTGTAGTGTCCGCCCCCGACCCGCGGAAGGGTAAGCAGTGGCGCAACCGCGAGCACCTGGCCATGACTGAAGTGTGTACAGCGAAGCATGCCAATAGATGTTATAACATATAAAAAGCTTGTGGGTGCGGTTTCGTTGGCGACAGGAGGTTAACGGTTGGTAAAACAGCGGGCTGGGCGCAAAATTAGATGTCGAAACACCGAGCGGCACCCGTTCTGGCACTGGCGTGTTGGGTACCTTCGTAGCGGGCCTGCGAGGCCCTAGCTGTACTCCCATGCGCCTGCTAATTGTCAGTTTGTGGCCGTTTTTGACCAAGTACCGGTTTCGGCTGGTGTGGGGCATGGTCTTCATCGTGATCTCGAACTGGTTTTCGATCTACCCGGCGCAGGTAGTCCGCGACGCCTTTAACCTGGTGGCCGACCTCATCAAGCAGCAAAACCTGGTAGAGGGCTATGCCGCGGGTGCCACGCTGGCCCCACGCTTTGCGTATACGCTGTTGTTTTTTGGGGCCATCGTGCTGGGGGCGGCGCTGCTGCGGGGGGTGTTCCTGTTCTTCGTCCGCCAGCAGATCATTGTCATGAGTCGGCTCATTGAGTTCGACCAGAAGAACCAGCTCTTCGACCACTACCAGCAGTACTCGTTGCGCATCCTGCGCCAGCGGCAAACGGGCGACCTCATGAGCCGCATCAGCGAAGACGTTGGCGCGGTGCGGATGTTCACGGGCCCGGGCATCATGTACACGCTCAATACGCTGGTGCTCTTCGCTATGGTAATGACGACCATGCTGTACGTAAACGCCGAGCTGACACTCTATGTGCTTACGCCCATGCCGCTACTGGCCCTGGCCATTTATGCGGTGCACAACGTGATCAATAAGAAGAGCGAGGCGGTTCAGGCGAAGCTCTCCGACATCACGTCGGTATCGCAAGAAACCTACTCGGGCATCCGGCTGCTACGGGCCTACGCCCGCGAAACGAGCGCCGAAGCCCAATTCCTGGCCGAAAGCGAGGCCCTGAAAACCAAAAGCCTGAGCCTGGCCAAGGTAGATGCCCTGTTCTACCCCACCATCCTGCTGCTCATTGGCCTAAGCACCACGATTACGGTTTGGATTGGCGGCGAAAAGGTGATTGCCGGCACGGTGAGCCTGGGCAACATCGCCGAGTTTCTGATCTACATCAACCTACTTACCTGGCCGGTGGCCTCGCTGGGCTGGATCACAAGCATGATCCAAAAAGGGGCTGCGAGCCAGAAGCGCATCAACGAGCTGCTGAGCCTGAAATCGGAGTTGAGCTTCCCGCACGAGTCGCCCCCCATCACCGAGGGCCGAATTGAATTCCAGGCCGTGACCCTGACCTACCCCGATACGGGCATCGAAGCCCTGCGGGGAATTGATTTCCAGATCCCCCCGGGCCAGGTGCTGGGCATTGTGGGCACCACCGGCAGCGGCAAGAGTACGCTCGCCAACCTGCTGGTACGGCTCATGGACACCACCGAGGGCCAGATCCGCATTGACGGGCGGCCCATCCAAGACTACAGCGAGGCGGCCCTGCGCCAGCAGGTGGGCTACGTGCCGCAGGACGTGTTCCTGTTCTCAGACACCATTGCCAACAACATTGCCTTTGGCGACCTGGAGGCCGACCGGGCCCGCATCGAAGCCGCGGCCCGTTTTGCTGGGGTCTACGACGACATCGTGGCCTTCCCCGAGGGCTTCGAGACCGTGATTGGCGAGCGGGGCGTGACGCTCTCGGGCGGCCAAAAGCAGCGCATCAGCATCGCGCGGGCCTTTTTGCGGCAGCCCCGTGTACTCATCC
The DNA here is from genome assembly GCA_033763015.1 of Bacteroidia bacterium. Classification (GTDB taxonomy): domain Bacteria; phylum Bacteroidota; class Bacteroidia; order J057; family JANRLA01; genus JANRLA01. Next base: position 7,068 of record JANRLA010000052.1, read on the forward strand.
TCGACGATGCCCTGAGCGCGGTCGATACCCGCACCGAGGCCCAGATCCTGGCCAACCTAAAAGCCCAGCTCGGGGCCAGTGGCCTGCCGCCCACGCTCATCCTCATCAGCCACCGGCTTTCGGGGCTCGAACACGCCCAACACATCCTGGTGCTCGACGAAGGCCAGATCGTTGAGCAGGGCACCCACGGGCAGCTACTGGCCCTGGGCGGCACCTACGCCGAGCTCTACCAGCACCAACTGCTCGAAGCCGAGATCTCGGCGGCCTAATGGCAGCGGCTGGGCGTGGGTGGTAGTTTTGGGGCGTGAGTGAGCTTGTCTTGGTCGCAGGTGCCCTGAGTGGCCGATTGGTGCAACTGCGCGGCGACTGGGTGCTGCTCGACTTTCAACTCGCCGAGCTCTACGAGATCGAAACGCGTGTGCTCAAGCAGGCCGTCCGCCGGAACCCCAGCCGCTTCCCGCCCGATTTTCTCTTTGAACTGACCCCAGAGGAACTTTCGGGTTTGAGATCACAAATTGTGACCTCAAACCGGGGTGGGTTGCGGTACCTACCCTTCGCCTTTACCGAACAGGGCGTAGCCATGCTCTCAAGCGTACTGAACAGCGAGCGGGCCATCCAGGTGAACATCGCCATCATGCGCACGTTTGTCGAGCTGCGCCGCCAGGGCCAGGCCAACCGCGAGCTTGGCGAACGGCTCGACCGGCTGGAGGCCGAAACCTTGGCCCGGCTCGAGGGCCAGGCTGACGACATCCGTACCATCTTTGAGGTGCTGCGTCGCCTGACCGCAGCACCCCCCAGCCCACCCCGTACCCCCATCGGTTTTCAGCCCACACCCCCCAAGCCCTAGGCGCATGGCCCAACCTTTCTACCTCGTTGATGCATTTGCCGAAACCCCGTTCACGGGCAACCCCGCCGTGGTGGTGCCCTTGGCCGAACCCCGCGACGAAGCCTGGTACCAGCGGCTGGCCGCCGAGATGAACCAGAGCGAAACCGCCTACCTGCTGCCCATAGGCCCCAGCCGCTACAGCCTGCGCTGGTTTACGCCCCAGGCCGAGGTTGACCTGTGCGGCCACGCCACCCTGGCCAGCGCGTTTGCCCTCTGGGAGACCCGCCGCGCCGACCCCGACACGCCCATCGTCTTCGAAACGCGCAGCGGCGAGCTGACCTGCGAGCTCTCGGACGACTGGGTGGAAATGGACTTCCCCGTCATCCCGCTCGAGGCCATCCCCGCCGCCGGGTCGGGCTACGAAGCCCTGGGCCCGGTGCAAGAGCCCCGGCTCGTGGCGCGCGCGGGGGTAAACCTACTGGTGCACCTGCAGCACCAGGAAGAGGTGTTGCACCTGGCGCCCGACTTTGCCGCCCTGGCCGCCCTACCCTACCAGGGCGTCATCGTTACGGCTAAGGCCCTGAACAGCGAACACGAAATTGTGAGCCGGTACTTTGCGCCCAAGCTGCGCATCCACGAAGACCCCGTTACCGGCTCGGCGCACTGCGCCCTGGGCCCCTACTGGGCGAACGAACTGGGCAAGCGCGACATCCTGGCGTACCAGGCCTCGGCGCGGGGCGGGGTACTACGGCTCATCCACCGCGGCGAGCGGATCACGCTCTGCGGGCATGCCCTACTGGTGGGCCAAGGCGAGCTCCTGATCTAAACCGCCGCCAGGGTATCGAGCAGCGGGCCGCTAATGGCCACTACGCACGAACGGGGATAGCTGGTGCCGCCGTCGGGCCAGTGGCTGGTAAGCGCCTCGGGGGCCTTCGACTCCTCGCCGGGGTGCTGCACCGAGAGTAGCAGCGTACGGCCGCCGTCTAGGAAGAGTGGGCCGGTAAACTCGGCGTCGTTGGGGGCAGAGGCTACCTGGAGCACTTCGCCGGCCTGGGGCCCCTCGGTGGGCACGTAGAAGAGGCCGTTGTTGCCGAAGGGCGCGAAGTTGGCGGTGCCAATGTCGTACCCGGCGATGTCGGAGGTGAACCAGAAGCCCCCCCGGGGGTCAAAGGCGATGTTGTCTGGGCAGGCAAAGCCGGTATCGGGGCCCCCGGAGAGGAACCGCTCGACCCGGAAGCTGGGGCTGGTGTAGTCGCCCAGCTCGTCAATCCGCAGGATGTGGCCCGTGTAGTCGGCTTTGCTCTTGTTCATGGTGCAGCTCACGAAGACGTGGCCCGTGCGGGGGTCGATCTCAATGTCTTCGGGCCGGTGCTGTGGGGTCGCGCCCAGGATGCGCCCGGCTTCGCGCAGGTTGATGAGCACCTCGGTCTGGTCTTTGAAGCGCGCTTTGAGGTCTGGCTGGTCGGCCCACACCAGTGGCAGCCAGGTGCCGGTCTCGGTATTGGCGACGTAGAGCGTGCCGCGGCTCAGGTCATTGGGCTGGTCGCTGACAAACTTGTAGATGAACTCATTTTCCTTGTCGTCGCCGGTGTATACCACGCAGCGGCCGTCGGGCAGGGGGTGCACCGTGGCGCACTCGTGGGCGCAGCGGCCCAGGGCGACGAGCTTTTTGCCCTGCGCGGTCGCGGGGTCGATCTCGACGACCCAGCCGTAGTGCTCGGGCGGCAGGTTCTCAAAGTTCTCCCACCCATACAGGCTGCTGCGTCGGCTGCCGTCGCTCTGGCGCTCGCCCCAGAAGAGGTCGTAGTTCTCTTCGCAAGTGAGCACTGTGCCCCAGGGCGTAACGCCGCCCGCGCAGTTGCCCAGGGTGCCAATGGCCTGGCGCGCACCCACGATGGGCACGTCCCAGGCAAAAGGCAGCGGGGTGGTGGCTGTTACGCGCTGGTGGCGTTCGCTGCCTGGCACAGGCTGCCACCCTTGGGCCGTTTTGCGCACGTGCACCACGCTGCCGCCGACCTCGCTGCGCTCGCGGTCGAACTGGGCGCGCGTTTTGGGTGCAGGGCCAAACCGGTGCAGCAGGGCGGGGGTGATGTACTCGTGGTTCACCCACAGCAGGCCTTCGTCGGCCGTGCCGGGTAGGGGGAAGAATGCCAGGTAGTCGTTGTGCATCCCCACCTGCAGGCCCTCGCGTAGGGGCTGCTCCCAGCGCAGGACCTCACGGTAGTTCAGGCCCTCCACCAGCCGCAGCCGGTCTTCGATGGCCGGGGCCAGGGGGTCGAACAGGCGGGGAGGCTTTGGGGCGGCCAAGGGCACCCGCTGGCAGGCTTCGAGCAGGGGCAGGGCACTCAGGCCCACAGCGGCAAGGGTACCACGACCCAAAAACTCAAGAAAGCGACGGCGACTAAGCTGCGAGGTAGCGGCGGCATCCGAGGGTAGCATGTAGGCAAGTTAGCGGGGGCGGCAGCAGCGGGTCTGTTACCTTTGTGTTGCGAATGGGTCTTAAAACAGCTGTTGCCCGGCGCTGGGCAGCCCTCCGGGTGGCGCAGATCCGAAGGGTTGCCGCAGCGCCCGAAGCCCACCAGCGGCGGCTCTTGGCGGGGCTCCTGCGCCGGGCGGCATGCACGGCATTTGGCCGCGACCACGGGTTTGGGGAGCTGCAGGGGTACGAGGGCTACCGGGCTGCGGTACCGGTACGCGACTACGAAGCGCTGCGCCCCTACATTGACCGGGTCGTGGGCGGCGAGGCCGATGTCCTCTGGCCAGGCCGACCCCTGTACCTGGCCAAAACCAGCGGCACCACCAGCGGCACGAAGTACATCCCGCTCACGGCCCAGAGTATGCCCTGCCAGGTGCGCGGGGCGCGCGATGCCCTACTGTGCTACCTGCACCAGACCGGCGATGCAGGCTTCGTTGGGGGCAAGATGCTGTTCCTATCGGGCAGCCCCGCGCTCGAGACCAACCCAGCGGGCCTGCGGGTGGGCCGCCTCTCGGGCATCGCCCAGCACTACGTACCCAGCTACCTGCAGCGGAGCCGGGTGCCAACCTTCGCCACGAACTGCATCGAGGACTGGGAGGCCAAAGTAGCCGCCGTGGTCAACGAAACGGTGAGGCAGGACCTGCGCCTGCTCTCGGGCATACCGCCCTGGGTGCGTATGTTCCTCGAGCAGGTTACGCGCACCACCGGCAAATCGCCCGCCGAGGTGTGGCCCAACCTGCGCCTGTTTGTCCAGGGTGGGGTCGACTACCGGCCCTACGCCCCGCTCATCACCCAGGCCATGGGCCGGCCGCTGGCGGTAGTCGAGGTGTACCCGGCCTCTGAGGGCTTCGTTGCGGTGCAGGACCTACGGCCCCACGGCCCCGACGACACCCCGGGCCTGCTCCTGATGCTCGACTACGGCATCTTCTACGAGTTTATCCCCCTCTCCGACTACGGCCAACCCACGGCCCAGCGGCTACCCCTCTGGGAGGTCGAGGTTGGGGTACCCTACGCCATTGTGCTGAGCACCAACGCCGGGCTCTGGGCCTACGACCTCGGCGATGTGGTGACCTTTTCCTCCAAGGCACCTTACCGCTTGCGGGTTACGGGCCGGGTAAAGCACTTCTTGAGCGCTTTCGGCGAGCACGTGATCGAATCGGAGGTCAACGCTGCGCTGCTGGCTGCGCTCGCAGCCACGGGCGCCGAGCTGACCGAGTGCACCGTAGCCCCCCACGTGGCCGGGGCCGATTCGTACCACGAATGGTGGGTGGAGTTTGCCCGCGAGCCCGCCGACCTCATGGCCTTTCGCCAAACGCTCGACCGCACCCTGCGGGCCCAGAACAGCTACTACGAAGACCTCAGGGCGGGCGAGATGCTACAGCTGCCCCGCCTGCGGCGCCTGCAACCCGGTGCTACTGCGGCTTTTATGGCCCAGGAAGGCAAGTTGGGCGGGCAAAACAAATTCCCGCGCCTGCAAAACACCCGGCGCGTGGCCGATGCACTGGCCCCGTATGCGCTCGACTAGCGGCGAATAAGCCCCACGGCCAGAATCACACACCCGGCGATGAGGACCAGCCCCGCCAGGTAGGTGAAAAAGATGAGCCCCGTGGGCCCATCGCCCGGGGGGGTGGCGTGCGAAAAGAGCATCCCCAACGCACCCAAAATGGCTGCGGTGGGGATGGAAAGGCGGACAAACTTCTTGGCCACGTCGTTCAGCAACGCATCGTCTACGTACCGGAGCATCACCAGCGAGAGGATGAGGAGGACGGCCGCCTGGGTGTAGCTCGCCCCGTACAGGCGACTTTGTACGGCAGGGTCGGTAATACTGATGCCTTTGGCGTGGAACAGCACCAGGATGGCCAAGCCCCCCAGGACAATGACCGGGTAGAGGATGAGGATGAAACCGGCGGTTCGGCGGGTACCAGGCGACATCATAGGCCACGAAGCTAGTGGTTTTTGCCCCGTGCCCTAAGCCCGTGTGGGCTAATCGAAGCCGCCGAAGTTGAAGCTCACGGTCGCGAACTGGCCATCGAGCCCTGTTTCGGCAAAGCCCGGTAGGGCAAGACCATTGAAGAACCGGTAGCCGTATTCGGCCCGAATGGTGAACCAGTCGGTCAGGTTCGCCTCCAGGCCAGCAGAAGGGGTTACGATGAAGAAGTTATCGCGCGCCCGCTCTAGGCCTGTGGCGGCAAAGAGCCCACCGGTGCCGTCGTCGGTTAGCTCGGCGCGGCCCCAGCCCATCCGAGCCGAGATGACGGGGTGCACCGGAAACGAGGGGAGCAGGTTGACGCCAGCCCAGAAGCCACCGTGCCGGTAGTCGAGCGCTGCGGTGCCCGAAAGGCCCTCGCCGAGCTCGGGGGCGATGTTGCCCGAGAGGCCCATGCCGTACCCGCCCACGAAAAAGACGTTGTCGAACATGAGCGCACCCCCGCCACCGACGCCGGTGCCGAACTCGCCGGCCGTGGTGCCCAGGTCGAGCAGGACACTACCAAAGGCCGATACGTCGGCGCCACGCCCGAGTAGGGTACGCCGGTTGCGGGTGTTGCCATTGTCGCGCCAGCCCCAGTCTTGGGCGGTTGCGCTGAGTGTTGCCAGCCCCAGGGCCAGCGCCAAAATCGTGCGGTTCATACGGGTGTAGTTTGAGTGATCTGCGGTAAAGGAGATGGCCACCCCGGGGGAGGTTGCACAGCGGGTCTACATTTTTTGAGGGCCCACGGCCCAGGAAAGCCTTAGAATGCGTTGCTTGCCACGGCACAAGACAACTTTGGTATGCGCACACTGCTCTTTCTGGTGGTTTTGAGCACGGGGGGCCTCCTGGCATGGGGGCAGACCCGTGCCGAGGATGTGAAATCCTTTACGCTGTCGAATGGGATGAAATTCCTGGTGGTCGAAGACCACTCCATCCCCAATGCTAACCTGTACCTGTTTTGGCGCGTGGGTTCGCGCAACGAACGGCCGGGCATTACGGGCATCAGCCACTTCTTCGAGCACATGATGTTCAATGGAGCCAAGAAGTACGGGCCCAAAGAATTCGACCGGGTGATGGAAGCCAACGGCGGGTCGAACAACGCCTACACCACCGCCGACGTGACGGTCTACACCGACTGGTTCCAAAGCGGGGCCCTGGAGACCATCTTCGACCTGGAAGCCGACCGGATCGCCAACCTAGCCATTGACCCCAGCATGGTAGAAAGCGAGCGTGGGGTTGTGCTCAGCGAGCGCAGCACGGGCCTGGAGAACAGCAACTTCCGCACCCTGTTCGAACAGGTGCAGGCTGCCGCCTACACCGCCCACCCCTACCACTGGCCCGTCATCGGGTACGAAAGCGACATCAAAGCCTGGACCCAAGCTGACCTGGAGGCCTACCACCGCACCTACTACGCCCCCAACAATGGCCTTGCCGTGGTAGTGGGCGATGTTACGTTGGCCCAGGTAGAAGCGCTGGCCCGCAAGTACATCGAGCCCATCCCCGCGCAGCCCGCCCCTGAACCGGTGCGCACCGTAGAGCCCGAACAGTTTGGCGAGCGCCGCATAACCGTCTACAAAGACATCTACTCGCCCAACCTGGCCATGGCCTGGCACGTACCGGCTACCCGGCACCCCGATTTCTATGCCCTAGACCTGCTCAGCAGCCTGCTCACGGGCGGCGAAAGCGCCCGGCTCACCAAAGGCCTGGTGTACGACCAGCAGGTGGCAACCTCGGTCTTTGCGTTTGGCGACCAGAACTTCGACCCCGGCCTGTTTACCGTGTATGCGGTGGCCAGCAGCACCCTGCCCAACAGCGAGACCCCGGTAACCCCCCAACTGCTCGAAGCGGCCATCGATAGCCTATTGGCCGATATCCGCCAGAACGGGGTTACCGAGCGCGAACTACAGAAAGTGAAGAACCAGAAGCTCATCGAGTTCTACCGGTCGGTCGAAGACATCAATGGCCGGGCCAACGCCCTGGGCACTTACGAGCTGTTCTTTGGCGACTACCGCAAGCTCTACGACGCGCCCAGCCTGTACCAGCAGGTGACAGTAGACGACATCCGGCGTGTTGCCGCAACCTACCTGGTGCCCACCAACCGTACGGTTGGCTACCTATTACCCACCCCCACCACTCAAAACTAACCGCCCCTACTGCCATGCAGAAGCGCTTTGCCCTTTTGGCCGCCGGGCTAGGGTTGGCCACGGCCCTGGCCGCCCAGACCTACAAACTACCGGCGTACGAGAAGTTTGTGTTGCCCAGTGGCCTTACGGTGTACCTCATGGAGCACCACGAGGTGCCCATGATTTCGGTATCGATGGTCTTTGATGGGGGGGCAGTGCACGACCCCGAGGGCAAAAGTGGGCTGGCCGCCGCCACCGCCGAGGCCCTACGGTTTGGCGCAGGGGCCCGCAGCAAAGCCCAATTGGACGAGGAGCTCGACTTTACCGGGGCTTCGCTCGTCACCTTTGCGGGCAAAGAATCGGCTGGCCTCAGGGCTTCGTTTGCCGCCAAAGACCAGGCCCTGGTGTTTGGCATCCTGAAAGACCTACTGATCGCCCCACAGTTCGACGCCACCGAGCTGACCAATTACCTGGCACGCACCCGCGACGAGCTGGGCCAGGCCAAAGAGAGCCCCCGCAGCGTGATCGCCAGCTATTGGAACGCCTTTGTCTACGCCGGTCACCCCTACGCCAAACCCACCGGGGGCACCCCAGAGGGTGTTGGGGCCATTACCCGCGCCGATGTTGCCGCCTTCTACACTGCGCGTTACCGGGCCGGTAGCAGTGCCATTGCCATTGTAGGCGACTTCAAGCTGGCCGACATGAAACGACAGGTAACCGAATGGCTGGGGGGCTGGAAAACCCCCAAGCCCGAAAAAGCTACCTACAGCGCCCCGGCGCTTAGCTTTGAGGGCGCCCGTGTGCTGCTGGTAGATAAGCCCGATGCCCGCGAGACTACCTTTTACATTGGCGGCAAGGGTGGGGTGAACTTCACCAGCCCCGATTACGTCTCGCTCTCGGTCATCAATACCGTGTTGGGTGGGCGCTTTACCTCCTGGCTCAACGACCAGCTGCGGGTAAACAGTGGCCTGACCTACGGTGCCCGCAGCCAGTTTGCCACCTACCGCCAGGGCAGTACGTTTCAGATCAGCACCTTCACGAAGGTGTCGTCCACCGAGGCGGCCATCGACTTGGCGCTCGTGGTGCTCGATAGCCTGCACCGGGTGGGTATCGACGAAACGACACTCAAGAGCGCACAGAACTACGTGAAGGGCGACTTCCCGACCAACTACGAAACCGCGAGCCAACTCTCGGCCCTGCTGACGAGCTTCTTCGAATTGGGCTACAACGAAGCGTTCATCAACAGTTTCCAGCAGCAGGTCGATGGCCTTACGGTAGCCCGTTGCCGCGAGCTGGTGGCCAAGTACATCCCCCGCGATAAGCTTCAGTTTGTGCTCATTGGCAAGGCCGAAGCCATTGGAGATCTGGCCAAAAAGTACGGCACCGTCACCCAGAAGCCCATTGCCGAGAGTGGGTTCTAGCCCACACGACACGGGGGGTTACTGTAATTTAACATACCGCTGGCGCAATGGCACAGCCTTTGAACCCATTTTCGTAACTGGGCAGTGGTGCCCGCTAGACCTTTGATGCTCAACACACTATGCGTTTCGCTCCCGTTTTCATAGCCCTTTGCCTTAGCCTGGTAGGCTTGGTTTGCCAACCGCTAGTGGCCCAGGATTTCACCCCGGTGGGTGTGATCGAATTGCAGTCGCAGCTCAAAGGCGTCGCCTACCTCGATGGCGTAAAGACCAAGGTGGTGCGCGAGGGCATGGCCTTCGCTGTACAGCAGGTGCCCGTGGGTCGGCACGTACTGGAGGTAGAGGGCGACGGTGGCAAGATCGTATTCCGGCAGGTTGTCGAGGTGACCCAAGGCAAGGCGTTGCCCGTGACCCTGGCCAAAGACCCTGAGCTGGACAAAGAAAGTTCGTATTCCAATGTTGCGGCCTTCACCGCCAACTACCGCAGCCCCTTCGAGAAGCTCAAAAAGGGCAAAGACCAGCTCATCGTAACCATCCAGCAGCAGATCGAAAACCAACAGTTCGATGCGGCCCAGTCGGCCCTAACGGCTTGGCTGGCCGAGGATGCCGAAGACGCCATCCCCAACTACTACGTGGGCGAACTAACGCTGGCCGAAGCCCTGGAGGTAGACGATGAAACCCGCCGAAACCAGCTGCTTGAGAAAGCCAAAGGGCACTTTGAAAAAGGCACCAGCAAGAGCAAGCCCTTCGCCTTCAGTTTTGCCGGGATGGCCTACTACCACGCACTGCGCCGCGAAATGGGCCCCATGGTCGAGAACGCCTACCTGGCCGAACAGCTTGATGGCGAAAATGTGCCACTGCTCGTCAAAATCGCCGAGGCTTTTACGGCCTCACGCAGCCGTACGGGCTCTGACAACGCCACCCGCGTGCTGACCAAAGCCAGTGCCCTGGCCCCCGAAAATGCCAACATCCTGGTGGCCCTGGGCAACATCTACCTGGCCCAATCCATCGAAGAAACCCCCAAAGACTACTACGAGCAGGCCCTGACCAAAGACCCCAACAACGTGCGGGCCTACTACCGCCTGGGCCAGTACTACGTGGGCGAGCGCAAGTACAGCGAGGCCAACAAAGCCCTGACCAAGGCCCAGGAGCTTGACCCAAGCTTTGCCCCCGTCTACAGCGAGTTGGGTGAGCTCTACAGCCGCATTCCCGACTACGCCAAAGCCAAAGACTACTACCGTAAATACGTAGAGCTGCGCAGCGGTGACCTCTCGGCACGGTACCGCTACACACTGTTCCTGTACCTGAGCAAAGACTACAAGACGGGGGTTACCGAAATCCAGACCGTACTGCAAGACACCAGCACCAGCGTACTGCTCCGGCTCTTGACCTACTGCGCGGTAGAGAGCGGCGACCTTGCCCTGGCCAAAGATGCCTTTGAGCGCTACCAGAAAAGCTGGGCCCCCAACGAGCTCATCGCCAAAGACTACGAGTACCGCGGCAAAATCAAACTCGCCGCCGGCGATGCTGCAGGTGGCACCCAAGACCTGCTCTACTGTGTTGAACTCGACCCTAGCCGTACCGACCTACTTACGTACCTGGTGAACAACTATGGCCGCGAGAAGAAAGACTACGCCACGGCTGCCAGCTACCAGGCCCGTCTGGTTGCCATCGAGCCCACGCTGAACAACTACAACCTGCTCGCATCGCTGTACAACGCTGCCAAAGACTCTGTAGGCGCATTAGCCACCTATAAAAAAATGTCAGAACTCTTCCCTGAGAACCTGGGTGTGTGGGCGCTTCTGGCCGACAAACAGTGGGAGTTTGACCGCGCCGACCCCGACAATCTGCAGTTCGATGCGAAACCCTACTTTGACAAAGTGATCGCTCTTGGTGGTACCGACCCTGAGAATAAGTTCACCAAGCAGCTTACTAGGGCCAATTTCTACGAGGCTTACTTTGCCTACTTCAAAGAACAGGACCGCGAGAAGGCGATTGCGTACTGCGACAAAACCCTGGCTCTAGACCCCAGCTACGCCACCGCCAAGGACCTCAAAGACCAGTGCCTGGAAGACTTGGGTCGGAAATGACGGGTAGTCCACAACGGCAGGGGTACGGTCTGTAGCGGGTGTGGGTGTCGTAGGCTGGTAGCCCGGTCTGTGGCACGGTAGCTTCGTGATTGGGGTGTGTTTGCCCCACGCTATGGCCACCCACCCTACCGTTGCCCGTTTGGCGCTGCACAACCTGGTTTCTGATGCCGGCACGGTATACGGGCGTGGTGCAACACCGTTCCGCGTGGCACTTCACGCCCAGGTGGCACACGGTGTGGTGCCGGCAGCCGAAGCCCTGGGGCAAGGTCTGGCAAGGCTGTTTTGCGACCTGTTTGCCGTACACTTGCGCAGTGGGTTGGCCGAACGGCTGGTTGTGCTGGCGGCTCCGCCGGCGGTACCCACCCGGGCCGCCGAGCAACTGACCGACGGCTTCCGACGCGAACTGGACGCGTATTTGCGGCAGCATACCGATAGTATTTCTGTCGGTGCGTCGCTCGCTCTGAGCGATCCCCTGCCGTCGGACTACGAGCTGGCCCCACCCGACTTGCGGCAGCAGTACTGGGCTCAGCGCCGGTTACTGCCGATCGGATTGCCGCTGGCGGGCGCCGTCGTCGTGATCGTCGACCAAATACGGCTGACTGGCGCCAAAGAAGCGTTCTTGACCCAGGCCCTTACCCCGCATGCCCCCGAGAGCCTCGTCTACCTATACGGTGCTGCCGGGCCGCGCACCGCACCTTCAGTTGCCGCCGAAATGGGCCATGCCTTACGGCGTACCCAGGCAACAAGCCCCGAGGCGCTGGCCAAACTCGTCGGCGGGGCGCCCGTGGCCGTTTCGGCCTGGTGGGTAGCGCGGCTGGTGCGCGAGTTTACCGCCAGCGAATGGGCCACCCTATTCCGACTGCTGCCGCCGGCATTCCTCACTGATTTGGTGGCCTACCTGCAGCAGCCCACGCCGCCCGCCGAGGGTACGGTGCGCAACCTGTATCTGGTCGCCGAAGCAGCACTGCAACAGCGCCGCCGTCAGGCAGCTACCAAGCCACGAAAGGCGTAACCGCTGGCCAGTCCAATTCGGGGCCTATACCTGCCCAGCCCAGGTGCCGCGCAGCCTGGGCCCTGACAGCCCCTGGGCTGTAGCCCGCCTCACGTAGGTTGCGAACGGGGGGGGCGCCAGTGCCCTTAGAGAGTTTGGTGCCATCGGATGCCGTAAGTAGCGGGTGGTGGTATACCGTAACGGCATCGGGGTAGCCCAGGAGCTCGCGCAGCAGAAGCTGGCGGCCTGTGGAAGGCAGTACGTCTTCGCCGCGAATGAGGTGCGTAATGCCCTGCCGACCATCGTCAACGACGACGCAGAGCTGGTACGTAAACTGCCCGAGCCGGTCGCGGAGCAGGGTGTCGTTGCCACCACCAATGCTTTGGCGCTGGGGGCCCAACCGCGCATCGGTAAACGCGACGGTTTGCACGGGGAGTTTCACCCGCCAGCCGTAGCCTGGCTCGGGCGGCAGGCCCCGGTTGCGGCAATGGCCGTCGTAGGCCAGCTCCTGGCCGGGGGGATGGGGGCCACTGCGGGCCGCGATGTCTTTGCGCGAGCAGTCGCAGCCGTAGAGCAGCCCCTGGCGAGCCAGGTGCTCCAGGGCCGCGAGGTACACCTGAGGGGTATCCGACTGGCGGTAGGCATCGGGGTGGGTGCCGGTAAAGCCCTCAAGGTCAGGTACTTCAAGCCAGCGCAGGTCGTGGGCGATAGCGGCCTCGTAGGCTGGGTGGCAGCGCTGGCGGTCGTGGTCTTCCATCCGCAGCAGCAGGCGCAGCCCCAGGTGCCGAGCGACACCCACCACATAGAGCAGGTGCACGACGTGGCCCAGATGAAGCTCGCCGGTGGGGCTGGGGGCAATGCGGGTGAGGCCCACGGGTAGCGGTTGGCCCGAAAGTTCCGACATTACAGAAAGGGATGCGTACACGGTTGCTACTAGTAATTGTAGGTGCCCTCCTTCTGGTGGGTACCTCAGCCGCTGGCTCGTCTATCGATGGCCAGACGGTGACGTTCCGTCGGCTGATGGAGGAGTTGCTCAATGGCAAGCCTACGCTTGACCCATCTTTTGCGGGAGGAGAACTTCTGATTAGATTTTCTAACGTACGAGTGATTTTCAACCGAAGCCAGGACGACTCACTCGACCAGCGTTTCCTTCAATCTATTCCCCCGACCAAAACCCGCGTCAGGTATTCCGTTGAATTCACCAATTGCACATTTGACCCCATTTTCTGGTATCTGTTGCGCAACGTCATATTCGAGCAGAACGTATACATTGGCAACTGCAGTAACCTACATATCTTATGGCGTGGGGTAACGGTGCTGGGACGACTTTACATCACACAAAATACCATAAACTTCTTACGTTTCGAAGACTGTAGGTTCTACCATGGGGTTAAGCTGCATCTGAATAGCTACACCGATGAGGTAGCCTTCACCCGTTGTCGCTTTGAACTGACCCCCAGCCGGTTAGGCCGCGACAAACGGATCGCGCTCGAAGACCGGCTGTTCTACTTCAGCCACCGCAACGAGCCCATGGCACTAACGTTGGCCGACTGCCGGTTTGCCCTGCCGCCAGCCCTACGCCAGAACCCCGAGTATCAGGTACGACTGGACCAAAACCTGTTCAGTAACCTGCGCCTGAACCGCGACACGGTGGAGGCGGGCTTCACACTCGCCGGAAGCGCGGTCGAAAACCAATTCAGTGTACTGGGCTGCCAGTTCGAGGGCCTAGTTTTCACCGAGGCCTTCAATTTTAACCCCGGCAATGCCCGGGTGCAGTGGAGCAGCCTAGCCCATAACAAGCTGGCTGTACAAACCGAGGGTGATACCACCGTATATACTGGCAAAACTGTGCGAGCCCACCCAAACGAGGCCGCCTTTACGGCGCTGGTGGGTAGCTACGCCAACTTCTACTATGGCTTCCGAGCTCAAGGGAACCGGCTGGCCGGCAATGCCTGCTACGTGGAGTGGAAAGAAATAGAAACGGGGTACCTGGCACACTTGAAAACCACCGATACCGACCGCACGAGCTACTTCAGTTGGTTAATGAACGTGTTTCTGGCCATCTTCTGCGATTACGGCACCAACCCCGTGAAGGCCATCCGCTGGTCGGTGGTAGTCATGATCGCCTTCGCCGGGGTTTACTTTTTGTTCCCCCAGCAAAGTGGGCTGTACCAGCGCGAGGGGTACTTTCGGCATTTTCTGCACTACCTGCGGCACCGGGCAGAGGGCGCGCCCCTGGCGGGGGCCTTTGCACCTACCGGGCGCGAAGACCCGGCCGACGCCCGTGCAGAACGCCAGTTCAAAGACCTGGCCGCTGAGCACCGTAGGCGACTGCCGTGGCTCCTGCGGCTAGTCGCACTGCCCTTCCCGCGGGCCTCAGAGGCATTCCGCCAGGTGGGGCGCCAGTACCTGAGCTGGCTAGACCGGCAGACACTTCGCGCGCAGCAGGGCGGCCGAATGCGCCGACTGGGAGTAGGGCTGGTGTACAACCTCACGCTACTGGCAGGGCTGCTCTACTACGTAGGGCTGCGGGTACTGAATAGTTTTACGGTGAGCCTAAACGCATTTTCGACCCTGGGCTTCGGCGAGATACCGGTGCAGGGGCTGGCCCGCTACCTGGCCATCGTAGAAGGCTTCATCGGGTGGTTTTTACTGAGCATTTTCTCGGTGGCGCTCATCAGCCAAATTATCCAGTAGCCCTACTTGGCGAAGGCGACCGAGCGCTTTTCACGAATGACGGTAACCTTGATTTGGCCGGGGTACTGCATTTCGTTCTGGATGCGCAGGGCCACGTCGGCGGCCAGGGCATCGGCCTGTTCGTCGGACACGCGCTCGGCTTCTACGACCACACGCAGCTCACGCCCGGCCTGGATGGCGAAGGTCTTGCTGACGCCGGGGTAGTTCAGGGGCATGGCCTCCAGCTCTTGCAGGCGCTTGATATAGCTCTCGGCGACCTCGCGGCGGGCACCGGGGCGGGCCCCACTGATGGCGTCGCAGGCCTGGATGATGGGCGAGAGCAGGCTCGTCATCTCAATCTCGTCGTGGTGGGCACCAATGGCGTTGCACACCTCGGGGTTTTCCTTGAAGCGCTGGGCAAGCTCCATACCCAAGAGGGCGTGGGGCGTCTCGGGGTTTTCTTCCGACACCTTGCCGATGTCGTGGAGCAGCCCGGCCCGGCGGGCCAGCTTGGCGTTTAGGCCCAGTTCTGAGGCCATAACGGCGCACAGATTGGCCACCTCGCGGCTGTGCTGGAGCAGGTTTTGGCCGTAGGACGAGCGGTACTTCATGCGGCCCACGTGCCGAACCAGCTCGGGGTGCAGGTTGTGGATCCCCAGGTCAATGCACGTGCGCTCGCCGACCTCCATGATCTCTTCGGTGAGCTGCTTGGTCGTTTTGGCGACAATTTCTTCGATACGGGCGGGGTGGATACGGCCGTCTTGCACGAGCCGGTGGAGCGACAGGCGGGCAATTTCGCGGCGCACAGGGTCGAAGCCCGAGATGATGATGGCCTCGGGCGTGTCGTCGACAATGATCTCGACCCCCGTGGCGGCTTCAAGGGCACGGATGTTGCGGCCCTCGCGGCCGATGATGCGGCCCTTCACTTCGTCGTTTTC
>JANRLA010000053.1:0-19834 GCA_033763015.1 Bacteroidia bacterium
CTCGGCGTCGGTCAGCGGCTCGTCGAGCAGCTCTGGCCGGTAGTACTGCCCCACAAACCCGGTATCGAACTGGCCCGAGGTAAAGGCCGGGTGCTGCAGCACAAACCGGGCAAAAGGCAGGGTCGTTTCTACGCCCACCACTTCATAGGCCGCAATGGCCTCAAGCATCCGGCGGATGGCCGCCGCCCGTGTGGGGCCCCACACAATGAGCTTGGCCAGCATAGGGTCGTAGTAGATGGGCACCTCCATGCCCTCGCGGTAGCCACTGTCTACGCGGATGCCCTCGCCCTCGGGCTCGCGGTAGTGGCTCAGGGTGCCGATGGCAGGCAAGAAGTTGTTGCGGGGATCTTCGGCGTAGACGCGGATTTCGAGCGCGTGGCCATTGATTTCCAGGTCCTCCTGCCCAAAGGGCAGCGCTTCGCCCTGGGCAATGCGCAGCTGCCACTCCACCAGGTCTAGCCCCGTGATTTCTTCGGTCACCGGGTGCTCTACCTGCAGCCGGGTGTTCATCTCCAGGAAGTAGAACCGCTGCTCAGCGTCCACCAGAAACTCGACCGTGCCGGCGTTCGTGTAGCCGCAGGCCCGGCACACGGCCACGGCGGCTTCGCCCATCTGCTGGCGCAGCTCGGGGCTCAGTAGGCTGCTGGGCGCTTCCTCGACCACCTTTTGGTGCCGCCGCTGGATGGAGCACTCGCGCTCGAAGAGGTACAGCGTGGCCCCGTGGTGGTCGGCCAGTACCTGGATTTCAATGTGCCGCGGCTGGGTCACGTACCGCTCAATAAACACCGCATCGTCGCCAAAGGCCTTGCGGGCCTCGCTCTGGGCCAGCTGCATCTGCTCCCGGAAGTCCTCGGGCCGCTCTACCGTACGCATGCCCTTGCCCCCACCGCCGGCACTGGCTTTGATCAGGACCGGGTACCCAATCTCGGCGGCCACTGCCAGAGCGGCCTCGGGGTCGGCAATGGCCTCATCCAGGCCCGGCACCAGGGGCACGCCGTAGGCTTTCACGGCCTGCTTGGCGGCCAGCTTGCTGCCCATGAGCTCCATGGCCTCGGGGCTGGGGCCCACCAGCGTGATACCGGCCTCGCGCAGGGCGCGGGCAAAGGCGGCGTTTTCACTCAAGAAACCGTACCCCGGGTGCACGAACGTGGCCCCCGTGGCGCGGCACGCTTCCAGGATGCGGTCGGTGCGGAGGTAGCTCTCGGCGCTGGGGGCGGGCCCCAGGCGCACGGCGGTATCGGCGTAGAGTACGTGGGGGGCGTGGGCATCGGCGTCGCTGTACACGGCCACGGTGTGCCAGCCCAGCCGCCGGGCAGTGCGTAAGATGCGTAGGGCGATCTCGCCCCGATTGGCCACCAGAAGTGTTGGCATAGCTGGCGAAGATAGCCCTAGCGCAGGCCCCGTAGCTCCTGTACCACCGCGTCGCTCAGGCGCCGGGGGGTAATCTGGCCCGCTACGAGCGGTGCCAGTGCGGCGTGGATGCCCCGCACGATGGCCACGAAGTGGGGCAGGTTCATGCGCTCCAGCTCGTCGTTGGGCCGGTGGTACTCCAGGGCCGGGTCGTCAAAATCGGCGCTGATGAGCATGTGGGCCGGGATGCCCTGGCGCGCAAAGCCGTAGTTGTCAGAACGGGCAAAGAAATTCTGCCCCACGTAGGGGTCGGGGTACAGCCGAAAGCTGCTGTCGGCGGGTGCGTGGGCCTGGAACAGCCGCCCCAGGTCGCTGTACCCGAAGCCGCTCATGTACAGGCTGCCCGGCCCGTACTTCCAGGGCATACCCAGCATTTCGAGGCTCAGCATGGCCACAATGGGCGCGGGGTCGGTGCGCTCGGCGAAGTAGGTAGAGCCCAACAGGCCCAGCTCCTCGCCGCTCCAGCAGGCAAACACCAGGCTCCGCGCCGGGGCCTGGGGCAGGCTGGCGTAGTGCCGGGCCAGCATCAGGGTGGCGGTGGTGCCGCTGGCGTCGTCGTTGGCGCCGTTGTAGATGCTGTCGCCCTCGGCGTTGGGCCGACCAATGCCCACGTGGTCGTAGTGGCCCGAGAGGTAGATGTACTCCTCGGGGCGGCTACTGCCCGGCAGGTAGCCCACCAGGTTGGTCAGGTGCAAGGGCGCGTCCGCCACCTCCGCTTCCACCACCACCGTAGTGCCGGTGGGCGGGTAGGCATCCACGAAAACCACCACCTGCGGCCCGAGGGTTGGGGTGTAGCTCTGGTACCGGCGGATGCGCTGGGTGGTGGTGCACAGGCCCTCGATGCGGTCGGGCACAGCGGTTTTGACCAGGGTGATGGGCGCGGTGAGGGCGCCGCGCTCTACCTCGGCCACAAACGCTGCCCAGGTTGTCGCCGATACCGAGCGCAGGGCTACCCCTGTGCTGCCCACCACGCCCTCCACCCGCGCCTGCTGCCGGGTGCGGGCAAAGGCCACCCGCCCGCCCCCCAGCTGCTGGGGGCCTACCTGGGCCTTGGCCCCGGTAACGGTGCGCTGGAGCAAATACGCCGGGTGGCGGTAGCCCGTGTGGCCGGGCAGGGGCCGTAGGCCAATGGCCTTCATTTCGGCCTCCAGGAAGCGGGTGGCCTTTTCGATGCTGGGTCGGCGCGAATCGCGGCCTTCCAGGCTGTCGGCCGCCAGGGTGCCCATCAGGTACCGGGCGTAGGCTTCAGAGAAGGGGTCTACGGTCTGCCCCAGGGCCGGTAGCGCGAGGCAGGCAACGAGGCAGTAGGCAAGGGTTTTCATGGGCAGTCGGGTCAACAACAGGGCTAACTCACCAAGATAATCTTCCCGAAGCGGCCCGGCAGTTCGGCGTGCAGCACGGCGTTGATGACTTCCTCGAGCGGGTACTCGGCTTCGACCGGCAGTTTGAGGCTATCATCGGCCAGGGCCGTTACCAGCTCGAGCACCATCTTCTCGCGCACCTCGGGCGTAAGGCCCTTCAGCCACTCGGTCAGCCAAAAACCCTGGATTTGCAACTGCCTGAAAATGAGTGGCGCCAGGTTTAGGTTCGAGGTATCCAGGCTCAAGAGCCCAAACAGGTGCAGCGTGCCCCCCTTCACGATGTAGGGCAGCAGTCGCTCGGTCATCGAGCCGCCCACCGCCTCGAAGGCGTGGGCCACCCCCCGCCCCGCGGTAAACTCGCGGATGGCCTCCTCCAGCGGCTCGGTGCTTACGTTCACTACCACGGTGGCCCCCAGTTTTTTCAGCCGTGAGCGGTGGTCGTCGCGCCGTACGGTACACAGGGTTAAAATGCCCCGCTCGCGTGCCAGTTGCACCAAAATTTGGCTCACAGCACTGGCCCCTGGGCTTACCAGTATCCAATCGCCGGGCACCACCTGCGCCTTGTGCAGCAGGGCCCAGGCCGTAAACGGGTTTACGTACAGCTGGCTGGCGGCGGCATCGCTCAGCACCTCGGGCACCAGCACAACGCTGTGGGCCGGTACGCACACGTACTCCTGCCAGGTGCCCAGGGCGGCAAAGGCCACGCGGGTGCCCACCACCAGGTCGTCTACCCCCTCGCCCAGGGCCTCAATGACCCCTACGCCCTCAAAACCGGGCCAGGCGGGCAGTTCGGGCTTGATGGCGTACAGACCCTCGATGTACAAGAGGTCGGAGGGGTTGATGGGCCGCGCCAGCACCCGGAGCCGTACCTGCCCCTTGGCGGGCGAGGGGATGGGCGCCGTAGGCGTTACCTGCAGCACCTCGGCGGGCCGACCAGTTTTGGCAAAAAAGACCCGTACCACGCACCAAAGGTACGGCTAGAGCGACGCCAGAAATGTGACCGTCACCGTCGTGCCTTGGCCCACCTCGCTGTCGATGGCTAGGGTGCCGCCGTGGGCTTCTACCAGCCGCCGCACCACGGCCAGGCCCAGGCCCGTGCCGCCTGCAGCGCGGCTTCGGCTGGTTTCGGCGCGGTAAAAGCGCTCGCCCAGGTGGGGCAGGTGCTCTGGGGCAATACCCACCCCGGTGTCGGCAACCACAACCTGCGGCCCTGCGGCGGTGGGCTGCACGCTGAGGGTAATGCTACCAGTGGGCGTAAACTTGAGGGCATTGCTCAGCAGGTTGGCCAGAACCTGCTCCAGCCGCACGGGGTCGGCGGTAAGCGGTGTTGGGGCCGCCTGCACCCGAAAGGCCAGCCCTTTGGCCTCGATGAGTGGCCGGTAGGTGCCTTCCAGCTGCTGCGCTACGGCGGCAAGGTCCAGCGGCCGGGGCTTCAAGAAGCCGGGGTCCTGGTCGGCCCGCACCAAGGTCATCAGGTCGTCGAAGAGGTGGTTCAGGCGCTCTAGCTGGCCGCGCAGCACCCCGTAGTGCCGCGCCCGGTCATCGGCATTCACGCCCGGTAGCTCCAGGAGCTCGAGGGTGCCCAAGAGGGTGTGCAGCGGGTTACGCACCTCGTGGGCGATGTCGGCGTAGAACTGCTGGGTGCGCAGTGCCTGCGCCTCCAGGGCCTGGGCATCGGCGCGCAGCTGCTCGGCCATGCGTTGCAGGCTTTGGGCCAGTTGCCCGATCTCATCGGTGCGGCTCAGGGCCAGCCGGGCGGGCTCGCCGCCCTGGGCAATGGCTTCGGCAGCGGCGCTTAGGTGCTGGATGGGCCGGGCAATGCTCCGGGCCGTAAGGGTACTCACCACCACCACCAGCCCGATGCTGAGGAACATGCCGGTGTAGATAATCCAGCGTATGCGGCGGATGGGGGCGTAGAGGTCTTCTTCGGGCCGGGCCAGGCGCAGGTACTGCGCCGAGGGGCAGGCCGGCGCTGGCACCCGCGCAGCCACGTACACCACCCGGCCTACTTGCCACAGGCCCGGCTGGTGCGGTAGGCTATCGTTGGCCCAGGGCTTGGCCGCCGGTGCCCACACCTGCCCTGCCCCGCTGAGCCGCGCGTCGTAGCTGGGCAGCCGGTTCAGGTTGGCCAGCACTTCGGCAAGCCCATCGCAGGGCTGTTTGCTCGCAACGGCGGCCACATAGGCGGCCTCCTGCAGCAGCTGGCGTTTGCCTTCTTCGGTCAGAAACTCGCGGATGAACAGAATGGCGTAGCTGGCAATGGCCGTTACGCCAAAGACAATGAGCCCTATGAAAATGAGGGCCAGGCGGGTGCGGATGGCCATCTACGGCTGGGCCAGTTCGGTGCCTAGCTCACGCTGCAGCGCCTCGAAAAGCGCCACGATGGCTTCCTCCGAGGCGTATTGCGCCACGACCACCACCGTGTGCTTTTTGAGCGCGATAGCCCATATCGTGGTGGTGTAGCCACTCGTGGTCATAGGTGCCTGAGTGTACTGGGCCAAACCCCCTGCGCCATAGCCACCGCTGCCGTAATAACGCGCGGTAACCGAGCGGAAACGCGGGCCCGCCGGGGGCACATCGCCCGTAACCTCGTCCAGCGAAAAGGGGTCAAACAACCCTTCGGTGGCCACCTGCGTTGCTTCGGCCGACTTGCCGACGCCCTTCGCCGCGCCCGTGGGCAGAGCCAGCAGCTGCACGTACCCCTTAGGGGCGTAGGCCACACGGCCCGGGGCCAGCGAATCGGCGAGCGCTGCCAGCCGCTCGGCATCCTCGTCTAGCACCCACTGGCCGACGAGTATAGCCTTGCGGGTGTACTTGGGCTGGAACCGAAAGATGGCGTACAGGGGGTGCTCCAGCGCCTGGGGCAGCGACGTGGCCTGCGGCAGCAGGCTGCTCAGGGGCCTGAAGCCCGCCAGGGGTAGGCTGAAACTGGTCGCCTCGCCGGGCACTTCGATCAAGAGCCCCGTTTGCACGACCTGCGCCTCCGCCCAGGCCCCCAAACCCATCCAGATGAGTACCAAGCTCAGGCGTTTCATGCCCCTAAAGTTAGCCCATATCCCAACCCACGGTAGGTGCGGATGTAACTGCCCAGCGGCCCGAGCTTGGCGCGGATGTTTTTGATGTGGGCATCTACGGTGCGCTCCAGCGCCTCGTCGGGTTCGGGGCTGGCACTTTGCAGCAGCTCCTGCCGGGTAAAGACGCGGCTGGGGTGGTCCAGCAACTGGGCCAAGAGGTGGTATTCGGCAGCCGTGAGCTCCAGCGCCCGCCCGTGGGCCACAATGCGGCGGTTGGCGGCGTCGTGCACCAAGGGGGTTTCGGCGGCGGGCCCAGCGCGGCGCAGCAGGGCCTCGAGCCGGGTGGCGACCTTGTTCAGGCTGGCGGGCTTACCGATGTAGTCGTCGGCCCCGGCGGCGAGGGCCTGTAGTTCGGCGGCTTCTTCGCTCCGTGCCGTCAAAAAGAGCACCGGCAGGTGCTCCAGCCCCGGCGTCTGCCGGATGTGGCGCAGGAGCATGGGCCCGTCGGGTGGCGGCACCATGGCATCCAGGATAGCGGCCTGCAGGTGGGGCCCCTCGGTGGCCAGCAGCGCTAGGGCTTCGGCGCCGGTCTGCACCCAGGCCACCTGGTAGCCGCTCTGGCGCAGGTAGTCTTTCAGCACCGCCCCGGCGTCGGGCTCGTCTTCCACTAGCAGCACCTTGGGGGCCGTACTCATGCCGCGGGGGGGTCGGGCAAGGTGAACGAGAGTCCGTCGTAGGCCAACGCCACCCCCTGCGGCAAGCGGGGCGATACCTCGGCGTGGCGGCCCAGTTTGTGCGAGATGTGCGTCAGGTAGCCTTGCCGGGGCTTGAGCTCGGCCAAGAGCGCCAAGGCCTCGGGCACGGTGTAGTGGCTGATGTGGGGCTCGTACTGCAGGGCGTTGAGCACCACCACCTCGGCGCCTTGCAGCAGGGCCAGGCTCTCGGGGCTCAGGTAGTTTGCGTCGGTTACGTAGGCAAACCCGCCAATCCGGAAGCCATACACCGGCAGCTTGTGGTGTCGGGCCGGGATGGGCTGCACGCGGTAGCCCCCAACGGCCAGCGGTGTGGTGCCGCCAAAGACGTGCAAATTGAACTTGGGCAGGCCGGGGTAGTTCGTGCCATCGAACACGTAGGGGTACTCGCGGTGGAGCAGCTCGCGGGTGTGGTCATCGAGGTACACCTCGGTTGGCGCGCCGCTTTTGAAGTAAAATGCCCGCACATCGTCAAAACCCCCCGTGTGGTCTTTGTGCAGGTGGGTGAAGAGCACGGTGCCCAAGCTCTGTACACGTGCCCTGAGCATCTGCTGCCTGAAATCGGGGCCCGCATCAATTACCCAGTTCTGGTCGGGCAGCTCAATGAGTACCGAGCACCGCAGCCGGGCATCGGCGGGGTCGGGGCTGCTGCACACGTGGCACCCGCACGCAATGACAGGTACGCCCTGCGAGGTGCCAGTGCCCAAAAACGTGATTTTCATTCGGCGAACAGGCCCGTGGCCGCCGGTTGGTGGGTACGGCGCAGGTGGTGTAGCAGCCTCCGGTGGTCTTCGCTCAAGGCCGCTTCGGTGATGGGCAGGCTCAGTACGACCTCGATGAGCGTCGTGGCCCGGCTTGCCACGGGGCTGAAGCTGTTCACCACCACCAGCCGCTGGTCTTCGACCACACAGCGCCCGCCCCGGAAGTTGCCTTTCTCGTACCGGACGCGGTACCCTACCTCACGGAGCAATTCCTCGAGCTGGCTCAGGAGCGTTTGGTTCAGGCGCATCTGTCAAAGATAGCGCACAGCGCCCTTGCGAGGGCCGTTTTCTGGTTTCCTGACCCCCGTCAGGGTTTTGGCATCCCCCCCGTGGCTACCTTACCTCTTCAACAGCCACACCAACACCCAACCCCGCTCGCCATGCAGATCGCCAAAATTGCCCACCCCACCGACTTCAGCGCCGCCTCGAACAACGCCCTGGCCGCCGCCGCCCTCATCGCCCGCCAGGCCGGTAGCAAAATCATGCTGGCCCACGCCTACGTAAAACCCTACCTCACCGAAGCCTACCAGGGCGCCCTGCGGGCAGTGGTCGACAAAGACCTGGACAAGGAAATCCACGAGGCCATTACCGCCGAGGTAGAAAAGCTGGCGACCTCAGACCTGCTCAAAGGCATCCCCATGAGCCGCAAGCTCTTCCAGGACATCAACCCCGCCGATATCGTCGAACACCTCGATGAAGACACCCAACTCGTGGTCGTGGGTGCCGATGACCGCACGGGCCTACTCGGCGTCCTCTTTGGCACCCTCACCGAACGCATCATGCGCCGCAGCCCTGTGCCCGTACTCGTGGTACCCGAGCGGGTCATGGTCAACCGCTTCAAAAAAGTGCTCCTGGCCACCGACTTCCAGAGCCCGCTCGATAGCTTCCTGCCCTTCGTCAAGTACCTGGCAGGGCTTTTCGAGGGCGAGATTGTCATCGTCCACATCAACACCGCCTACAACTTCGCCACCAGCGCCTTTGCCCACGAGCAGTTCGAGAGCCTGCGTGCGGCCCACCCCTACCCCAACATGCGCCTGTTGGTACACAACGATACCGACGTTGCCTACGCCGTACAGCACCTGCGCAAAGCTGAAAACGCCGACCTGGTCGCCATGCTCACCCAGGGCCGTACCGGTATCGCGGCGCTGCTCCAGAGCTCCATCGCCGAAGAACTCAGCAGCACGCTCAACGTGCCCCTGCTCTCCTTTCGGGGTTAGACCCGCCGGTGTTGGGGCAGTGAATGCTCGGGCGGCAGCACCTGCGGCGTGTCGTCGTAGTCGTGGGGGTCGCGCGCGTCGTCGGGCAGCGGGGGGCTAGGCTGTGTGGGCGGCGGCGGGGTGTCGTCGGGGCCTGCGCTCGGCGGCGGGGGTGGCGGTGGGTTTTGGGCCGCTGCTTTTTCGGCGCGTTTGGCCAGTCGGCGCTGGCGGCGCTCTACGGCCGCTACCACCCAGATGCTTACCTCAAAGAGCAGTAGCATGGGCACGGCCAGCAGAATCATGCTGAAGATGTCGGCGGGGGTAAGCACCGCCGCCGCTATCAAGATGACCACGATTGCATGACGCCGCCGCTGGCGCAGCCACGCGGTCCGCAGTACCCCCAGGCGTGCCAGCACCCAGGCCACCACCGGCATCTGGAACAGCAGCCCCCCCGCAAAGCAGATCTGCACGATGAGGCTCACCGTGGGGCCTACCCGCCACTGCTGCACGGCTAGGTCGGTGAGCGTGAAATTGACGAAAAACGCCAGCGAGAACGGCGCCACCACGAAGTAGGCAAAGGCCACCCCCACAAAGAAAAGTAGGCTTACGGGCAGCACCACCCACTTCACGTGCCGCAGCTCGTGGTGCCGCAAACCGGGGCGCACGAAGCGCCAGAGCTCCCAGAGCAGGTACGGGAAGCACACCACAAACGCCCCCACAAACCCAATGAGCAGCGCCCGGGTAAAGGCCTCGGTCGGGCTGAGCAGCTGCAGCGAAAGGGTCATGTCCTTGCTGTCGGGGCACAGCGCCGGGCTCAGGGGGCACAGCAGCACCCGGTAGGTAATGAAATCGGGGCGCAGCGGGGCCAGAATGATGTGGTCCATCACCCAGCGGATGTTGCTGAACACTACGCCGAACACCACGATGAGCGCCACCGCCGCCCGTAGCAAATGCCACCGTAGCTCCTCCAGGTGGCTCAAGAAGGGCATGTTCCGCTCAGGGTCCTGCCGCGCAGAGGGGGGCTTTCGGGCCATCGGTGGGGCGGTCTAGGCGAGGGCTGCTGTAGCGGGCACGATGGGGGCGTAGGGCAGCGGGTAGGCCGCCATCAGGGCATGCACTTCGGCGCGCACGGCGGCCAGGTTGGCTGGGTCGGTGGGCGCTTGCAGCACGCGGTCTATCAGGTCGGCCACCTGCGCCAGCTGGGCTTCTTTCAGGCCGCGGGTGGTAACCGCAGGGGTGCCCAGGCGGATGCCCGAGGTAACGAAGGGGCTCTCGGTGTCGTAGGGCACCATGTTTTTGTTGGCCGTAATGTCGGCGGCCACCAGGGCCGCTTCGGCGACTTTGCCCGTCAGGCCTTTGCTGCGCAGGTCAATGAGCATCAGGTGGTTTTCGGTGCCCCCGCTGCTGATGTGGTAGCCCCGGGCCAAGAGCGCCCCGGCCAGCGCCTGGGCATTGGCAATGACCTGGCGGCTGTAGCTGACGAAACTGGGCTGGAGCGCCTCGCCGAAGGCAACGGCCTTGCCGGCAATGACGTGCATGAGCGGCCCGCCCTGGGTGCCGGGGAAGACCCCACTGTCCAGCAGCGCACTCATGGGCTTGAGCTGCCCTTTGGGGGTTTTTTGGCCGAAGGGGTTCTCAAAGTCTTGCCCCATCAGGATGAGGCCCCCGCGCGGGCCACGCAGCGTTTTGTGTGTGGTCGTGGTCACGATGTGGCAGTGGGGCAGGGGGTCGTTCAGCAGTTTGGCGGCGATAAGCCCGGCGGGGTGGGCAATGTCGGCCAGCAGCAGGGCGCCTACTTCGTCGGCGATGGCACGTAGCGCGGCGTAGTCCCAGTCGCGGGGGTAGGCACTGGCCCCGCAGATGAGCAGCTTGGGTTTTTCGCTCAGGGCTGTTTCGCGCACGCGGTTTAAGTCAATGCGGCCCGTTTCGCGCTCTACGCCGTAGAAGGTGGCCCGGTACAGCCGGCCCGAGAAGTTGACCGGGCTGCCGTGCGTCAGGTGCCCCCCGTGCGCCAGGTCGAAGCCCAGAATCGTGTCGCCGGGCTGTAGGCAGGCCAGCATCACGGCGGCGTTGGCCTGGGCCCCGCTGTGGGGCTGTACATTGGCCCACGCCGCCCCGAAGAGCTGCTTGGCCCGCTCGATGGCCAGGTTTTCGGCCTCGTCTACAAACTGGCAGCCGCCGTAGTAGCGCTTGCCCGGCAGGCCCTCGGCATACTTGTTCGTCAGGCACGAGCCTACGGCCTGCATCACCTGGGGCGAGACAAAATTCTCAGAGGCAATAAGCTCAATGCCTTCTTGCTGGCGGCGGCGTTCGCGCTCCAGGCTCTCAAACAAGGGGTCGTGCATGGTGGTGGGCAGTAATCGGTACGGGCGGTGCAAAAGTAGGGGCCAAACCGAGCTGGCTCAGTTGTGCAACACCCAAGTGAGTACGGGCGTTGCTAGTTTCGACCAATTCCACCCCCATGTCCGCACGCGCCACCTGGCTTTGGCTCCTCGTCGTACCATTCCGGCTTCTGGCCCAGCAACCCGACGACGACCCCGAGCCATCCCCTGCGCACGCCCCTCTCTGGCAGGGCACCTACGCCACGGCCTACCTGGGCCTGGGGCGCCTGCCACTCACCAATACCGCGGGCGTCTTCGAGGTGGTCTACACCGACGAAAGCGGCTTCAACGAGCCCCTCAGCGCCCAGCGCACCCTCAAGAACCGGGGTAGCGACCTGGCCGTAGTGGTCGGTGGCAGTTACGGCCGCATAGGGGGCAGCCACTGGGGCCTGGAGGTGGCCCTGGGTACGAGCAACCCCTTTCAGATCGGGTTTGCCCCCCAGTACGGCTACAACTTTACCTGGGGGCGCGCGGTGGTGCGCCCCACCCTGGGGCTGGGCTTTTATTGGGCTATTCTGGGCTTTGGCCGGGTGCCCAACAGTCCGTTTGGGCTGGTGGTGAACGGCACCGAGCTCCTCACCGACGAACTGCGCCTGTCGGCCGTGCAATTCCGAATGCTCCTCACCCCAGGGCTCGAGGTGGTTAGGCCCCTCAGCGCCCGCCTGGCCCTCGGCCTGGCGGCCCACTACCGGGTGGGGCTCGCCGAGAACGCCGCCCGGCTGCGGCTGAGCGAAACCGAAGTTGAGTACCCCGCCACCGAGGTTGAACGCCTGTCCGAGCCCAACGTTCTTCTCGTACGGGGTGGCACCCAGGTAACCGGCCCCGACCTGCCCTTTGGCACGCTGGGCCTTGCAGCGTCGCTGCGCCTGCACATCCGCGTAGATTACTAGCCCATGCTCAGTTACCGCACCCAGCTACCCACCCCCGCGCGCCCCGAAACGGTGTGGGACGTCCTGCACAGCGGCGAGCTCGTCGCCATCCTCTTCAACCAGCGGGTGCGCAAGGCCCAGCTGCTCGAGGGCTCACCCAACCACGTGGGCGCCCGCTACCGGTACGACCTCATGACCGAGCAGCACGACACCACCGGTAGCCTCCTCGCTGAGCTCGTCGCCCAGACCCCCTACCGCTTCGTCCACTGGCGCTACAGCGTCTTTGGGGCCACCTACATCCTGAAAGTCGACTGGCAGCCCACGGCCGGGGGCTCAGAGCTACAGGTGTACCTCGAGACCAACTATGCCTCGCCGTTTCTTACCCTGGGCCTGCTCTTCCGGCGCCGGCGGTACTACCACGGGTGGGACGAGCGTTTCGC
The DNA here is from genome assembly GCA_033763015.1 of Bacteroidia bacterium. GTDB lineage: Bacteria > Bacteroidota > Bacteroidia > J057 > JANRLA01 > JANRLA01. Next base: position 12,185 of record JANRLA010000053.1, read on the forward strand.
CGAACTGGCCCAGTACCTCGCGGGCCAGTACCCTACCCCCGGTGCAGCCCCTGTATCCGCTCAGTAAGTAGCCGGTAGAGCTCGGCCAGGGTGGGGTCGGTGGCCCTCAGCGCATCCAGGTGCCGCTCGATAGTCTTCACATCGCCCCGGATGGCGGGCCCCGTTTGGGCCTGCTGCGGGGTAAGCTGGTCCAGCTTCGCCACCACTTCCTTGAGCAGCGGCAGGAACAGGTGGTAGTCGGCCCCGTGTACCGCCAGGGCCAGGTCGCCGGCTATCTGCACCAGGTGGTTGACGAAGTTGGCGGCAAACACCGCCCCGATGTGCAGGCGCAGCCGCGCGGGGTAGTCGGTCACAAAGACTTTGTCCGATAGCTCCCTGGCCAGCCGCTCGAGCCGGGCCTGGCTGTGGCCGGTGCCCTCTACAAAGAGCGGCACCTGGCGTAGCTCTACCGCCCGGGCACGGCTCAGGGTCTGGATCGGCCAGAGCACACCTACGTTGGCCCCCAGGGGTTTTAGCAGCTCTAGGGGCTGGCTACCCGCCGCATGCAGGTAGGTGCTGGCGCTTTGCTGGGCGGTGGCCAGCTCGGCGGCGACGGCAGCAATGGCGTCGTCGGGCACCGTAAGCAGCACCCAGTCGGCCGGGGGCAGCGCGTGCAGTTGGTCGCCGTAGGGCACGTAGGGCTGGTTCAGCTTCCGGCCAAGCTCTTGGGCTTCCTCGGCGGTGCGCGAAACGATGTGCAGCAGTTTGTAGCCCCGAGCCAGCAGCCCGTAGCCCAGGTTGTACCCCGCCGAGCCTGCCCCCACAATGGCAAACGTGCCCCGGTGGGTAGGGGGCGTGCGGCCATAGAGGTCGGTATACCCCAGCGGGCTATACGCCAGGGGGCTGTAGGGCTCCAGCCGCGGGCTGGCGGGGTCGGGCTCGGGCAGGTGGGGGCGGCTGGGGTCGGGCATCGGGGCGGCGCCTACTCCACCACCCGGGCGGCGCGCTGTTCCTGGCTGCGGCGCACGGCGGCAACGGCAAACCCCACCGACATCACCACGGCCCCCAGCCACACCAGGCCAATGAGCGGCTTCTGTAGTGCCTTAAAGGTAAGGTAATCGGGCGGCTTGATTTCCTGCTGCAAGAGCAGCACCACCTGCTCGGCTTCGGGGGCCACACCCTCAAAGCGCACGCTCAGGTCCAGCGCATCAATCCGGGCATCCTGGTGCCCGGCTTCGGTCCCGCGGATGAGGAAGCGTGGCTGGGCCGGGTAGCTAATCTCGCCCTTCCAGATGCGCAGGTTGGCCTGAAGCACAATGAGCGCTTCGGGTCGCCGCAGGTCGCCCTCTACCACCGCGATGCGGTCCAGCACGATGCGGTAGGGCCCCTGGGTCAGGCTATCGCCCGAGCCGCGCAGGCGCACCTCGTCCACCTCTATCCGCCTGGCCGAGGTGTCGGTTTCGGCCTTGGGGATCGAGGACACGAACACGTAGAGGTCGCTAAAGAGCGTATGCCGCGTGTCGGGGTGCGATATCAGGCCCATCTGCTCGTTGGCTTCGGCCTCAGGCGTTAAGGTAAAGGCCCGGCTGGGGTCTTCTTCGATGGCCCCCTCGGCCGTGCGGCGCAGGGGGTAGAAGGTGATGGGGTAGAACGTACGGCCATCGAGCGGCTCGGGCTCAATGAGCCGCAGGTTGGTTTCGATGAACGTGCGCAGCCGCTCCAGCTCGGCGCCCGTAGGGCCCGCCGGGGCCGGGGCCGCACCGTTGGCGGTGGGCTGGGCGGTAAACTCGGCAAAGAAGTTCCGGGGCACATCTACCCGGTAGCGGACCTTGAGGCTGTCGGCAAAGGCCACCTGCACATAGTCGGCTGCCTCTCTTACCACCCGCAGGGGCCCAATCGGCGCCTGCGCCACCTGCTTGCCAGCGTAGGTTACGCGGTAGCCGGGGATAGCCTTGGGCTGGCCCTCCAGCAGCAGCACGTTGTCGCCACGGGCCTCGGCCGGGAAGTCGGCCCCCAACTCGGTGGGCGATAGGTTCACCGAAACCGTCGTCTCGTACCCCGCGCTGAAGACCACCCCCACCAGCAGGAGCCCAAACCCGATGTGCGCCAAACTGCCCCCCACCTTGCCCTGCGTGCGCGCCGAGCGCCGGATGAGCCGCCAGAGCACCACCGCGTTGGCTGCCACGGTAAAGAGCGCCGCAAAGAGCAGCAGTTCGTCGGCCACATAGAGTAGTGCCGTGCCCAGGTACGCCAGGGCGGTCTGTAAGCCGCTACCCTGTTCGCTCACGGCCGCCAGGTGCAGTTGGTAGGTCTCGTTGAACACAAACGGCCGGTCGCTGAGCTTCAGGGCCACCATCGCGACCACCGTTAGGCCCGCTGCCACCACAAAGGGCCCGAAGAGCGCTTTGCCCAGCCGCCCGCGCTCGCTGCGTTGCCAGAACACGTACTGCCCCACGGCGCTCAGCAGCCCAATGGCGAGCGCAAACCACACCTGCCAGTGGTAGTAGTAGCGCGGCACGTGAGGCGGTGGGGCTGCGTTTGTGCCCAGCACGGCATTGATAACCGGCAAGCTGGTGGCGAAGGCCACCTGTACCGCCGCCAGGGTAAGCACTGTCGCGGCCAATAGCAGGAATGTCTCGCGGCTCAGGAGCGGGTTTTGGGTGGGCGGTGCAGGCAGTTCGCGCCAGCGTTTGGCCAGCAGAATGCTCACAAACCCCAGGTACCCCAAGAGCAGCAGCAGCAGTTGGCCCGAGAGCCCCAGGTCGGTAAACGAGTGCACCGAGGCCTCGCCCAGAATGCCGCTGCGGACCAGAAACGTGCTGTAGAGTACCAGTACAAACGTGGCCACGAGCAGCGTGGCGGCCAGGCGCAGGTTTACCCGCCCGTGGCGGTAGGCCAAGAGGGCGTGCAGGGCCGCTACCCCCGTGAGCCAGGGCACCAGCGAGGCATTCTCGACGGGGTCCCAGTTCCAGTACCCGCCAAAGTTCAGCGTTTCGTACGCCCAGTACCCCCCCATGAGGATGCCCACACCCAGTACGCCCACTGCGGCCAGTGCCCAGGGGCTGGCGGGCTTCACCCAGCCGGTGAGTTCACCTTTGAGCAGGGCCGCCACCACGTAGGCAAACGGCACCAGGGTAAGCGCAAACCCCAGAAAGAGCGTCGGGGGGTGGATGACCATCCAATAGTTCTGCAGTAGCGGGTTCAGGCCCGTGCCGTCGGCGGGCACGAAGTCGGGGTTCTGGGCAAAGACCGGGGTGTCGGGCAGGGCCTCGCGCAAGAGCAGAAACGGCGATGAGCCCACCTTCCAGCCCCCCAGGGGTGTGCTGGCCAGCACCCAGCCCAGGCTCACTACCAGTGCCAAAAGCAGGGTGGTGCCCAGAGGCCAGCCCAGCCGGTGGGTGCGGCGCAGCGCCAGGGCTGCGGCCGCTACCAGCAACAGCAGCTCAAGCCCATAGGCCCACGTGCCGAGGGCCCGCGCCCCAAAGCCGCCCATGCCGCGCACCAGATTGGTGCCGAGGAGCAGCCCTGCTACGCCCAGTGCAGCCGTTTCTAGCCGGTGCCCGCCGCGCCAAAAGCGCCCCGCGACCACGCCCAGGGGGATGAGCACCCCAGCCCCGAAAAGCACCGTGGCAAGTGCGCCAGAGAGGTACACGCCCAGAATCATGCTCGCCAACACCGCCTGCAGGGTTGCAATCACCCCCAGTACCCCCAGGCGCCAGCTACCGCCCCAGCGCCAGATGGCCAGGCCCAACAGGGTGTGCCACACCATCCAGATAAGAAAGCTGCCCTCCTGGCCCTCCCACAGGCTGGCCACCACAAAGCGCAGCTCCAGGCTGTTGCTCGCGTGGCTCCAGGGGTAGTGGTACTGGTACTGCCCGGTCACAATCAGCGCCAGTAGTACGACCAGTACCCCCAGGGTGGCGGCAGTGTGTACGCCAAAGGCCCACAGGCCCAGCCGCGCCCAGGCGCGTGGGGCCGTGGGCTGTAGCCAGGCTACGAGCAAGCCAATGGCCGCCACTACGGCCGCCACCAGGCTAGCATCTACAAGCGCGAATCCCAGTTCGCCGGGCCAGGTGCGCACGGTTAACTGGGTTGGGTGGGGTTAGGGGTAGCGGCCGGGGTGCCGTACCCTTCGGGTGCCAGCTCGGTCTCCTGGTACTTCGAGGGGCACTTGAGTTGGATTTTGCTTACCTGAAAAGCATCGCCCTGGTACTTGCCCTGCACCAAGACCCGCTCGGCGGTCTCAAAACTGGCAGGCTTGGGGTCGGGGTACACGCAGGGTGTTTCGGTGCCCAGCGAATCGGCCAGGTAAAAGCGGAATTCGTCGCGTGCGGGGTCGTACGCCGCCTCGGTGCGCCGCACCCAGGTGGCCACCACGTGCACTTCGCCCTGGGCCTTACGGGCGCTGGCAAAATCGGTGTACTGGCTCACCGAACTGCCCAGGCTCAAGAGCAGTACGGCTACAAACGCCGCCAGGGCAACCAGCAAGAGCAGGTTTCGGGTCTTCATCGGGGGTGTGTCTAGTCCTCGGTACAACGACGGGGGCCGCTGCAAAGTTGGTACCCGGCGGCCAAAGGTGCCTACTGTAGACAGCTTCTAGGCAGGTGGGCCTTGGGGGTGTCGATACTCGCTATCCAACAAAAAGACCGACTTTTACGATGTTTACTAAACCCTACTGCTATGTTCGGACTCGGCACCGGTGAGATCATCCTGATTGCGGTGGTCATCCTTATCCTCTTCGGGGCGAAGAAAATCCCCGAATTTGCCCGTGGCCTAGGGCAAGGCGTGCGCGAATTCAAGAACGCCGCCAACAGCGTCAAAACCGAAATCGAAAGCGGCGTGGCCGACAAGAAAGACACGCCCGGCGCAGACAAAACCCTCTCGTGACACCCCCCCGCAGCTACACCGACCAGCGGCCCTTGCTCGACCGCGGCGAGCTCACCGCCACCGCGCTCGTCGAATACTACCTCGCACAGGCCACCCAGCACGCGGGCCTGAACGCCTTCCTAGAGCTATTTGCCCAGGAGGCCCGCACCCGCGCCGCCGCCCTCGATGCCAAGCCGGCCCACGCCCGGGGCCGCCTCTTTGGCCTCGTGCTGGCCATTAAAGACAACATCGTGTACCGGGGCCACCGCGCCGGGGCCAGCAGTAAGATCCTCACGGGCTTCGAGTCGGTCTTTACCGCTACGGCGCTTGAGCGCCTGCTGGCCGAAGACTGCATCGTGCTGGGCCGTACCAACTGCGACGAGTTCGCCATGGGCTCGAGCAACGAGAACTCGGCCTATGGGCCCGTGCACAACCCCCACGACCCCACCCGCGTAAGCGGGGGCTCCTCGGGCGGCAGCACTGCGGCCGTGGCGGCGGGCCTGTGCTGCGCCGCGCTGGGCAGCGATACCGGCGGCTCGGTGCGGCAACCAGCGGCGTTTTGTGGCGTGGTGGGCCTGAAGCCCAGCTACGGCCGGGTCTCGCGCTGGGGGCTCATTGCTTATGGTTCGTCGTTCGACCAGATCGGGCCGCTTACGGCTTCGGTCGACGACGCCGCGCTCCTGCTCGAGGTCATGGCCGGGCCCGACCCCAACGACCAGACCACAGCCCCTACGCCCTACCGCCCCTCAGCGACCGACGGGCCCAAACGGATTGGCATCCTGCGCGAAGCGCTGGAAAGCCCCGGCCTGCAGCCCGAAATCAAAGCCGCGCTCGAACAAACCCGCGACCGCCTCGTGGCCGAAGGGCACCGGGTAGAGCTCGTCGATTTCCCGCTCCTCGAGGTCATGGTCGGGGTGTACTACATCCTCACCACCGCCGAGGCGAGCAGCAACCTGGCCCGCTTCGACGGCATCCGGTACGGCTACCGCGCCGAAGGCGAGCTGGACCTCGAAACACTCTACGCCCGCTCGCGCAGCGAGGGCTTTGGCCCCGAGGTCAAACGGCGCATCCTGCTCGGCACCTTCGTGCTTTCGGCCGGCTACTACGACGCCTACTACACCCAGGCCATGAAGGTGCGCCGGCGTATCCAGGAGGCTACCCGGGCGCTATTTGCGCAGTACGACTTCCTGCTCAGCCCCACCACCCCCTCTACGGCCTTCCGGATCGGCGAAAAGGCCACCGACCCCATCGCCCTGTACCTGGCCGATATTTTTACCGTGCACGCCAACCTGGCCGGTATCCCGGGCCTCTCGCTGCCGGCGGGTACCGATGGCCAGGGCCTGCCCATCGGCCTGCAACTCATGGCCGACTACCTCAATGACGCCGAGCTGCTGGCCTTTGCCCGCCGCTTGGCGCCCACCCTGGCATCCCTCACCGCTCACCCCGCCTAAGCCCACCCGCACCATGCCCAAGCTTCTTGCCCGCAGTTGGGTTTTGCTCGTCGTAGGCCTGTGCCTTGCCTCGGTCACCCCACTGGCAGCCCAAACCCCCCCGACCACGCCCACCCCCGAGCTAGACGAGGAACTGCGCATCCTAGACAGTACCTGGACGGCCTACCACCGCGAGCTGCGCTACGCCCAGCGCCGCGCCGTCGGCGCGCCCAAGCCCCTGCCCCCCGGTAGCCATCCCTGGGGCTTTGTTTCGGAGGAGGTATACGCCGAGCGGCTCAAGCTGCTGTGCAACGTGGTGCCCATGGACTACAACGTCCACGTAAAAGGCCAAATCGAATACTTCATCGGCCGCAAGCGCGACTGGATCGCCCAGATGCTGGGCCTGCAGCACGTCTACTTCCCCATCTTCGAGTCGGTCTTCGACCAGATGGGCCTGCCCCTCGAGCTGCGCAACCTGGCCATCATCGAGAGCGGGCTTAACCCCGCTGCCAAAAGCCGCGTGGCCGCCACCGGGCTCTGGCAATTCATGCACTACACCGCCCGCCTCTACGACATCCGCATGGATTCGTACATCGACGAGCGCAGCGACCCCTACAAGGCCACCGTCGCCGCCGGGCAGTACCTCAAGCTCCTGCACAGCCTCTACGACGACTGGCTGCTGGCCATTGCGGCCTACAACTGCGGCCCCGGGCGGGTCAACTGGGCCATCCGAAAAGCCGGCGAGAAAAACGTATGGGCCGTGTACAAGTACCTGCCCCGCGAAACCCGCGGCTACGTGCCGGCCTTCATTGCCGCCTGCTACGCCATGAGCTACTGGCACGAGCACGGCATCCAGCCCTCGTGGGTAGACTTTGAGTACGGCCCCGATAGCCTGGTCGTCGTGCGCCGCGAGCTGCACCTGAGCCGCCTGGCACAGCAAACCGGCGTGAACGAGCAGCTGCTCTACGACCTGAACCCCGCCCTGAAACTGGGCGTCGTCCCCTACAGCGACCAGCCCTTCGTAGTGCGGGTGCCCACCAGCGTGGCCCGCTTCGCCGAGCAGCACCCCGATTCGGTCTTTGGCCCGGCACCCACCTTTGCCGCCACGGCCCCCCAGCCGCAGCTTGCTCAGGGTAGCCCGGCCTACACGCCCCCCGGTCGCCGCCTCATTTACCACCCGGTGAAGGCCGGCGAGACCCTGCTCAGCATCGCGTACTACTACTCGGTCTACGTAAACGACCTCAAGACCTGGAACGAGCTCAAAACCAGCACCCTAACCCAGGGCCAAACCCTTAAGGTCTTCGTCCGCAGCAGCAGCAACATCACCCAGGCCCCCAGCCAGAGTACCGCCAAAGCCGCCTCAAAGCCTGCACAG
>JANRLA010000054.1:0-4714 GCA_033763015.1 Bacteroidia bacterium
CCGGCTGCCAACCTGTCAGCCATTCTTGGCGTGGGGCAGTGGGGCGCACAGCCCCACCACTGCCGCTGCCCAGGCAGGCCATACCACGGCCATGTAGCGCGAAAGCGTGCCGTAGTTGGGCGTACTCAGGGCCAGTAAGGCAGCGTAGATCAAGGCAAACCCTGCGCAGGCAATCACCCAGGGCCGGGCACAGATGCGCGCAGCAAACCCGCGCCAGGGCCGCCCCGCAGCCAATAACACCCCAGTGAGAACCAGCAGCCCGAAACGCTCAAGCCCCAAGGCCCAGCCCACTACCCCACGTAGCTCGCCCGGCAGGGGGCGGTAGAGGCCCGTAAACGCGCCGGCGGGGAGCGACAGCAAGAGATCAGCGACCGTGGTGGGCCCCACGCCACTCACGCGCCGATTGAGGGGCGAGCCTGCCGATTGCTGGGAGAGATCGTGTTCCAAGTACGCCACCTCGGCCACCACCCGCGAAAGCCGAAAGGGCGAGAGCGCCAAGACCCATACCGCGCCCAACACCAAAGCCACTAGAACTACCCCTCGTGCCCAACCCTGCAACTGCCAGGCCCTGTAGGCCCCCCACGTACCGGCTAGGCTTGCTACCAGGGCCAGGGCCCAAAAGGGTTTTACAGCCGCAGTGAGTACTGCCACACCGCCCGCTACCACGGCCCAGCCCAACGCCGGCCAGTAGCTATGTTTCTGTAGTGTACGCACTAGGCAGAGGGTACACATGGCTACCCATGCACTGCCTACCCACAAGACGGATTCTTTGTACAGCCCGGCGGTCCAGAAAAGGCTGGTGGGTACCAGTAGCGCCAGGTGAGCTATCCAAGCCCAGTTGGGCACCGCATGGGCCAGACGTGTGGCCCACCAACGGCTAGCCCAATGCCCTGCGCCTGCAACGAGTACCGTGAGTGCGTAAAAATTGCCCCCCACCAGCCCAAACGGGATGGCAAGTATGCGTGCGAAGGCAAAGCTGCGGGCCTCTTCGAGCAGGGCCACGTGGTAGCGCATGTAGGGCCAGTCTCCAGTGGCAAAGGGCTCCCAATACGCTGTGGGGGGCGTTTCGAATAGCGGGAGGGTCCAAAGCTCAAGGGCAGCCTCGGGGTGCTCAACGGGCAGGTGCCACAAGCCGTAGCAACTGGCCAAGAGCATATTCACATCGTTGAAGGCGCCCAGCAGTTCTATAGTTAAGCAGTGAATACCTACCGCGAGTAGCCCTAGGCCCCATGCCCCCCAATACACAAACCGCTGCAGCGCCTCCCCGCGGGGCCGGTAGTGCCACAGGGCCAAGGTGACGAGCACCGCCATCAACACCCCACCCCACGGCGAGCCGTACTGGTACACCCAATCAGGTGGGGTCTTTGGCAGGGGAATCCTATCCACAGCCCCGAAGTTGGAAACCTGCCGCCGAACGCAGCCCTGGCGGCAATCTTTTTAGCTTTGGTGCTCTTCTGTTGTGATGCAACCTACCGCTGTGGCCACATCCTCTGCACCCCTAAGCCAGGCGCTGCTGCTGCAACCCGTACGCCTGGAGCTCGATACCCTGCTTTTGGCCTATGAACTCATGGCCCAGGTGCACGAAATGGCCAAGGTCTACGACGAGCACCGCGACGTCGCACGCTACGTACACTCTACCTCGCGTGGCCACGAGGCCATCCAGCTCGCAGTAGGTATGCAGCTCAGGCCACAAGACTACGCCTACCCCTACTACCGCGACGAGGCCATTCTGCTGGGCATGGGCCTCTCGCCCTACGAGCTTATGCTGCAGCTCTTGGCCCGGCGCGACGACCCCTTCTCGGGCGGGCGCACCTACTACGCGCACCCCAGCCTGCGGCGCGAGGGACTGGCCAAGATCCCGCACCAATCCTCGGCCACGGGTATGCAGGCCATACCGGCCACGGGGGCTGCGCAGGGCCTGAAGTACCTAGAAACCCAGGGCCTGGCCGCAGACGATGGGCGTGGCCCGGGCCTCGTGCTCTGCTCGCTCGGCGATGGGGCCATTACCGAAGGCGAGGTATCTGAGGCGCTCCAGATGGCGGTCTTAAAACGCCTGCCCATTGTGTTCCTGGTGCAAGACAACGACTGGGGCATCAGCGCCAGCGGCGATGAAATGCGGGCCATGAATGCCATCGAGTTCGCCCGAGGCTTCAAGGGCCTCGAGACCCTGCAGGTAGATGGCGCCGACTTTATCGCGGCCTACCACGCCGTCCACCGCGTCTTCCACACCGTCCGCACCCAGCGGCGGCCCATCCTACTGTACGCGCCCACCCCACTGTTAGGCCACCACACCTCGGGCGTACGCAAAGAATGGTACCGCGAAGCCGACGAGCTGGCCGCAGCCCAGGCACGCGACCCTTTCCCCAAACTTGCCGAGCAGCTCAAACGCATGGGCCTGCACGAGGGCCTGCTCGAAGACCTCGTGCGCCGCGCCGCCGAGCAGGTACGCCTTGACTTTGAGCGGGCCAAAGCCGCCCCCGAGCCCACGGGCGCCGACCTGCACACCCACATTTTCGCCCCAACCCCCATCACCACCGAAACCGGCGTACGCCAGCCCGAAGGGGGTACCGAGGTCGTGATGGTCGATGCCGCCCTGCACGCGGTCGATGAAATTCTGCGTGCACACCCCGAGGCCCTACTCTACGGCCAAGACGTTGGCTACCGCCTGGGCGGTGTCTTCCGAGAGGCCGCCACGCTGGCGGGTAAGTACGGCACCGAGCGGGTGTTCAATACGCCCATTCAGGAGGCGTACATCATTGGTTCGACGGCCGGGATGTCGGCCGTGGGCTGCAAACCCATCGTCGAGGTGCAGTTCGCCGACTACATCTGGCCGGGCCTCAACCAACTCTTCACCGAGCTCAGCCGCTCGTGCTACCTCTCGGTGGGCAAATGGCCCATCGGGTCGGTCATCCGGGTACCCATAGGGGCCTACGGCGGTGGTGGGCCTTACCACAGTTCCTCCATCGAAAGCGTGCTGCTCAACATCCGGGGCATCAAGGTGGTGTACCCCAGCAACGCCGCCGACCTCAAAGGGCTGCTTAAGGCCGCCTTCTACGACCCCAACCCCGTGGTGGTACTCGAGCACAAGGGCCTGTACTGGAGCAAAGTGCCCGGTACCAAGGGTGCCCGCAGCATCGAGCCCGACGCCGACTACGTACTACCCCTGGGCAAGGCACGTATCCACCAGGCCGCAGACCCCAAGCGACTCGAGTACGGCGAGACCGTGGGCGTCGTCACCTACGGCATGGGCGTGTACTGGGCCGAAAATGCGAGCAAGGAGCTCGAAGGCCAGGTCGAAATTCTTGACCTCCGATCGCTAGAGCCCCTCGACTGGCCCGCCATCGAGGCCCTGGCCCAGCGCCACGGCAAGCTGCTCGTGCTCACCGAAGAGCCGCTACCCAACTCGTTTGCCGAGGCCCTCTCGGGCCGCATCGCCACCCGGTGTTTCCGCCACCTCGATGCCCCAGTGGCCACCCTGGGGGCCGAGGCCCTGCCGGCCATCCCCCTCAACCTGGGGCTCGAAGCCTTGGCGCTGCCTTCGGCCGAAACGGTAGCCGCAAAACTCCAGGAGCTCTTGCAGTACTAGTGGCCCACCCTTCGGTTGCCATCCTGACGGTCGTTCGCAACGACCTGGCGGGCCTCAAGGCCACCGTAACGGCCGTGCAATCGCTCACGTACCCAAACTGGTCGCACCACATCCAAGACGGTGCCTCGACCGACGGCACGCCCGGCTGGCTCGCCCAGGCGGGCCTGCCCCGTACCACCTGGGTGAGCGCCCCAGATAGCGGCCTCTACGACGCCATGAACCGCGCCCTGCACACCGCAGAGGCCGACTTCGTGTGGTTCCTCAACGCCGGCGACCTGCCCGCCAGCCCCGAGGTGCTCGACCGGGCCTTTGCCCACTGGCGCGGCGAAGACATCGTGTACGGCGACACCGAGCTCATTGATACCGAGGGCCGCCCCCTGGGCCTGCGCCGCCACAAGCGGCTGCCCCGGCAGCTGCGCCGTGGGCACCTCCGGTTGGGCATGGTCGTCGGCCACCAGTCGCTCCTGGTGCGCCGCAGCCTGGCCCCCGACTACGACACCCGCTACCGCATCGCCGCCGACATTGATTGGACGATCCGGCTCCTCACCCGCACCCGCCGCACGCTCAACGCCCAGTGCGCCCTCAGCCGCTTCGAGACCGGCGGGGTCTCCAGCCAGCGCCACCGCGCCAGCCTCTGGGAGCGCTGGCAGATCCTGCGCCGCCACTTCGGCCTCCCACTAGCAGCGCTGAGCCACCTCGAAATCGCCCTGCGCGCCGTAGGCCGTAAGCTGGGCCTGCCGGTCTGAACCCCGCCGCCGCTTACTACGTTTGTACCGCGATGGGCCTACTCGATACCAAAACCGGCGAGCTGAACGTCGTCGTGACCCAGCTCGAGACGCTGCTCAACTGGGCGCGCCTGAGTTCGCTCTGGCCCATGGGCTTCGGGCTCGCCTGCTGCGCCATCGAGATGATGGCCACCAACGCGAGCCACTACGACCTCGACCGCTTTGGGGTCTTCCCCCGCGGCAGCCCCCGCCAGAGCGATGTCATGATCGTGGCCGGCACGGTCACCTTTAAAATGGCCGACCGCATCCGCCGGCTCTACGAGCAGATGGCCGAACCCCGGTACGTCATCTCAATGGGCTCGTGCAGCAACAGCGGCGGCCCCTACTGGCAGCACGGCTACCA
>JANRLA010000055.1:0-27964 GCA_033763015.1 Bacteroidia bacterium
CCAGCTAACCGTCGGTTTTCCTCACGCCGCACCCGAGATTGCCCCGCATCGGGACGGCCTCAGACCAGGGGCAGAAGACGATGATCGATGCCAAAATTACCTCTTACCCTGAATGCCCTCGCCCCAGCGGGCGGCCTCACCAACGAGGGCCTAAAGGCGGGCCGTTGGACCGGTACAGCGAAAGACTGCTTCAAGGTCCTGAAGAAACTAAATGGCGGTAAGGCCCCACCAATCCCTGAGCTATTCCGCAAATGCAAGTATTGGGTCTTGGTTCCGTATGCGGATGCAATCCATGTGATCGTCGACCCGCCGGTTTTGCGCACGGCCCTCAGCCGTAGCGTTGCTGCCCACTGGCTGCGAGCTACCGTACCCTTTGGCAAAGGCCTGGGTACTCGCGATGCCGTTTTCGTAGAGGTAGGTCACCACCGCCTGGGCCCGTGCCGCGCTCAGGGGTAGGTTGATTTCATCGGTACCGATAGCATCGGTGTGCCCGCCAACCTCGATCACCATGTCGGGGTTTTGTTTCAGGATGGCCACCAACCGCCGGAGCTCGGGCAATGAGGTCGGCTGCAGGGTCGCCTGGCCACTGGCAAAAAACAGGTTGTTCAGCCTGATTTTCTGGCCCGTTTTGAGCTGGGCCAGGCGCAAGTCGCGTGAGGCCTGGTCAAAGCGTTTGCCGGGTGGCAGCTGTATGGTCAAGTTCTCGCTGATGGCCATGTACCCGGGGGCCTCGGCCGAAAAGCCTATCTGGGTGCCTGCGGGCAATAAAATGCGGTACTCGCCGGTAACGGTATCGGTCAGGGCCGCACCGGCGTCTTGGCCGGTGGCAAGGTCCTCGTAGCGTACGCGGGCGGCGAGCGGCTGGCCGGTCTCTTGGTCAAGCACACGGCCTTTGATCTGCAGCACGGGCTTGGGCAGGGCACTGGGGGGTAGCTTGACGCGGAAAATGTCGCGCGTTGGGCGCTCGTGGTTGCTCACCAGGTAGCCATACTCGGCATCGGCCGGGAACTTGAAGTAGTAGTCGTCGCCGGGGCTGTTGAGGGTAGGGCCCAAGTTGACCGGGCGGCTCCAGCGGGTCCAGCTATCGTCCAGCCGTCGGCTGACGTACACGTCGTCGCCACCCAGGCTGCCGTGCTCGGTGCTACTGAAATACAGCGTCAGGCCGTCGGGCGCCAGGAAGGGGGTGGTTTCGCTGCCGGGGGTGTTTAGCGTGGGGCCCAGGTTCAAGGGGCGGCTCCAGGTACGTTTCTGGCTGTCGTAAAAGCAGACGTACAGGTCTTCGCGGCCCAGGCCCTGGTCAGTATACACCGATAGCAGCAACGTAAGGCCGTCGGCGCCCAGGTAGGCTGTGATACCCGAAGCCCCTTGGCTTTCAAAGCCCTCGATCTTGAGCGAACTGGGCGGCCCCCACCCCTGCGGGTACTTGCGGGCCAGGGCCAGGTCTGAATACCCGGGCCGGGTATTGCGCCGGTATACCAACAGCTGGTTGCCGTCGGGCGTGACCGATAGGGCGATGTTGCAGTCGGGGGTATTGAGCGGTAGGCCCAGATTCTGGGCCGGTAACCAGCTACCCACCGAATCGAGCTGGGTGTAGTAGATGTCTTGGATGCCAAACCCATCGGGGCGCTCGCTGCTCCAGAACCAAAGCTGGGTACCATCGGCCGAGAGCAGGGGTGCGCTCTCGTCGTATAGGTCAGAATTGACCTCGGGGCCCAACGGCACGCGCTGGGCCAGGCCAGGCTGTGCCAGGAGCACCAGCCCCACCACCAGGGCTACCCAACGGCGGGGCCGGGCATGCGCAGAACTACACACAGGCATATGGCGAAAGTAGTGCACCTGCCAGATTCGCAACCGGAATGGTGCAATCGTTACGCGTTCTAACACTGGTAGTGTGCACGGGGGTGTGCCTACCGCCCCAGCACACCCGGCAGGTGCCCCCGGCACCCGACTGGGGCTTCTGGGCCCACCGCGAAGTGAACCGCCAGGCCGTTTTCGTGCTACCGCTGCCCATGCGGGGCTTTTACAAGCGCAACATCGACTACCTCACCGCACAGGCCATCCGGCCCGACCAGCGCCGGTATGCCGTGCCCGGCGAGGCCCCCCGCCACTACATCGACCTCGACGTACTGGTGGGGGGCGTGGTCGATAGCCTACCCCGGGCCTGGGAGGCTGCCCTGTTGAAGTTTGGCCCCGACAGCCTGCACCGCCACGGCCAGCTCCCCTGGCACATCCTGCGCGAACTGCGCCGCCTCGAAGAAGCCTTTTACGCCCACAACGCCCAGCAAATTCTTAGCGCCAGCGCCGAGCTGGGCCACTACCTGGCCGATGCCCACGTGCCACTGCACACCACCGCCAACTACGACGGCCAGCGCACCGGGCACCCTGGCGCCCACAGCCTCTGGGAAACGGCCCTGCCCGAACGCTACCACCCCCAGTACCGGCTCTATAGCCGCCCTGCCCAGTACTGGCAGCGCCCCAGCGACCTGGTGTGGGCCATTTTGGCGCAGGCCCATGCCCAGGTCGATACCCTGCTGGCGGCCTACACCCAGGCCGAACGCCAGCTGGGGGGTGCCCCTTTACGGTCGTTCCAGCCGCGGGGCACCGGGGTCGCACGGGGTTTCAGCCCAGCGTTTCTAGCGGCCTACCACGCCCAGGTGGGGCCCCAGGTGGCCCGGCAGTTGCAGCTGAGCATCACGCACCTGGCCGACCTGTGGTACACCGCGTGGGTGAATGCGGGCCAGCCCTCGCTCGATAGCCTCGGCGCCACGCCCCTGTGGTTGCCCGATAGCCTGGCGCAGGCCCCGGTGGGCTACGAGGGCTGCACTGAGCGGCAGGGGCACTAGCAAACTTTCAATCTAAATTGAAAACTAACAGCCCCCATGCTGTGTTGTCCTGACAAACCAGGGCCATGCTACAGAACAAAGTCATTCTCATTACCGGGGGCTTTTCGGGTATCGGTAAAGCCGTAACCGAACTGTTCATGCAGAGTAAGGCCAAGATTGTGGCCGTTGGGCGCAACGAACAGAACAAAGTGCCCAGCTACGCCGGCAACTACCTGCCCATTGTGCGCAACATCCGCACACCCGACGACGCCGAAGAGGTCGTCGAGTACACGCTCGAGAAGTACGGGCACCTCGACATCGTGGTGCACTGCGCCGGCAAGGGCCTGCTCAAACCGGCCCCTGAACTCCAGCGCGCCGACTTCGATCGCATGTTCGCCGACAACTTCTACTCGGCCGTCATGGTCAGCCAGGCAGCCCTGAAGCACTTTACGCTCCAGAAAGAGGGCACCCTGCTGTTCTTCCCCGGGGTACTCGGGGCCCGGGGCATGGCAGGTGGCTGCGCCTATTCGGCCGCCAAATTTGCGCTGGTAGGCTACGCCAAGAGCCTGCGCGAAGACCTGAAACGCACCCGCATCAAGGTGACGACCCTCTACTTCGGGGGCGTGAACACCGAGTTTTGGGACGAAGTGGACCTGCCCGTACAGCGCGACAAAATGATTTCGGTGCACGATGCTGCCAAGGCCATCTGGTTCGCGGCCCAGCAGCCCGAGAGCGCCGTGATGTCAGAACTTGTGCTCCAGCCCTACAATCACCAGGTGATCTAGCATTTCTGGAAAACTTTTTGGTGCCTGCAGCCGCCCCAACGTGTAGTTTAGGGCGGTTATGTGGCAACGAAGGGTTTACACACGCTTTTTCCGCAGCCTATTGGCAGTAGGCGTGCTTGCGATTGGCCTTTCGGCGACTGACGCCGATGACCTGGCCCGCAAAACGTATGTGGTGGGCGACAGCCGCGACCAGATCATCGCTACCCTCCGCGCGAGCTATACCACCCCCGTTTGCTTCGGCGACTACCTTGAGGCCCACGCACCCCGGTTCGAGGGTGTGCGCTACGGCGCCGGCGGGGCGGGCTGTGGCGAGTACCAAACGCTCATCAACGTCAAGCAGATGGACTGCGTGACGTTCGTCGAGAACATGCTCGCCCTGGCGACCACCAGCCGTGAGCTCCACGCCCAGTGGCGTACCGCCGACACGGCCCACTTCAGCGACGATTACCTCCTCGCCCGGTTCGTGCACCACCTCAATGCCATCCGCTACTACCAGGGCACCAACTGTGGGTGGGAGAGCCGTATCCACTACTTTACCGACGCCCTGCGCCAGCTGGCCGCCAACCAACTTGCCCTCGATGTTGGGCAGTTTTTGGGCGAGGCCTACACCAAGCGCATCAGCTACCTGTCTGACCACAAACGCGCATTCCCGGGCATCGATGACTGGGAAGCCCTGGGCAGCCTCGAATCCGAACTCAGTTCAGCACAGCGGTTTTTCGTGCCCCTCTCCGAGATCTACCGGTACGAACAGTTTGCCCAAACAGGCGACATCGTGGCGCTGGCAACCGATGTGCAGGGTCTGGATGTATCGCACGTGGGGTTCATGCACGTCGAAAACGGCGAACTGTACATGACCCACGCTTCGAGCAAAAACCGCAAGGTTGAGCTGAAGGTCAATTTCTGCGACTACATGGGCCGCCGCACGACCATCACGGGCCTGGTCGTTTACCGGCCGGTGCTCTAGCGGGCCAGCTTACAGCCGGTGCCAGACCAGCACCACCCGGTACACCCGATCTATGGCCCCACCGGGCACCTGTAGCGGCTGTAGGCTGGGGTTGCTCGAAAGCAGTTCGACCACGCCTTCGGTTTGAAGTTTGTTGTTCACTTTCGCCAGCACCAGCTGTTCACCGAATAGTACAGCGTAGGTGCTGCCGCTGCGCAGGTACTGCAGTTGGGCCGACTCGTCGGCGCAGACGACATAGTCGCCGATGCGCACGTCGGAATCCAGCGTATCGCCGCCGGTCTCAAAGGCCAACAGCGGGCCTGCAAGCCCCAAAAAGGCCGGTAGGGTGCACGCCTCCAGGGGTGTGAGGTTGCGCAGCTCGCCCCGGGCGTCAATGAACGCCCGGCGCTGGCTGAGGCGAATAAACTGAACGGGTACCGTAGCGGTACCCGTCTTACCGTACGCAAGGCCCGGCTCACCGGCCATGGCGCCGTCTCCGGAGAGCAGCCAGTTGACCGAAACACCCAGATGCTCGGCCAGGGAAACGACCACATCGGTCTTGGGCCGCTGCGATTTACCCGACAGAATGTCGCGCAGGCCCTGGCCCGACATGCCAATGCGGCTGGCCATTTCATTGATCCGAAGGTTGCGTTCTTGCATCGCCAATGCAATTCGTCCGCCCAACGTAGCAGGACTTGCCAGGCTTCTAAGTGTTTTTCTCACGTGGTGTAGGTAGGTAGGGATGCTAACGCGGGTACATGCCAATCCACTCTTCCAAATTCGTTCTGAATAGGCGACAAGACCCGCTATTTGGCTTTCTTAATGCAAAGATAATGCCCAATTCTTTAGCTTGATACTCCAAAAGGCAATGTGCTACCGTTTTACGCGAAAAATGACAACCGGAGTACGTATAAACACGCACTTACTCAGAATAACTTGCATCCTTTCCGCGCCAAATACATCTCAAATTCCAGTAGGTTTGACTTTGTAGCACTCGGCTAGTGCAGGGCTGGTGGGGTGCCAAGATGCCCGGCGAATGCGCACACGGTGCGTAATTTGATAGTGTCAGTATAGACCTTTTGTATGATCAACGTACTTACAGAACACCTCAAGGACTTTGTCCGTCGCTTTACCCAACCCAAGCGCGAGGGCGCCGAGGCCATCGTGCGCAACCAGGTGTGGTGGAGCGTTGGCGCAGCGCTGGTGCCCATCCCGCTGGTCGATGTTGCCGCGGTGTCGGCTGTGCAGGTAAGCCTTATCCGCCGGCTCTGTAGCCACTACAACGTCCCTTTCGACAGCCATACCACCAACGCCCTGGTGCACGCCCTGGCAGCCACCGCAACTGCTGCTGCCGGCGCCAGCGTGGTCAAGGCCATCCCGGTGGCGGGCACGGTAGTGGGTGGTGTTGCGTTGGCCACGCTTGCGGGTGGGGCCACGTACGCGGTGGGCATGGTCTGCCTGGAGCATTTTGAGGCCGGGGGCACCCTGGCCACATTGGACATTGAGACCGCCAAGCGCCTCTACCGCGCCGAATTCGAGCGCGGCAAGGCCTACGTTGAGCGGCTCATCCGCGAGCAGTTTCCGCAGTTTACCCGCAGCAAACCCGCCGGTGCCACCCAACCCCAGCCCCAGACCCCACCCACCGAAACACCACCCGTCTACCCCAAACCCGGCAGCGACGCGGTATTTCGGGAAATACAGGAACTCAACCGCCGCTTTGCCGCCGGCGAGGTAGACGAAGCCACCTACGAAGCCACCAAGGCCGAGCTCCTCAAACGCCTCGACCCCAATGCCCCCTAACCCGTAACGGAACGTCGGTTCCGCCGCCGGGGTTGCACCCATCTGTATGGCACGTGGCAGATCGGCCGCCGAAGAGCGGCCCAAAGGCAAGCTGAGCGCCAAAGGGGTGCGCGAAGTACTGGGGCTTTTACGGTACCTGTACCCCTACCGGTTGGCCTTTGGGCTGGGCCTGCTGTTTCTGGTGGCCAGCAGCCTGACAACCCTTGCCTTCCCGCAGCTCATCGGCGAGCTACTCAACAGCGCCATGGCCGGTGGCCCAACTGCCGTGGCCAATTTTGAGAACCTGAACCGTACGGGCCTGCTGCTGCTGGGCATTCTGGTGCTGCAGGCCGTCTTTTCCTTTTGCCGGATACTGCTCTTTGTCTCAGTCGGCGAGCGGGCAATGGCCGACCTGCGGCGCGACCTCTTCGGGCACCTGCTGTACCTGCCCATGCCGTTTTTCAACCGCAGCCGGGTGGGCGAGCTCACCAGCCGCCTGTCGTCGGATATTTCACTCATCCAGGACACCTTTACGACCACCGTCGCCGAGCTACTCCGGGGCACGGTGCACATTTTGGTCGGCGTCGGGCTGCTGGTGTACATCTCGGGCACCCTAACGCTGGTCATGCTGGCCACCTTCCCGGTCGTCATCGTGGTAGCGATGGTATTTGGCCGCTACATCCGCAAGCTGGCCCGCCGGGGGCAAGACAAACTCGCCGAGGCCACCACCGTCGTCGAAGAATCGCTGCAGGGCATCCAGAACGTAAAAGCCTACACCAATGAGCCCTTCGAGCTGAGCCGCTACAGCAAAGCCCTGAGCGAAGCGGTACGCCTGGCCCTGCGCGGCAGCTGGTACCGGGGCGGGTTTTCGTCGTTCATCATTTTCGCCCTCTTTGGGGCCATCGTGCTGGTCATCTGGCAGGGTGCCCACTTGGTGCAGCGGGGCGAACTCACGCTGGGCGACCTGACCAAGTTTTTGCTGTACACCATGTTTGTCGGCGGCGCCATTGGCAGCCTGGGCGAAATGGTCACGCAGCTTATCCGCACCATCGGGGCCACCGAACGGGTGCGCGAACTGCTGGCCGAGCCCAGCGAACCCAAAGCCCCCGCCCCGGCCAGCCCACGCCTCAGCGGCGCCATCCGGTTTGACGACGTGAGCTTTACCTACCCCACCCGCGCAGAGGTACCCGTGCTCCGGTCGGTGAGCTTTGCCGTACAGCCCGGCGAGAAGGTCGCGCTCGTAGGGCCCAGCGGGGCGGGCAAGAGCACGCTGGTCGCCCTGCTACTGCGCTTCTTCGAGCCCGACAGTGGCACGCTCTGGATCGATGACCGCCCGGCCCACACCTACCCCGTAGGCGAGCTGCGCGGCCACATGGCCGTCGTCCCACAAGAGGTACTGCTCTTTGGGGGCACCATCCGCGAAAACATCGCCTATGGCAAACTCGAGGCCACCGAAGCCGAGATCATCGACGCCGCGCAGCAGGCCAACGCCTGGCAGTTCATTCAATCGTTCCCTGAGGGGCTCGATGCCGTGGTGGGCGACCGGGGCGTGAAACTCTCGGGTGGCCAGCGCCAACGCATTGCCATCGCGCGGGCCGTGCTACGCAACCCCTCCATCCTGCTGCTCGACGAAGCCACCAGCTCGCTCGATGCCGAGAGTGAGCGCCTGGTCCAGGAAGCGCTCGAGAAGCTGATGGAAGGCCGCACCACGTTCATTATTGCCCACCGCCTGGCCACGGTGCGCTCGGTCAACCACATCGTGGTGCTCGACCGTGGGCAGATCGTCGAGCAGGGCACCCACCAAAGCCTGATGGCCGTGCCAGGCGGGCTCTACCAATCGCTGGCCAAACTGCAATTCGACCAGCCCGCAGCCCTACCCCACCCCAACTAGGCGTGCAGCGTGAGGATGGGCACGTTCATGCGTGCGCGCATCGTATCGTCTACGCTGGTAAGAAACACTTTGCGAAACACACCGCGGTCCCGCAAGCTGATGGCCAGCAGGCCATCCTGGTCGGTCTGCAAAAACGCGGCAATCCCGGCCACGACACTGTCGGCTGCCCACACCTTTACCGACAGCTTTTCGGCATTGAGCGCCCGGGCCACGAGCTGCTCCATCGCCTGGCTGGCCCCTTGGCGTGAGTACTCCTGTGCAGTATCGACGTGTAGCAGCATCAGGGTTGCCCCCAGCGCCCCCGCAAACGTGACCAGCCGGCCCATGGCGGGCAGGTTTACTGCCTCTACGTTGCACACGTAGGTCAGGTGCTCTACCGGGCGGAACTGGGCCCCGTGCGGCACCGTGAGTACCGGTATCGGTACGTTTTCGACGACGTTGGCCGTGTTCGTACCCAGTACTTTGTCGCGTAGGTTGGTCACGCCCTTGGTGCCCATCACAATGGCGTGGTACGAATCGTCAAGGCACTGGGCAATGATTTCCTCGATGGCAAAACCTATCCGCACCACCGGCCGTACCGTAGTACCCGGCGCGAGGGTGCCCACCACTTCGCCGATAAACGCCTCGAGCTTCTTCACGGCCTCTAGCCGTGCCTGCTGCTCCAGCTCGCCAATCTGTTGGGTAGATAGGTAGTGGGTGCGGGTAGAAATCTTCGTGACGTGCAGACAATCTATGCGGTACTCGCAATAGCTGGCAATGGCCAAGGCATACCGTAGGGCATCGCGGGCATTGTCAGAGAAATCGACCGGTACAAGCAGGCTTTTCATAGGGCGTAAAAGTTACACGCTTTCGTACGCACATGCGCACACGACCGAAAGGCAACCCGAATGTCGTTAGGGCCGAATGGCCATCGTCGCGGGATCGACGGCCAGTAGCGCCCGAAACTCCGGCTCGTTGAAGTAGGGCGTGAACAGTTCTTCGCTAAGGGCCTCGGCCGTAAACCGGGCGTCGCTTTCGATGGCCCGGCGGAGGTTCTCCAGCACGCCGTCGCGGTTTTTAACCCCCGCGTAAAACATGGCCTTGAAGTACCAGATACGGGCCTCTTTGGGGTTGAGCTCCAGCCCCTGGTTCAGGGTATCGGTGGCTTTATCGTCCTGGCCCAGCTTGCGGTACAGAAAGCTCATGGCGAACCACAGCTTGGGGTCGTCGGGGTCTTGGCGCGAGAGCTCGTGCAAAATCTCAAGGGCCTCGGTGGTGCGGTGCAGCTTGCTCAAGAGCTGGCACTTGGCGAAAAGGGCCTTGGCATACCCCGGCTTGAGCTCGACGGCGTGGCTGTACGCGGCCAGCGCCTCTTCTTGGCGGCCGACGCCCTCCAACGCAGTACCCTTCTCCAGCCAGGCCAAATGGTAGTTGGGCTTAAGCTGCAGCGAAAAGAGCAGCATGTTCAACGCTTCCTTGTAGCGCTTCTGCTGGTTGAAGACAGCACCACGCTCGTAGTAGTGCTGATACATGCGATCGGTTGTGGTCGCCATGAAACTGGCCCGCAATAGGGCAATCGAATAACGTCAAAAACGGCGCGAGGTTTAAATACCCCCCCTGCCTTTTCCTGCATACGTACCGCAATCGCTTGCGAATCAGGGCACTAAAGTTTCGGGCAATTACCTAGGTTTTTCCTGGGGGGTCAGTTCAGCCGAGGGTCTTTCGGGAAGTTGGCCACGATGGCGTAGTCGGTGCCCATGGCCCTGAGGGTTTCGCGCCACAGCTCGTCGGGCGGCACCTGCCACACTAGCTCGCCCCGTGCAGGGGTGATTATCCAGCTTTTTTCCTCCGTTTCGTCGGCAAGCTGGCCCGATGACCACCCCGAGTAGCCCAGAAAGCACCGGTAGGCACGTTCGGGCGACTTCTCGGTACGGATGTACGCCAGCGCCGCCTCGCTATCGGTCGCCCAGAAAATGTGCGGCGCTACCTCAATACTGCCCGGCAGCGTCTTGCCCAGGCTATGCACCACGTGCAGCGTATCCAGCTCGACCGGGCCACCGTAGAACAGCGGCACATCGGCCGGGGCCGCCGGCCCCGCGACACTGCCCAGGGTGTAGCCTGCTGGCCGCGATAGGACAAAACCCAACGTGCCGTGCTCGCCGTGCTCGGCAAGCAAAATCACGGTGCGCGTAAAGTTGGGGTCTTCCAGAAACGGGTTCGCCAACAGCAGTACGCCAGGCGCTAACTGATCGGGGGTTCCAAACATCGTACAGGTGCTCGGTACAACGGCCGGTAATCTACCCCGCCAGGTGCAAACGGAGCAATTCGAGTGCCGCACCTACGTCGGGCACCGTAAAATCGGCAACTGCCGGGGCGCTTTCGCCAATAAAAACCGTAGTAAAGCCCAGGCGCTTGGGGACCACCAGGTCGCGTTCATGGTCGCCCACCATCCAGCACCGGTCGGGGGCGTACCGCCCCCGGGCCAACGCCCGCTCAAACCACAACCCCTCGGGTTTGCGGCACAGGCAGCGGCCGCTGTAGTCGGGGTGGTGGGGGCAGTACCAGATGTCGGGGGCTGGCAGCCCGGCGTCGTCAAAGGCAGCGCAAACCAGGGTGTGCAGCGCCTCGACATCAGCCTCGGTGTAGAGCCCCCGCGCCACCCCAGCTTGGTTCGTGACGATGACCACGGGGTAGCCCAGCTGCTGTGCCAGGCGGCCCATGCCGATGGCCTGGGGCAGGATCTCAAAGCGTTCGGGCTGCCAGACGTAGCCCACCTCGCGGTTAACCACCCCATCGCGGTCTAAAAACAGGGCAGCGCGGGTCATCAGAAGTCGGTCGTGGTACTAAAACGGCGCTCCAGTTCGGCCAACAAGGGGTTGATCTCAAGCATGCGCTGGCGCTTTTCTTCCAGGCTCATGCGCTTGGTTGTGGTTTGGGGGGCCAGGGTTTCGTCCACCTCAACGCGCAGCTGTAGCGTGGGGTTCGCCGTTGCCGTGCGCAGGGCCTCGACCACGCGGCTGCGGTTCTGCTCCAACTGCCCCTGCATGGCGGCGTTGGGCACGGGGGCAATCCACAGGTGCCCCTCGAGCCGGTAGGGCATGCCCTTAAGAATACCGTGGAGCGATGGGCGCTCGGTTTCGAGGGCTTGCAGGAGTGTACCAAACGCCTGTGCAAATGCCTCTGGGTCAAGGGCCTGGGGGGGCAGTTCGGCTTCGGCGGGCGGCACTTCGAGGGCCAGTGCGTCGAGCTGATCCAGCGACCAGGCCATGCCGCCGGTGCTGGCAGTTGGCGGGGGTGCGGCCGGTGGCGGTGCCGTTGTGCGGGGCGGCACCGGTGTCGGTGCCTTCGGGGGTGGCGTGGTCTGCGGCTCAGGGGGGGCCGCAGCCTCAGCCGGTGGGGCTGGGGCTAGGCTAGGGCCTTTTTTTTTACCAGTACCAATTCCTGGGCCAGGCCCAGGGCCTGCGCCAGGTGCGCCAGTTTGATGAGCGTCAGCTCGACCAGCAGGCGAGGGTTGCCCGTCTGGCGGTACTGCTGCTCGGCGTCGCTTACGAGTTGGAAGGCGTTGAGCAGCCACCCGGGGTCGGTGGCGCGGGCCTGCTCCAGGTACCGTTGCTGCCAGCGGTCAGAGAGCTCGAGCAGCTTCACCGTCGTGGGTTCGTGGGCCACAAGCAGGTTGCGCAGGTGCTCCAAAAGGCCCGAAAGGAAATGGTACCCATCGAAGCCATCCGAGAGCACCCCGTCAAAGGCCAGTAGCAGCCGGGGGTGGTCTTCGGCCTGGGCAGCCTCGAGGATGTCGAAAAAAACCTCGTAGTCCAGCACGTGCAGGTTTTGCCGCACCTGGGCATAGCTCACGTTCGCCCGGCTGAAGTTGACGATCTGGTCGAAGATCGAAAGCCCATCGCGCAGGGCCCCTTCGGCCTTTTGGGCGATGAGTAGCAGCCCCTCGTACTCGTACTGGATGTGCTCGGCCTCGGCGATGGCCTTGAGCCGGTCGGCGATGTCGGTCGGGCTGATGCGTCGGAAGTCGAAGCTCTGGCAGCGGCTCAGAATCGTCGGCAGAATCTTGTGCTTCTCGGTCGTGGCCAGGATGAACAGCGCGTGCGCCGGGGGCTCTTCCAGCGTTTTGAGGAACGCGTTGAAGGCCGCCGTGCTCAGCATGTGCACCTCATCGATGATGTACACATTGCGCCGACCCGACTGGGGGATGTAGCGCAGCTGGGCAATCAGGTTGCGGATGTCGTCTACCCCGTTGTTGCTCGCGGCATCCAGCTCGAAGATGTTCAGGCTGCGGCCCTCGTTAAAGGCCGCACAGCTCTCGCAGGTGTTGCAGGGGTCGCCCTCGGGGCTCAGGTTCTGGCAGTTGACGGCCTTGGCCAGAATGCGGGCGCACGTGGTCTTACCCACCCCGCGGGGGCCGCAAAACAGAAACGCATGGGCAAGCTGGCCACTGCGCAGCGCATGCTGTAGCGTTGTGCTGATGTGGGCCTGGCCCACCACGCTGGCAAACGTATCGGGGCGGTACTTGCGGGCCGAAACAATGAAAGGCTGCGCGCTCACGGGCTACGAAGGTAGGGGGCGCCGGGCATCGGCGCGCGGCGGGGTGGCAATTGGGCAGATTTCCACGCCCGGCTTACCCGCGTCTACCCCTGCCAGCCTTCGGGGTCTTGGCCCCAGGCACGGATCGAGGCGATGACCGAAGGCACGAGCAGCCCGTCGGTCTCGGCCACTTCGAGCAGCGTGGCCAAGTCGCAGAGCGGTGTCAGGGTTAGGCCCTCTTGGGCAAAGGCCTTCCAGGTATGCTCAAACCCATAGGTAAAGATGGCGATGAGGCCCAGCACATCGGCCCGTTCGTGCCGCAGGGCCCGCACGGCCTCCAGGCTACTGCCGCCGGTCGAAACCAGGTCTTCGATAACGACCGTAGGCGTGTGGGGGTCAATGCGGCCCTCTACCTGGTTGCCCAGGCCGTGATCTTTCGCCTTGGGCCGCACGTAGAGGTAGGGCAGGCCCAGGGTATCGGCCACCAGCATACCCATGGCGATGGCGCCCGTGGCCACCCCGGCCAGGGCGCGGGCCTCGGGGTAGTGGGCCTGGATACGGCCCACAAACGCCTGCCGTATAAGGTTGCGCACCTCGGGGTAGCTCAGCGTCAGGCGGTTGTCGCAATAAATTGGCGAGCGTATGCCCGAGCTCCAGGTAAAGGGTGCGTCGGGGCTGAAGCGGACCGCTCCAATCTGAAGCAGCGCCCGCCCGATGGCGCGCGCAGCGGTGGGGTCGGGCAGTTCGGGGTGTGCGAGAGCCATCGTTACTTGCCGGCAAATGGAGCCTCTGCGAATCTACAACGGCGCGCATTGGGTGGCACTGGCAGTTGGGCCAGGGCGCTACACCCCCCCCGAAGCCGCCGCCGCGTGGCTCAAAGCGCCGACTGCCGATCGGCTTACCGTCAATTTGCCTTCACCAGCCGATATAGACCCGTACCTCGAGGCCCTGCGCCAACACTTTACCTGGGTAGAAGCCGCCGGTGGGGTCGTTGGTAATGCGACTGGCGAGGTGCTGCTCATGCACCGGCGCGGCGTGTGGGACCTGCCCAAGGGCAAGCTCGACTCCGGCGAAACCCCCCAAACTGCCGCCCTGCGCGAGATTACCGAAGAAACGGGCCTTAGCCAGCTTACCCTCGGGCCGCTACTTTGCCATACCTACCACGTGTACTACGGCTGGGAAGCCTGGTGGCTGAAGCGTACCTACTGGTACCGGGTAACGGCAGTGGGATCGGAAAAACTGGTGCCTCAAGCGTCGGAAGACATCTCGGAACTCCGTTGGGTTTCAGTGGGCCGCCTCTCGGATTTCCCCACCTATGCTACGCTCCAAGACGTTCTCAGGGCCTACGCCGCCTGAGCCCGCGCCCGCGCCGCGCGGAACGCGCCGTGCACCTCGAGCGATAGGTTGAGTAGCGTGAGCGGGCCGTTGGCGTTGCGCTGCACATAGAGCGCGGCCTGGTCCAGGGCGCGGTACATCCGCTCCACCGCCGCAGGGTCGAGCGTGGGGGCCATGCGCTCTAAAAACGTGCGGTATTCGGTCGGCACCCGCACCACGGCCCCGGCGCCCGTGCACAGGGCCAGCACCTCGCGCAGGCGGGCCAGGGCAAATTCGAGGAACTGCTTCTGGGCTTCTTTGGTGTCGCGGCCCAGGGTTTCGCTCCAGGGTACCAGGTTGCGCAGCTTGCCCTCGTAGGCCCAGCGCAGCCATTGCTGGTAGGCCGCAAAGAGGCTGCCCTCGCCCTCGGTGGCAGCTGCGAGGGCATGGCCAAGTGAGCCCTCGGCCAAAAAGGCCAGTTCGTGGGCCCGGTCGGCAGGCTCGCCCGCTTTGGCCAGTGCAGCCTCGATCACCTCGACCGGCAGGCGACCGACAGGCATCTGCTGGCAGCGCGAGGTAAGGGTGGGCAGCAGCTGGGCCGGTTCTTCGAGGGTGAGGAGCAGCACCGTTTTGTCGGGCGGCTCTTCCAGCAGCTTCAAAAAGGCATTGCCGGCCTCGGTATTTACCTTTTCGGCGTGCCAGAGCACCACCACTTTGTAGCCACCCTCGTAGGCCCGTAGGCCCAGTTTGTGCTTCAGGTGACGGATTTCGTGGATGGCAATGGTGAGCTGCCGGTTGTCGGCGGCCAGCCCATCGCCCCAGTGGCGCAGGCTGGTGTAGGGTTGCTCGGTAAGCAGTGCCCTAAGCCCCTCGATGTGATCGTCGGTCGTGGTGCTTTTACCGGTTTGCAGGAAGATGGGCGCCACCCAGTGCACGTCGGGGTGCACCATGCCTGCGCTTTTGCGGCAACTGGCGCACGTGCCGCAGCTGTCGGTGGCCGTGGGCTGCTGGCAGTTGAGGTACTGCGCCAGGGCCCAAGCCAAGGGTAGCTTGCCTACCCCTGCAGCGCCGCGGAACAGCAGCGCGTGGGGCATACGGCCCGTTTGGGCGGCGGCCAGCAGGGCGGCTTTGGTGGCCTCGTGGCCGGGTACATCGGCGAACTGCACCGGGCAAAGGTAGCCTACCCGGCCCAGCCTTCGCGGTCAAGGTTGCGGTACTGGATGGCTTCGGCGACGTGGGCGGGCAGGATGGCGGCACTGTCGGCCAAATCGGCAATGGTACGCGCTACTTTCAGAATACGGTCGTAGGCGCGGGCCGAGAGGTTGAGCCGCAGCATGGCGGTCTTGAGCAGCTGTTCGCCGGCGGCATCGAGCCGACACACGGCGCGCACAAGCTGGCTGCTGAGCTGGGCGTTGCTGTACAGGCCCGGGTAGTCGCGCAGGCGGTCTAGCTGCCGTTCGCGGGCCGCCAGCACACGGCTGCGGACGGCGGCGCTGGGCTCGCCGGGGCGGCTCTGGCTCAGTTCGTCGAACTTTACCGGCGTTACCTCGATGTGCAGGTCAATGCGGTCTAACAGCGGCCCCGAAATGCGGCTCAGGTACTTCTGCACCACGCCCGCCCCACATACGCAGGGTTTTTCGGGGTGGTTGTAGTAGCCACAGGGGCACGGGTTCATGGCCGCCACGAGCATAAAGCTGGCGGGGTATTCTACGGCAAAACGGGCACGTGCGATAGAGACCCGGCGCTCTTCCAGCGGCTGGCGGAGCACCTCGAGCACCGTGCGCTTGAACTCCGGCAGCTCGTCGAGGAACAACACGCCGTTGTGCGCCAAGCTGATTTCGCCCGGTTGCGGGTGGTTGCCCCCGCCCACCAGCGCCACATCGCTAATGGTGTGGTGCGGGGCCCGAAACGGGCGGTGGGCCACCAGGCCCCGTTGCCCGCTGAGCCGCCCGGCCACCGAATGGATCTTGGTCGTCTCGAGGGCCTCGTGCAGCGTGAGCGGGGGCAGGATGGTGGGCAGCCGCTTGGCCAGCATGGTCTTGCCACTGCCCGGCGCCCCGACCAGGATGACGTTGTGGCCCCCGGCGGCGGCCACCTCCAAGGCACGCTTGACGTTTTCTTGCCCCCGCACGTCGGCAAAGTCGTCGGGCAGTTCGCTTTGGGCGGTGGCAAAGAGCTGGCGGGTGTTGAGCTGCAAGGGCTCAATGGGTAACTGGCCCGAGAGGAAATCGACGGCCGCCTGTAGCGTTTCGATGGGGTACACCGCCAGGCCATCTACCACGGCGGCCTCGCCGGCATTCTCGGCCGGCAGCAGAAAGCCCTTGTAGCCCAGCCGTCGGGCCTCGATGGCCGTGGGCAGTACGCCCCGGATGGGCAGTAGCGAGCCGTCGAGCGAGAGTTCACCCAGGATCAGGTAATCGGCCAGGGGTTCGGCGGGCAGTTGGCCCGAGGCCGCGAGAATGCCCAGGGCGATGGTCAGGTCGTAGGCCGAGCCCTCCTTGCGCACATCGGCAGGGGCCAGGTTGATGGTCAGCTTGCCCCGGGGGTAGGTGTAGCCCGCATGGCGGATGGCGGTCTCGACCCGTTCGCGGCTCTCTTTTACGGCGTTGTCGGGCAGCCCCACAATGGCATAGCCAAAGCTGCCGCCCAGGTTCACCTCTACGGTGACGGTAAGGGCATTGACGCCCTGCAGGGCACTGCCATAGGTTTTGACCAGCATTTGCAGCGCTAAAACTAGTACCGCGGCGGGCTATTTCACGGGGCTGGTAGCCACCCCCAGGGCCTGGTACACCGCGTCGTGGATGAGGCCACGGGCGTTCTGCTGGGCGTAGGCTTTGTTTTCGGGGTCGGGGTAGGTGCGGTTGGCCAGGATGACGACGACGAGCTCGTGCACGGGGTCTACCCACACGGCGGTGCCGGTAAAGCCCAGGTGGCCGTAGGACTCGGGGCTGGCGTAGCGGCTGCAGGGGCTGTTGGCGGGGTTCTTGGGGTCGGGTTTGTCCCACCCCAAACCCCGGCGGCTCACTTTGGTACGGGCCGAGGTGAAGTACTGCACGGTGAAGGGGTCGAAGTACTGCACCCCGCCGTAGCTACCCCCCTGCTGGAGCATGGTAAGTGCCTTGGCAAGGTCGTACACGTTACCGAAGAGGCCGGCGTGGCCGGCCACACCCCCCAGCAGGGCGCTGTTGGCATCGTTCACGTAGCCCTCAAGCCTGCCGTTGCGGAAGTGCTTGTCCTCCTCGGTGGGCGGGGTGGTAAGGGCCAGCCCATCGGCGGCGGGGGTGTAGGCCGTGCGGTGCATACCCAGGGGGCGGTAGAACTGCGTGGCCAGGTACCGGTCGAGGGGTTGGCCCGTGATGCGCTCGATGATTTTGCCCAAGAGGATCATCCCGAAATCGGAGTACACGTGCTTGGTGCCTGGGGCGTACTCGAGCGGGCTTTGCAGGATTTTCTGCACGATTTGGCCCGGTACCGCGCGGTGGAGCCACAGCTCGGGCCCCAGCCGCAGGGCAAACGTGTCGGTAGCCTGGCTGCGCACCCAGGCGCTGTCGAGCCCACCGCCGGGGGCGAGGTACTGGGTGTAGAAGGGCTTCCAGGCCGGTAAGCCACTCTCGTGCAGTAGCAGGCTCTCGACCTTCACCTGACCGATGGCCGTACCCGTGGCCTCGGGCAGGTACTCGGCCACAGGGGCCTGTAGGTTCAGCCGTTGGGTTTCGAACAGGCGCATGGCCGCCAGGGTGGTGCCCATCACCTTGCTCACCGAGGCCAGGTCGTAGCTGCAGCTGTAGGGGTCTACCGGCGGCGCGCCAGCGCTGTAGTCGAGCCGGCCGAAGCCCCGGTCGTAGACGACCTGCCCCCGCCGGGCGACGAGCACCGCCATACCGGGCACGTGCCGCTCGCGGATGAAGTGCTGGGCAATGGAGTCGATCTTCTCCAGCTTCTCGGGGTCGAAGCCCAGCCGCTGGGGCGGCTCAAAGCCCAGGCGCTGGGTGCGGCTGTCGTACTGGGGGCGTTCGTACCGGAAGTTGGGCACCTCAACGCCGAGCCTGCCCACCAGCGGCACGGCACCCACCAGGGCATCGGCGGCGGCCACCTGGGCCGGGTACCACTCTTCGTAGGCGATAAGGGCCGAGGTAACCTGCGGGAAGTACTCAAGGGCATAGGGGTTACCGAAGAACACGGCCACCGTGGCCACGTTCTTGCGGTACAGGTAGCTGAGCAGCCGCAAATGCCCGGGCCTGAGGCCGTACTGGCGGGCGGGCCGTCGGCTGAGGTCATAGAAGCCCGCGATGGCAGTGGTCACCCGGTCGGCGACCAGCAGCTGGCCAATGGAATCGGCCTGGGCCTCGGTCAGGTCGTCTTTGAGCACCAGTACTTGGAGCGGCACATGAATGCGCAGCCGGTGGTAAAAGGCCTGCTCGGCATCGGTGCCCAGCTGCAGGTACACCAGTTTCTGGCCCTGCAGGTCTTTGAGCGGCAGCCAGTTGCGCCGGTTCTGGACGAGCGTCAGGCTCTCGCGGTAGAGCGTCTGCTGCAGCTCGCGGGCGCTGGCGGGCTTGAGCCGGGCCTCAAGGTCGGTGGTATCTACCTGGCGGCTGCGGTGCAGGCCCAGCCAGGCTTTGGCCCACAGGATACGGGTCACGCGGGCGTCGAGGTCCTGGGCCTGGATGCGCCCATCGGCCACGGCCCGGCGCAGGGTGTCGAGGCTCGTACCGATCTGCTCGGGGCACAGCAGGATGTCGTTGCCGGCCCTAAAGGCCTCGAGCGCCAGCTCGGCCTGGCTGCGGTACTTGGCCACGCCCTGCATGTTCAGGGCATCGGTAATAACCAGGCCCTGGAACCGGGCCTCGGTGCGCAAGAGACCCCCCACCACCGACGGCGAGAGGGTACTGGCCCGGTTGGTGGCGGTATCGAGCTTGGGCAGGTGCAGGTGGGCTACCATGACCGAGGGCACGCCGTAGCGCACCAGCTGCCGGAAGGGGTAGAGCTCCAGCGAATCGAGCCGGGTGCGGTCGTGGGTGATGACCGGTAGGTCGAAGTGCGAGTCGGTATCGGTGTCGCCGTGGCCCGGGAAGTGCTTGGCGCAGGCAATGGCACCGCCTGCCTTCAGCCCGTTCATGACCATCAGGGCCTTTTGCGTTACCAAATGCTTGTTTGTGCCAAACGAGCGGTCGCCAATCACCGGGTTCTGGGGGTTGTTGTTCACATCCACCACGGGCGCGAAATTCAGGTGGATGCCCACCGCACGCGACTGGCGCGCGACCTCCTTGCCAAACTGGTAGAGCAGCGAGTCGTTCTCAATGGCCCCCAGGGCGATGTTGCGGGGGTAGATGAGCACCGAATCGAGGCGCATGCCCAGCCCCCATTCGTAGTCGGCGCCCATGAGCAGGGGCGTTTTGCTCAGCCGTTGGTAGTGGTTGGTGTGCCAGGCCGTGCGGTGGGGCCCGCCTTGCATGAAGATGACCCCGCCGATGTGGTAGCGCTCGATCCAATGCTCGATGCTGTCGCGGTTGTAGACGGGCTTGCCGCCCAGGCGTTCGGCCGTCCAGGTTTGGACCATAAAGAGCTGGCCCAGCTTTTCGTCCAAGCTCATTGAGGCCAGGGTACGCTTCACCCAGGCGCTGTCGGCGTCGGGGAAAAGCTCGGGCAGGCCGGGGGTCGTGTCGGGCATTTGGGCCGCGACCTTACCCACCCCAACTACGAGTACTGCAACTACAACAAACCGCCACATAGCTGGCAACCTACACACGCAAGCGGAAACGCTAGGGGGTTTGCCTACCAACAAGTGCCTGCCCCGGGGCCGGGGCTACTGTGCAGGCAGGGCCACAATGGCCTCGATCTCAATGCGGACATTGGGGTCGAAGAGCGCCGTTACACCCACCAACGTGCTGGCTGGGGGGTCGGTGGTGGGCAGGAAGTCTGACCGGATGGAGCGCAAAAGCGCCAGGTCCTGCTCCTTGAGGTCTACCACGTAGTACGTCAGCTTTACCACGTCTTCCCAGCGGGCCCCCACGGCCTTCAGGGCTGCGTCGATGTTCTCAAACGCCCCGCGGATTTGCAGCGCCAACTCGCCAGGGTAGCGTACGTTGCCCTGCTCATCCTGGGCCACCATGCCCGAGAAAAACAGCAGCCGTGTGCCCGGTGGCACCTCGGCTACCTGGCTGTAGGTGCGGGGGGCAAACACCCCGGCAGGGTTGTACTTCTTCACGGCTGGCGTTTGCGCCAGGCCCAGCGTGGCCATGCCCAGCATCAGTTGTATTACCAGGCTAATACGTATGTTTGTACCCATACTCCAAACTACACCCAAGTCGCCGGTTATCTTTCAATTTCGATTGAAACTTGCCCCCCAGGCGTTCTTACCGCATGGTACCTGCCCCTACCCCCCTGCTGGGCCTACACCCCGAAAATGCCTGGCTGACCCCCGGCCAGCCCCTGACCCTCTTGGCCGGGCCCTGCAGTGCCGAAAGCGAGGCACAGCTGGTCAGCACTGCCTTGGCCCTAGAGCCCCTGGGCGTGCGTGTGCTGCGCATGGGCATCTGGAAACCCCGCACCCGCCCAGGTGCCTTCGAGGGCTACGGTGAGGCCGCCCTGCCGTGGGTGGCCGCAGTGAAGAAACTCACTCGCCTGGAGCTCATGACCGAAGTGGCCACTCCCCTGCAGGTAGAGCTGGCCCTGAAAGCCGGCTTCGACCGGCTCTGGATTGGTGCGCGCACCACGGTAAACCCCTTTGCGGTGCAGGAACTGGCCGAAGCACTACGCGGCACGCGGGTACCGGTGCTGGTCAAAAACCCCGTAAACCCCGACCTGAGCCTCTGGATTGGGGCCCTCGAACGGTTGGAGCGCACGGGCGTTACGCAGCTGGCCGCCTGCCACCGGGGCTTTTCTCGCTTCGGTGAGACAGTGTACCGCAACGCCCCGCTCTGGGACCTGAGCCTCGAACTGCGGCTACGCTGCCCCAACCTGCCCCTGGTAGGCGACCCCAGCCACATGGCCGGTAAACGCGCCCTCATCCCGGCCCTCACCCAGCAGATGGTAGACCTGGGTTACGACGGGCTGATGATCGAGGTGCACCCCACCCCCGAGAGTGCCCTCTCCGACGCCGCGCAGCAGCTAACCCCAGCCGCCTTAGGCGAACTCCTGGGCGCACTGGCCTACCCGAGTACCGATACCCCCGACGCGGCCTTCCAGACCGAACTGGCACGGCTGCGCACGCAGGTAGACGAATTGGACCGCGAGCTACTGACCGGTATCGCCCAGCGGCAAGCCTTGGTCCAGCGCATTGCAGCCCTTAAGCACACCCACGGGGTGGCCTATTACCAGACCGACCGCTTCAAGGAGGTCTTCGAGAGCCGCACAGCGTTGGCGGCAGAGTTGGGCATTCGACCCGAATTTGTCGAGGCCGTGCTGCGCCTGCTCCACGCCGAAAACGTGGGCCACGCGGGCGAAACCAGCTAAGGTCGGCACCGTTTGCAGGGCCTGTAGCCTGCCGCAAGCGCCTGGGTGGTGGATGGGAACAGTACCCGGTTTTCGGGCTTCATACGGTGCCCACTTGGGCAATTCCACCGCCCGTAAATGCGTAACCGAGCATTGCCCACTACCGAGTTCGGGTGCGCCCTTCGGTAGCAAACCATTGCTCTGAGCTGAGCCCACCGGTGAGGCCCCAGTGCCACCTGAGGTGTCATCAGCTGTTGGTCTCGTGGCAAACGATGCCCAGTGCATACCGCTCGCCCCAGACTACTGGGCTTACCCCGTGGCGCAAGGCTACACGGTACGTACCACGTGTGCCTTCAACAGGTCGGCTGTGGCTGGGGAAGACAAGACCCTCGCCCTGGGCAAGGGTAAAGACCTGCGCTGCGCTCTGGCTGCGGGGCCGTTGCTCTACGAGTACGAACTCGCCCCCGCCGTAGTCTTGGCCGGGCTCGCTTAGGCCTACGACGAGCTGGAAGGGGAAGAACTCGGTCCCGAACAGGTCTTGGTGCAGCGTGTTGTACCCACCGGGGCCGTACCGCAGGACCAGTGGCGTTGGCAGGCGAGCACCGGCGCGATGGCAGCGGGCGGTGTAGTCGGCAAAGCGTGTGGGGTAGGGCCCCCAATGCCCGAGCCGGGCAGCCCACTCCGTAGCCAAGGGGTGCAGGCCCTCGTAAAGCGCCTCGCGTAAGCGGGCAACCAGTGGCGGCAGGGGGTAGTCAAAGTAGCGGTACTGGCCCAGACCAAACCGGTGCCGGGCCATGTCGACTGTTTTTCGGTACCGCGAGTCATTCCCGTAGAGCCCTTTTAGTCCTGTGCACATTGCCGGTGACAGAAGTTCGGGTAGCCGTGCCCAGCCCTGGCGGGCCAGTTCTGCACGCACTGCAGGCCAGTCAATGGGCCGCAGGTCGTCTGCAACGTCGAGTCGGGGCTGGGGCAGCATCAGGCAGCCGAATCCAGGTGCTTGGTCCCCTCGTACGCCAGCAGCAGTTTTTTGCGGGTGCTGCCCCAGCGGTAGCCGCCCACCACGCCGGTGGTGCGTATAACCCGGTGGCAGGGGATGAGGTAGCCGATGGGGTTGGCCCCCACGGCGCTGCCCACGGCTCGGCTGGCCTGCGGCTGCCCAATGGCACGGGCCAGGTCGTGGTAGCTCACCAGCCGCCCTTCGGGCACCTGCACCAGTGCCTGCCAGACCTTGAGTTGAAACGCGGTACCGCCAACCAGGAGCTTGAGCCGCGCGCCCGCGCCCGTGGCAGGCCCAAACACCTGTGCCGCGAGGGTTGCGGCAAGGGCAGGGTCTTCTACCCGCTCGGCAGCCGCCCAGCGCTCGGCAAAGCCCGCCTCGAGCGCCGCAAGCTCGGTGGGCGTGTCGTAAAACTGCAGGTCGGTGATGCCCCGCTCGCTCGTGGCTACAAAGACATGGCCAAAGGGCGTGGGGTGAGTGCCGTACCGGAGTTCAAGCCCGGCGCCCCGGCGCAGGAAGACGCTCGGGCTCAGGGCCTCCAGCTGCACGAAGAGGTCGTACACGCGGTTGGCACCCGCCAGGCCCACGCTGTCGGCGGCCTCGGCCAGGTTGGCGTAGTGGCCCAAGCGAGCCTTTAGGTGCTCGAGGGTTAAACACTGCAAGAAGCGCTTGGGGCTCACCCCGGCCCATTGGGTGAAGAGGCGTTGCAGGTGGTCGGGGCTTACCGCCACGGCCTCGGCGAGGGCGGCCAGGTCGGGCTGCTGGTCGTAGTGGGCATCGAGGTAGGCAATGGCGCTGGCGATGCGTTGGTA
Organism: Bacteroidia bacterium; assembly: GCA_033763015.1. Lineage (GTDB taxonomy): Bacteria > Bacteroidota > Bacteroidia > J057 > JANRLA01 > JANRLA01. Next base: position 23,293 of record JANRLA010000055.1, read on the forward strand.
GTTCAGTGCGTCTTGGGTCATGGGGCGAGGGCAAACGACGTGAGGCCTACGTAGTGGGTACGTGATGAGTAAAGGGTTGGCTGTGTAACTCGATTCAAAGCTCCGCAGAAGCCCTCGCTACCCAGAACCGGATTCGTGCGAAGGTGACCGAACCCCGGCAAACACTACTTTCACGCCATGGCCCTTTACGTGCAGCCCCCCTACCCCGAGTACTTTGGACACTACTTCAAGCAACTGCCCGAGGTTGATGCCCCGTTTGATGCCTTAACCCAGCAACTGACGACCGACTTCGCCTTCCTCGAGGCCATACCCGACGAAAAGCGCCACCACCGCTACGGGCCCGACAAGTGGGCCGTCGCCGAAGTTATCGGCCACTGCGCCGACGCCGAGCGGGTGTTTGGCTACCGCATTCTGTGCTTCGACCGCGGCGAACAGGCCTCGCTGCCGGGCTTCGACGAAAACGCCTACGTGCGCCACGCCCGCTTCGTAGACTACCCCCTGCGCCAGACCTACCAGGAGCTCCTCACGGCCCGGCAGGCCAACTTGGCCCTGCTGCGCGGGATCACGCAAAACGACATGACACGGGTAGGCACCGCCAACAACTACCCCGTATCTATCCACGCCCTGGTGTGGGTGCTGTACGGCCACCTGGCCCACCACGTGGCCATTTTGAAAGAGCGCTACGGGCTGTAGGGAGCTCCTCGCCCTGGCTGCCCTACCGTGCGGATGGTGGGCTTACCGATTGGGTGCGAGCAGTAGGCGCTCGGCCCACCGGCGGGTGCCTTCGGTAACGGTAAGCACGTAGAGCCCGCGGGGCAGGTGGGCCACAGAATACGTGCCTGGGTTAGCCCAGGCCTCGACACAGGCCCCGGCCGTCGTGTGCAGCTCGGCCGAGAGGCTTCGGCTGGGCCCATCAGCTGCGAGGGTCACAACGTCTACCGATGGGTTGGGGTAGAGCCGGTAGGGCTTGGCCTCGGCCTGTGGCGTCTCGTTCGCCGTAGCCAGCTGCACGTAGTTTACCCGCCGCCAGATGGAATCCACGTACGAAATCGGGGCCGGTGAGCCATCGCCGGGGTTGTCGCCCTGGCGCACAACCACCAGCTCTTGGCTGGGGATGAGGGCCAGTATCTGGCCGTCCTGTCCAATGCCGGCCACCAGGTCGGGCGGGGCCGCAGGGGCGTAGGGGCCTGGGAACTGGATCTGCGACTGCGGCACGCGGTAGCTCTGTTGGCCATTGAGCCACCAGAGGTAGCCGTACGACTTATTGATGTCTTGCGAGGGGGTGGTCAGGGCCGCAAAGTAGGCGCGGTCGTGCAGCAGGGTATCGCCGTTCCACACACCACCTGCCTGCATCATGAGCCCAAACCGGGCCATGCTGCGGGCGGTGGAAAAGTACACGTTATTAAATCCCACTTTCAGGTACAAGCCGTTCATACCCAGTGGGTTCCGAATGCGGTTGGAGATGAACGCGTTCAGGCTCTCGCCCGAGGCCTTTTCGATAACCGAATCGAGGAGCGTGTAGGGGGCATTGTGGTAGGCCCAGCGGGTACCGGCAGCTGCCCGGTAGAGCAGGCAGGCTTTGTCGGTACAGAAGGGATCGACCAGTAGCTGGTTATCCTCCAGCCCGTTGGTCATGGTGAGTTGGTGCCAGATGGTGATGGCGTCTTCCTGGGCCTGGGTGGCGCTCGTCCAGCCGTCGCCCATGTACTGATTGGCGGGGTCGTTGATGTTCAGCAAGCCTTCTTCCTGGGCCATGCCGATGGCCAGTGCCGTGATGGTCTTGCCGGCCGAGGCCCACTGGAAGTTGGCGTCCTGGGTATGGCCATTGAGGTACCATTCGATGACAATACGGCCCCGGTACAGGACGATAAACGCCTTGGTGTTGGTCTCGGTGAGCCAGTCGCGCAGCGAGTCGAGCCGGGTTTCGTCCCACCCAATGGCAGATGGCGTAGCGGTTTCCCAGGTGGTACCCGAAGTGGGCGGGAAGTACAACTGCCCCGAGAGCAGGCTCGGGAAGAACAGCGTCAGAAGGAGCGACAATCGGTAGCGTAGCATAGACGGCGAGATGATGGCCTTGAAGATGCGTAGAGCGGCACCAGGTTTAAACTGTCTAGTTTTTTTGACAGAATGGTTGGTTCGCTCAGCCAAATTGGGTAACTTAGTTCAGACCGGAAGGGGCGCGGCAGTGGTTTCGCGGCCCAGTGTACGCCATAAACCCCCGGCCCGTGCGGTATTCGATTGTTACCTACACCCCCTCAGAGCCCCTACCCGAAGCGCAGTTGCTACCCCTAGCCAAGTGGCTGCACCACCACCTGGGTGAGTACCGAGACCCCCTACCCGATATTCTCGCCTGCCTGGCGTATGCCCTCGGTAGCCAGGCCCAGCAGGGGGGTAGCATTTTGATTGCCGAAGACGCTGCGGGCAAGCCGCTCGGTGCCCTGGTGCTCAATGACACCCACATGAGCGGTTACGTGCCCGCGCACCTTCTGGTGTACATCGCGGTCGATGAACGCCACCGCGGGCAAGGGATCGGGCACACCCTGCTCGAAACTGCGCTGCGGACTGCCACCGGCGGTATCGCCCTGCACGTAGAGCCCGATAACCCGGCCCGCAAGCTCTACGAAACCCTGGGGTTTACCCACAAGTACATCGAAATGCGCTACGTGCACCCGGCGCGCTAATCATGGCCCGGATAACCCTATTCCGGGAGCGGTTAAAGCAGAATTACCGGTTCCTCGATGCGCTCTTTGCAGAAAAGCAGCGCAGCTGGGCAGTGGTCACCAAGTTGCTCTGCGGCAACCCCTACTTCATCCACGAGGTGCTGCGTCTGGGGGTAACCGAGGTACACGACTCGCGTTTGAGCAACCTGAAAGCCCTGCGCGAGCAAGCGCCCAGTGTGCAAACGGTATACATCAAGCCGCCACCCCCGCAGTACCTGGCCGAAGTGGTGGCCGTGGCCGATGTAAGCTTGAACACAGAGCTCAGCACCATTCAGGGGCTCAGCGAGGCGGCCCAGGCCCAGGGCAAGCTTCACAAGGTGCTCATTATGGTCGAACTGGGCGACCTGCGCGAGGGCGTTCTCGGCGATCACCTTGTCGATTTTTACCAGGCCGTCTTTACCCTACCGGGCATAGAGGTGATTGGCCTGGGCACCAACCTGAATTGCCTCTCGGGCGTCATGCCCTCGGTAGATAAGCTTGTTCAACTTGCCTTGTACCGCGACATCCTGGAGCTGCGCTTCGGCCGGAAGCTGCCGTGGCTTTCGGGTGGCACAACCGTAACCGTTCCGCTACTGGTACAGGACCGGCTGCCCCCGGCCATCAACCACTTCCGAATCGGGGAGCTGCTCTTTTTTGGCATCAACCTCGTAACCGGAGCTACCCTAGCGGGCATGCGCGACGATGTGTTTGAGCTTACCGCTCAAATCATCGAACTATCCGAAAAACCTACGGTGCCCGAGGGCGAACTCGCCGCCAACCCCAGTGGCGAAGTGGCCGTCATCGACCCCGCCGACTACGGCCGAACGGCACACCGGGCGCTACTCGACATCGGCCTGCTCGATGTACAACCGCGCTACCTCCTGCCGCAGGACCCCTGGGTTAAGGTGGTGGGTGCCAGCTCAGACATGCTGGTGGTAGACCTGGCCGACAACCCGATGGGCCTGCGGGTGGGCGACCGCTTGAGGTTCCGGCTCACGTACATGGGGGCACTATCCATCATCAACTCCGATTACGTTGAGAAATCGGTCATGGTCGAAGGCGAGGAGCGACTTTTCGAATCGGCACTGCCCCTGCCATCGGTGTACATCGACTGAGCGGGCGATCCAGGTTTTACAGTTGTTAGCTACTGCCGTGGGTAGGCGGCAGTAGTTTTAGCAATTGCACAACCTTGCCATAACGCTACGCCTATGCGAACTCAATTCTACTGCTTCCGACAGGTTGCTTTCGGGCTACTCTCGGCGCTGCTCTTGCCGCTGCTTGCGCAGAGCCAAACCTCAGGCTACCAGCAGCCCGACCCCATCCTGAAAAAGGTTATCGACGCCGCCCCGGCACCCCGTACCAGCCTAGACCCCACGGGTACGGTACTGCTACTGCAGGACTACAGCAGCTACCCACCGCTGCGCGAGCTGGCCGAAACCGAGCTGCGGATTGGTGGCCTGCGTATTAATCCTGCGCTTTTTGGTCCCAGCCGGCGCAGTGTCGCAACCGGCCTGCACCTGTTGCCCGTCGCGGGTGGTAACCCTACCCCGGTGACCGGCTTGCCCGCCAGCCCTCGGCTGGGGAATGCCCGGTGGTCTGCCGATGGCAAGTACATCGCGTGCACCCACGAGGCCGAAACGGGCATTGAGCTTTGGCTCGTTGAAGTTGCCACCGCTAGCGCCAAGCGGCTGGTAGGCCCAACGCTGAATGCCACCATGGGTAGCCCCATCACCTGGCTGCCCGATGGGCAGCACCTCTTGGTCAAGCTACGCGCCACCGAGGGGTTGACGCTACCCACCGAAACCACCCTGCCCACCGGCCCCGCCATACAGGACAACCTGGCCGGTGCCGTAGCCCCCAACCGTACCTACCAGGACCTTTTGAAAAACCCCGCCGATGAGCAGCGCTTCAGCTACTACACCCAAAGCCAACTCGTAGAGCTCGACCTGGCCGGCAACCAAAAACCCCTGGGC
>JANRLA010000056.1:0-23851 GCA_033763015.1 Bacteroidia bacterium
CGGGTGGTCGCGTTCGTTTGGGGCCGGTCGTTGGGGCTACACCTACAACTGGCGTACAGAGCAGTACATTGACAACTTCACGGGCGACGCGGTCGACTTCGGCCAGGTGATGGGCTACCTACACGCTACCGGGGGTGTTGCAGGCGTTTACTCCTTTGTAGGCATGGTGTTTACGCCGGAAAACCAGCTTGATTATATACCCGGTAGTGCAACTGTAGTTCAAGCCAATGATAATGCCACAATAACAGCTTATTTCCTAGTACCCTATGGAATTGCAAAAAATTATGATAAACTTAGTTTTAGTGACAAGACAACAGAAAATAAAGTATTGCAGTCGCTGCAATACATGACTCAAAATAACTTCACCGATATATTGAATAGCATAGCACAAATGCTTTCAGATTTAGGGAACAGCAAGAACTATGATAAAATATATATAAATGGCATAGCAGGGCCAGGGCGTAGCTCTACAAGCTTTAGCACAATGTCTGCAAATAGGTTGATTCTGATAAACTGGTATTTCGATCATGGTGCACAAAATTCAAACCCACAAAGTAAAGCGTATATGAATAAATTATCCCCGTTAGGTATATTGGTTCATGAATTTGGCCACGTGATTGACGGCTTAAAATTTGGATCAACTTCTGATGCAGCACTAAGAAATACTTTAAAGTCGAAAGGTATTGATTTCGAGCAAACTGCTATCGATTTAGAAAACCGTTATTGGCAGTACTCGAATCCAACTATGCCGAATGGTTCTTTTAGAGATGTTGCCGATTATAGGTCATCAAGGCTATTTCGGTATCCCTTGCCACCAAACAGCAACCCGTGGGATTTCTGATGTATGTTCAACCTCAACAAGTCGATCATGATCACAAACAGGCTTTGTGGGTTCCTAGTAGTCATTTGGATGCATACCTTTGCAGGCCATAATTGCAATGGGCAAGACGTATCTTTGCTTGACAGTACATTTGTTGAACAGATAGATTCTGTTTCTTTAGTTCACTTTTATGGACATGGCTTTACCGATTATTATTCCTTGTCGCAACTTTTGCTTGAGTTTTACATGTGCGAGCACTACAATTACTTACCATATTTCGAAAAGCAGAGAATAGTTGTCAAAAGCATAGCAGATACGTTAAAAATAGATCGAATAGTAAATTTCATCAATCAATCGTATCCCTACGAAGTTGCTCCTCGATATGGGGATGAAGATGGAGCATTTGTACTTGTTATTTTTCATAGTACAAAATTTTTGTTTGATTTGCCAATAGCAATTGGAAATGGCTATATGTATTTTGACACAAAGGTATATAAAAATCCGTTGACTGAAAATAGTTCATTCGGATTTGAAATCATTTCAGATTGGTGATGCGGTAAATGCCATCCTATCTAGTTCGCCTGAACAGTGTTGCGTGTCCCGACCCCCAGCTCATGCGCTGGAACGGCGCCGACCCCATGGCCCAAGACTACCCACACCAGAGCGTGTACACCTACATGGGCAGAGCTTGTCCCGATCGCCATCGGGAACCCCCCGTGAATATGGTAGACCCCGACGGCGGGCGGGCAATTGGTGGCGAACTAGAGGCCCTCGACCCTTGGGGTATTGAGAGCAACTACAACAACTCACTCGGTAGTCTTATTGCGCGCATTGCCACACAGGTGCTTACGCCACTGGGCGGCCACGGGTGGTACCGGGTAGGCAAGACGTTTAAATTCAATTCCTTGTATTCAATGGTATCCTACCTAATCCTCAACGGTGGGGGTACTTTATACAACCTGGGCAATGGCACATTTGGGTATGAGCAAAATTCGGTTGTAGGAATAACTATCAGAGACAAAACTAAAATTAATGGAAAAACAAAATATCGTATTGACATATAAAGATGGAGCTGTATATGGAAGGGATGGGGAGGCATACACTGGCGAATTGACTCCTTTTATTAAAGAAATAGTCGAAAAACTTAAGAGTATAAGTGAGACAGGCGATAAGTGGAGCGTTTTTATCCAAATGGCTCAAATAATCGGGCTCTCGATCAATTCTAATCGGATTCTATCCGACAAATCCAAAAGCACTAAAAGCCTCAGAGGTGAAGAACCTCCAATAACACAAGGGAGAGATATTTATATGGCATTATACTCGTCTGCAGGTGGTGCAACGGCAAATCATATTCCAATTGGCTATGACCTTGAATCAGTATTGGTTCATGAGATTGCTCATGTGCTAATGAACCGCATAGGTGCTGGTATCGAGGGATATTTTGTTGATCCACAGAATGGCAGGAAATCTAGTAATGACGAATATGGAGCTGTTTACTTTGAAAATTTGTTTAGGATGGAAAAGGGACTGACCATGCGAGAGTACTACTCTTACGATGCAATGAGTCGCAAAGGGTTTAATAATGTTTCCCTAAATGAACTAGAACGAATATCTCCCAACTGGAAACTAAATTTTAGAAATAGAATCCTCACCGATACACTTTACAATGCATACACAGGCATTACATCACGCTTTGCAAGCTACTTCTTCCCATGAGAGCCACACATGCAATAGTGCCAACAATTTTGACACTATTTTGGATGCCAATTAAAGTAAAATCTCAAGTGCAAGAGATTTCTTTGTTGTCTGCGTATATAGATTCGTCTGTTCTTAGTAACAAAGATATGAATTATTTCAAGACAACCGAGGGGATATCTGAAATACGGGATAAGATAATTCGTAAACATTTTTCATTTGGTGACACAGTATTTGGCCTTGAGTCTATTCACCATACGAGTAGGAATAATTTGCCTCAAAGGATATTGACGATTACTCTTTGGAGCAGAGAGTTTTTAATCACAAAAGAGTGTACTTATCAGTACGACAAACGCACCCATAGGGCCACCTTTGTAAGGGTTAACTCCACTCGAAAGGTATCTTACAACTCTATTCTTGATCTTGCACGAAAACTTTCTAGCGATGCAGGATATGGAGACCTTAAATACCTTATTACTTTTGAATTTGAAGATCTTGTTAGACGTATTACTATTCAACCAAGAATTAGTCATGTTAGTGTGGAAAGGATTTGCTATTTAAAACAGCCAGAAATAGTTAAAGTCCATTGTGATTCTAAGTAAGAATCTTTGGTGATCTATTAAAATGAAAGCTTAGCAGGTTATAATCTGATTTTAAATTCAAATCTTTTTTGTTTTATCCCATTTGTAATAGATGTTTTGGGCTATTCACCTACCGTTGCCACCGATATGGCTGGTTTAGAAGGCCCCTACGGCGGTTGCCTCTGCCATACTGTGGCATCTTTAGGTGTGAGGTTCCGCTACACCTACACCGGCACTACAGGGCACAACCCCCAGCCCCTGCGCTGGGGCGGGGGCGCGTGTCCCGGTCGCCATCGGGAACCCCTATTGGCCCAAGACTACCCCCCAAGACACGGTCTAACAGGTTGGCGGCTTCCGGGTCTTGATCAACGCACATCCAGGTCTACTAGGCTACCCCACGATTCGATCAACATGCATTCAACTATTCTTCCCATGAGATCGCTCATAGTTAGTGCACTCGTAGCAGGAATGCTTGCTTGGCCTGGCCTAAAAGCTAAAGGCCAGCTTGAGAAGTATTCGAAACTGTCTGCACACATCGACTCTACCGTAAATGCGAGCGACCGAATAGGCGGGTATTTTCGTACCACCCCTGGGCTTGCAGAAAAAAGAGAGAAATTGCTAAAAAAATATTTTTTAGGTTCCGACACGATCTTTGGATACGAAAGTATTCGCCAAACTGACAGGATTAGGTACTATTTCGTCAGCGTTTGGACCAGTAATTTTTTTATACGCAAACTGTTTAAATTTAAGACAAAGCTTTATGTCATAAATTTCAAGCCCCATGGCTCAAAAGTTTTGGTCAAACAAAGGCCACCTGAATTTAATTTTATTTTGCCCCCTGACACTGAAGAGTATTATAAGTTCTTGTATCCAACATTTTTCGTAACGTTAGACTTTAACGAGTTGGTTTCTAAAGTTGACTCTGTGCCTAGAATAGGCGATAGCGCTAATCCTAAAGTAGTCTTTTTAATTTCTAAAGGCAATATCACGGTGCGTCATTGGCCTGACTAGATTTTTATCATTACTAGCAAATAGTAATATGCTAGAGATTAATCTTGCATACTTCTCTAGTGTGTTAAGTGTTCTTGCTTTCCTATAGAGATTTCATTGAAGCCCATTCCTCAAGGAGGCAGGTTCGAAATACGTGTCTAGTACTGTTAACACTAGATACCCATGCCATTCTGTAGCAACTTTAGGTGTGAGGTTACGCTACACCCACACCGGTACTACAGGGAACAACCCCCAGCTCCTGCGCTGGGGCGGGCGCGCCAACTTGTGCAGTTATTGTCGTGAGAACACCCTTGGCTACGGTGCTGTGCACCAGCTACTCGGTGTAGGTTGGCCAGCAGTCGTGTGGTAAGGCGTAGCATATCTTGCTGCGCAAGCTTGGTTTACCGGAAGGATGTTTGAAGCCACCCGACCATGATCTATTCATTTCTAAGGAGCACCATCTTCATCTGCTTTGAAGATAAGAGAATCAGTGAGGATGTTGAAAGGTTTATAGCAGGCTTTTTCGGCGTACTTTATTATTTCCTTTTTGGTTTTCCTGCATTATACAGTATAATTATGCTAGCGCTGTACTTAATGACGGGTTTCGGTATTCGTACAATGCAAAATTTAAACATCATATATCTAGCATGGATTCTCGCAGGATTGTATGCTTTCTATTTCACTTACAAAGAATTTGCCAATTGGAATAAATTAGGCAGGCCAGTATCTAAGCTCGCTCCATCTAATCCTGTCCGATATCTCCTTAAGCGAATGCTATTGATATTCTTGTACCTTTCTTTTTGTGGATTTATTATTATCTTAAATTCAAAGCTTACAACCAGAATGTAATCGCTTCAGCGACGCCGTGGACTGCTACACCTACACCGGCACTACCGGGCACAACCCCCAGCTCCTGCGCTGTGGCGGGGGCGCGTGTCCCGGTCGCCATCGGGAACCCCTACTGGCCCAAGACTACCCCCCAAGACACGGCCTACCAGGTTGGCGGCTTCCGGGTCTTGATCAACGCACGTCCAGGTCTGCTAGGCCAACCCACGATTCGATCAACATGCATTCAGCTACTCTTCCCGTGAGATCGCTCATTGTTAGTGCACTCGTAGCAGGAATGCTTGCTTGGCCTGGCCTAAAAGCTAAAGGCCAGCTTGAGAAGTATTCGAAACTGTCTGCACACATCGACTCTACCGTAAAAGCGAGCGACCGAATTAGCGGTTATTTTCGGACCACCCCTGGGCTTGCAGAAAAAAGAGACAAATTGCTAAAAAAATATTTCTCGGGCGCCGACACAATCTTTGGATTCGAAGATATTTACCAGACTGATAGGATTAGGTACTATTTTGTTAGTATTTGGACCAGTAAATTTTTTATTTGCAAGCTCTTTAAATTCAAGACAAAACTTTATGTCATAAATTTCAAGCCCCATGGCTCAAAAGTTTTGGTCAAACAGAGGCCACCTGAGTTTAATTTTATTTTGCCCCCTGATACCGAAGAGTATTATAAGTTCTTGTATCCAACATTTTTCATAACACTAGACTTTAATGAGTTGGTTTTTAAAGTTGACTCTGTGCCTAGAATAGGCGATAGCGCTAATCCTAAAGTAGTCTTTTTAATTTCTAAAGGCAATATCGAGGTGCGTCATTGGCCTGGGTAATGTATCACACTGTGAGATTTCCAATTAACTACCTGATTGCCAGTCTAATTAACCTAGGTGTTTAACCCCTGGACTAGGCTTTTTCTGCCGATACAACTACCACCTTCACCTGTAACTCTGATTTAGCGGCCCCTACGGCGGTTACCTCTACCAATCAGTAGCAACTTTAGGTATGAGGTTCCGCTACACCTACACTGGCACTACCGGGCACAACCCCCAGCTCCTGCGCCGGGGCGGGGGCGCGTGTCCCGGTCGCCATCGGGAACCCCTACTGGCAGCAGGCCTCGCTCCGCCTTACGTAGAACCACGTACTGGCTACCACGTACCAGCTACGTGATATACGAAACAGTCTTTAGGGGCGTTAACTTGGTTGCGCATACCGTACCCAAGCGATGGACCTGAGTTTACGCACCTTCGAAGCCGAACGCGCCGCAGTACTTGAAGTAGCCGCGCGCCTCACGGCACACCAGCAAGTCGCTGTGTGTACCGGGGCGTGGAGCCCCCGCGAAGTCATGCTCCACCTTGTCGGGTGGGATGTGTTCTACATCGGCAGCATCCTGAACACATTCGCCGGCAACCCCATCGAGCCCATCCCGGCCCCCGAGAAGATCAACCCCCAGAGCCTGGCCCGCTACGCCAAGCTAAGCTGGGCCGAGGCCGTAGAGCTGTTCCGCAAGTCGTCGGCCGAGCTGGCCGATGTCTATGGCTCCATCTCGCTGCACGCGCGCTTCCACCCCATTTGGCGCGAACCGGTAGTCAGAACGCCGGGGAACGTCCTCCTGATGCAGGCCAGCCACTACGCCCACCACCGCGAACAGCTTGCACGCCTGGGGGAGCTTGAGGGGCAGCACCGGGTGCCCCTGGGCGCCTAGCACCCCACCTTCTGGGTACCCGAACGCTGCGGCAACCCACCCCCTGTGCAGTTGGGGTCGGCAGCAGGTAACTGCTTAACAGGTAAGGCCTTAACCCCCGTACCGGGTGCTATACACAGTGGTGCCCACGCGCACCTATGTGCATAACTCAGGGGCCATTTTACTCACATTTGGGCCCGTTGGGCGGCTAGGTGCTGTAGTATTAACCTCGGCGCCGGTAGATTTACTCGGCAAACGACTGAAACTCACCCCGGTATGCAGATCCTGTTTGATCTGGTACAATCGCTCTCCCGCGAAGAAAAACGCCTCTACCAGCTGCACAAGCGCGAGGGGCGTATCCAGCACATTTACGAGGCCTACCTCAAGGCCCTACGCTTTACCAAGGCGCTAGACCAAGACACGTACCAGGAGCATTTTTCAGACGTCTCGCGCGCCTTTTACTCCATGCAGAAGCGCGCGTTGATGGACAACATCCTCACCGTGCTGCTCGAGTACTCGAACAACCAGCACCCCGGCTACCAGTTCAACCGCCTGTACGGCCGGGCCAAGGTGCTGCTCGAGCGTCGCATGGGCGAAGCGGCCGTGCAGTACGGCGAAGAGGCCCTAGAGCGTGCCCACGCCGCCAGTGCCGCCGAAGCCGCCATGGGGGCCGTCAGGCTGCAGCAACAGGCCCTGGTCCTGAGCAAGAACCCCAGCCTGAAACTTTACGAGCAGCTTACGCAGCTGGAAGCCGAACTGGCCGAGCGCAGTGAAAAGCAAAAGGTGCTCGAACGGTGCCTCAACCTCCTGACGCTGCTGAGGATCAATACCGATGGCGACGACGCAGAGCAGATCGCCGAAAAGGCCACGGCGTTCATCCAGCCGGTGCACGACATGGCCATGGCCGAAGACCAGTACGAGCTGCAGATGGGCCGCCTAGCCTGCCTCGAGCTCTACCACGACCTGGTCGGCAAGGCCGAAAGCTACCACCGCACGTTAAGCGCCTACGTAGCCAAACACGTTACGCCCACCAGTGGCCTGCCGCGCCTGCAGCAGTACGAGCTCATCAACCGGCACCTGAAGAGCGGGCTGGCCGTGGGCGATTTCTTGATGCTCACCGGGGCCATCTACCGCCTGAACAAAGAGGCCGACAGCCTACCCGAAAGCATCCAGGCCGCGTTTCTGCCCGACTACCTGGAGGTGTCGGCCCTATTCTACTTCTACGAGAACGACATCCCCTCTGCCCTGGCCCAACTGGCCAAGGCCCAACAGTTGATGGGGGTTGACCACGCCCAGCAGCTGCGCGTGCTCTTTTACCGCTTTGCCATCTTGCTGGCGGCCAACTTGCCCACCCAGGGCCTCGAGGAGATCGAAAACTGCCTGCAACGGGTGCCCGAACTGGCCGACAACGGCCTGCTGTACGTGCTCGAAGTGCTGTTCCACCTCGACCTCGACCCCACCGGCACCGAGGCAACGCTGCTCATCGAGCGGCACCGGAACACACTGCGCAAGCGCAAGTCGGGCCGCCACCTGCTCGAGATTCTCGCGACGATCGAGCAGTTCGTCGAAAAGCGCAAGTACCGCCCCAAACCCATCCAGGTATTCCCCTCCGATTGGGAAGACATCCTGCGCATCGACCTCTGGCTCCAGGCCAAAGCCCAGGGCAGCTTTTACTACAACCTCCTTACACAACGGTGGCACGCACGGCGAAAAGTCTTTTAATCGGTGCCCTGCTCGGCTGGGCCGTCACTGCCCCGGCACAAACCGACTGGGCCGCCGACGTGGCCGCGATCCGCGAGCTGCTGCAGGTGCAAACCGAAGCCTGGACCCGCGGCGACATCGACGGCTTCATGGCCGGTTACTGGGCATCCGATAGCCTGGTGTTTGTCGGTAGCCGGGGCATGACCTACGGCTATGCGGCCACCCTGGCCAACTACCGGGCGGGTTACCCCACCCCGGCGGCGATGGGCACCCTGAGCTTCCCGACCCTTGACGTCTACAGCGCCGGGCCTACAGCGGCCTACGTGGTGGGCACCTTTCACCTGCAGCGCAGCGCACCCTACGGCGAGGCCAAGGGCCAGTACCTGCTCGTGCTACGGAAGTTGGCGGGCCGTTGGGTTATCGTCGCCGACCATTCGTCGTAGCGTCGCCAGATCTAGCCACCAGAACTCCAGCTTCGTTTCGGGGCACACCACCCGTTGGCGCAGGGCCGATGCAAGTACCTGCGGTACCGCGGCGCCAGGTAAGACTACGGCCCAATCGAGCCGGTGGTGCACCAGGTAGGCCAGTTGGGCGGTTTCTAGGGTTTGCCAGGGCTGTGCATCGTAGAAACGAGCGAACAAGCTGCGCTGCCGCAGCGCCCTGACCACGGGTGGCAGGCCCTGCCAGTTCACCCCAACTTCATTGACCGAAGTGGTAAGCGCAAACCTAGGGTAGAGCTTGAGTAGGTGCTCAGTAACCGCTTGGTTCTGAGCGGGATTAGTGCCAAAGTAAAAGTTGAGGCCGTAGTAATCGTGCCGGGCCCGGGTAGGGTCGGAAAAGAGGGCCCCCACGCGGCTTTGGGGGTGGATCTGTGCTACGGCTGCCAAAAATTCGGCGGTCGGCTCGGCCCCGCGTTCAGGTTTCGGTAGGGGCATCAATACCAACAGTACCGCAACCAGGCCAAGCCCAACGGCCCAACGTTGCCACTGCCTCGCGCCGCCACCTCCTGCCAGGTAGGGCCCTATCCGGTACAGCGCCGCCCCAAAGGTTGCCAGGTGCAGTAACGGCACCCCACTGTAGGCGTACGCCTGCCAAGCTTCGGGTGCACCCCGCGCCTCGAGCAGTTGCCAGAGGGTGCAGCCACCCCCCACCACCAGCGCCACCAACAGTACTACCTGCCTAGGCCATAGGCTCACTGACGTTGGGTGTCGACGCCAGTACAGCCAGACCAGGAATGCCAACTGCGGGGCCCATACACCTACCGCCACAACACTCGCGTGCAGAATGGCTTTGAGTTCCTGTAGCGGGGTGCCGCGGGGTAGCTGCAGGGCGCCTTCGGTGCCCACAGGTATGCCGTAGGCCAAGAACAGTGCGGCCCCCGCTAGGCTAAGTGCCCCCAGCACCCAGGGCCAGTCCTGTTTCGTCCCCCAGACGAGGGTTACCCCCACCAGGGCCACCACCAGCACTCCGTAACCCACGAACACAGCAACCGCCAGCGCCCCCAAGACCCCCAGGGCAGCATACGCCCTCTGGTGCAGGGCCAGTAGGGCAGCCGTATACAGCAGGTAACCCGGGTAGTGTTTTGGGTGGAGGAGCACCTTGGGGCCAGCCAGTTGCGACACGGTGCTCGATGTCGCCAGCACACCACTCCACAGCGCGTTTGTAAGGGGCCGCCACAGCCAGAACAGCACCAGCAGCCCGGCCAGCACCCCCCAGGGCAGGCGGGGAGCAAAGCGCTCGGCCAAGGCCAGCACCCCTGCGCCCACGAGCACGAGTAGCAAGGCGGGTACGGTAAGGCAGTACAGTGCTAAGGGCGAAAGCCCCCCGGCGGTGCCCCCGGCGGCCAGCCAGAGCTCGAGGTGGTGGTACGGCGTCCGGGGGTACGCCCCAGGTGCCAGAACGGCGTCGCCGCTTACCCAACCCTCGTGCCCCGTTCGGGCCAGGGCAGCGGCCATGTGGGTGTAGAGCCCGTGGTCGGGGTGGGCGGGCACGAAAGCATAGCCTGCGCGCCAGGTTAGGCCGTAGATGGCCAGTGTGGGTACCAGTACCAGCACTGCCCACAGCCCTGGGCTGGGTGCCTTGGCGGGCGTTTCATACTCATGGGCCAGTGTGGCTACCCGAAGCCGCCACAGGGCCAACCCCAGTAGCAGGGGTGGTACCCACCACACGGTACGGCCACCGCTTAACGCGACCGCGACCAGCGCCGTGAGTACCACAACCGTCGCAAACCCGCCCCAGAAGGCGCGCTCCCAGGGCCCGGCACCGGGCAGTACCCGGCGCACGGCCCACTTGCCCAGCCACAGGCACCCAAGGCCAAGCGCTGCCCCGCCCAGCAGGTAGGTGGGCGCTACGAGCGGCAGTGGGAGCGCGGGCCAGTCCAAACGCAGGGGCTAGTACTCGGCTAGCTGGCTGTGGGTGTAGCACCAGAGCCAGCGCTCGCCGGGCTCGGCGCTCGCGACTACGGGGTGGCCGGTGGCGTGGTGGTGGGCTGTGGCGTGGCGGTTGGGGCTGCTGTCGCAGCAGTGGGTGAGGCCACAGGTTTGGCACGTGCGCAGGTGCACCCACGTGCTGTGGGTTTTCACGCACTCCACACACACATGCTCCTGGGCCAAGTGGAGCTCGGTGATGCCCGCCAGGTGATCGCACAACGCCATGCCGCAAGGTGCGACGTTTGGCCCACACCCGCCACGGCTTTGCACGGCGTTAGGGTTTTCTCAACTGCAGGGGGCTGCACGGGGGTGCCAGAGCCGAGAGACCTCACGATTCAGGGTGTAACTCAAGCGCGAAATGCAGTGCTACGAAAGTCTCCGAAACGCGCTGAAAACGCTCCTAGGACACCGTACCTACCCAGCAGGTGGTGGTATACGGCGATACTCAGCAGAGAGAAAGGCATGGGCATGCGCAGCTAGTTATCGACAGGGAGTTCATTTAGTTTCTTGTTAAAATACACATAAAATGCAAGCTCTGGATTCTTTGAATACGCCAAAGGGTTATGTGTGTATCGTTCGCTTACATGGCAAGCACCCCTATAATATATCTTATTATCTTTACCAATAATATAGGGTTCTATGAAGCCTTCACTGTAGAGGTGAACAACTATAACCGCATTAAAATGGTTTAAATATTCATAGTTTTTCTCTCCAGTTATTCGTACATCATTCATGAACCGGGCTAATGTATCTAGCAATATCGAGTCTTTTAAGGCTATCCTAGACGGCTTTATATTTTTAAGAAGCTTTTTATTAGTAAAATAAAATTTGTCATTCCAATTTATCAGGATTTCATCGTAATTACGATGGCCGCCGTCATATATATCAACATCTACTTTGTCATAAAATATAACAATTGAATCAGCTCTTGCGAAGTCTTCCAGCTCAACTATGCGTCGTGTACTCTGCTGAGGCACCTCCTGCGTAAAAGCTGGATACCCAAGCATAATAAATAGTAGGATCGGGAGGAAGCGGACAGAAGACATAGCTATCTGCAGTAGGGTAGCAATCGGGGGGGTACCTACGGCCGGTTCTGGCGTGAGCCTTAAGATACCTTGCGGCTGCAAGAACCACTTCGGTAGGCGTACAACTAGTGCTGGGCATACCTGCCTAAACCCGTTAGTTGCCTAAGGCTAGAAGGCGCCCACCCGTTTTCGGCGCAGGCGGCTCAGGTGTTGCGGCGTAATGCCCAGCACTTGCGCAATGTGGTGTAGGGGGGCTTGCTGCAGCAGTTGCGGCTCTTTGGCCAGCAGTTGCTGGTACCGCTCGCCGGCGGTTAGCAGCAGGGCGTCGCGCCGCGAGGCTTCCATGCAGCCTATCTGGTACGCCAGTAGTTGTGCCAGCATGCGCCACCCGTTGGGCAGGGTTTGCACCAGGTGCATAAAGGCTTCGCGCCCAACGACCCAAAGCCGGGTGTCGGTCACGGCGGCTATCTGCTCCAGGTTGGCTTCTTGGTGCAAGAGCCCCGCCAAGGGGGCCACCAGTTCGCCGGCCGGGGCCAGGTAGTTGGCATACTCGGTGCCGTCTTTGTACAGAAAGTAGCAGAGCATCCCACTTTCAATCAGGCCCAGGTCGCCTTGGGTAGAGCCGCGCGCCACCCACACGCTGTTGCGCGGCAGGTGTACGAGCCTGAAGGCGTCGGCCAGTGCGGCCGCCTCGGGGGGTGTTAGGCCTGCCAGGTCTACAACCGGTGCCAGTAGGTGTTCAAGCATGGTGGGGCACGGTCTGGGTGGGGGGTGGCGTTCTGCGGGGCGCCCACAAACAGCAACAGGCGGGCACCTGCCCGCCTGCAGCCGTGGTGTGCTTGTACTAATGTAACGGAATGGTCCAGCTAATGCCCGGGGTCGGGTTAATGTAGGTTTTGCCGGGGCGCATCAGGGCTGCTACGCCGATCCGGGCGTTGAGGCCGCGCCATACAAAAAAGCGTAGGCCGGTTTCGAGCAGCAGGCCCGGGGCAAAGCTGGGGGTCTCGTGGGTGCTAACCAGCCACGAGGCCGACGCGTAGGCCGACGAGGGGGTGGGCACCAACTTGCCAAAGGGCAAGAACCACACGGTGGCACCGGTACGTAGGTAGCCGTTGGTTTCGTCGGTATCGCCCACACCTGTGGGCAGTATGGTCGAGTAGTAGCCTACGTGGCCACTCACCTGCCCCCTACGGTATTCCAGGCCAATGCTGGGGTTACGAAACCCGTTGATCGACAGGTCATGGCCCTCAAACCGCGACTGTGCGTGTACCTGGGTTATGGCCCCAGCGGCCAGCGCAGCGCACACCACTATGCCGCGCCAGCGCACGGGCGTTTTTGCCAGCGGCGTTACGGTACCCGGGGTGGGTTGCCCCTTGGGCAGCAGGAGCGCAACGCCCCACAGCAGCAGCCAGCCGGGCAGTAGCACGTTGCTCAGCTCGCCCGCCCATTCGGGCACGCCGCCCATCCACCTGAAGGCACCCACCACGCCGTTGAGGGCTGTTGCGTACGCCAGGTACCGCAACCCGCGCAGGCGGCTGTGCTTTAGCGTGGCCGCCCCTAGCCCAATCCAGCTGTAGAGGAACAACTCGGCGACAAACTCGCCTAGGTAGGTACCCAGCAGCTGGTTTGCGCCAGCAAACAGGAGTTCTATGTTGGCTTGCCCGCTGGTGTCGGCTGCCAACCAGACCTGGGCCAGGTAAGTGTGCAGGCTGGGCCAGCGGATAAGCCCCAGGCTCAGGGTAAAGGCCGCCAAGGCACCGGTCATGCGAAACAGGTTGCGGCGGAACGGCGATTCTAGCGTCTGGGCCAGTTGGGCTGCAATGGGCAGCAAAACCAGCGGCAATAGGGCGTAAAGCGTCCAGATAGCCTGTAGGCGGGTGCCGCCAAACGCGAGGCGGGGCAAAACCTCGGCGGCGGGCCGCTCGAGTACATCCGGGTAACCGAAGGCAGCTGCCAGCCACGCAAAAATGGCCGTGAAGCTCACCGCGGCGGCAAGCAGCAGCAGGGCTGCGGTCCGCGGCGGGGTGGGGGTTGATAGCGAAGAAGTCATGGGGCAAACTTCCGGCGGGCGCTTACCAAGCCTCCTGAACAAAGGCGAAAAAGCACTTGATGGGCGACAGCCCGCGCCGCCACACGCCGGGGCTCAGATGCCCGGGGTGTAGGCCCGTGCGGCCAATTTCTGCCGGTAGTTAATGTGCAGCCCCCCCTACCACAGCTTCCAATCGAACCGGTGGCCCAGGTAGAAGCGGAACTGCGTCACGAAAAACGACGCGTCCAGGTTCTCGCTGTAGCGCAGGTTGTAGGCATCGATCAGCGTGTTGGCGCCCCAGAACCAGCGGTCGCTGCTGTAGCCCACCCCGCCCCGCGCCAGGGCCCGCGCGCTGATGCGCTGGCCGCTGCCAACCTCGCCCCCCGGCCCTTCGGCGTAGTAGTCGATCAGCGCCAGGCCCAAGAGCAACGAGGCGCTGCCGTAGAACCGGCGTTTCACCACCAGGTTAAGGCCGTAGCCGCCCAGGGCCCCCGCCTGCAAAAAGCGCAGGTAGCTGATCTCGCCCAGCTGGGGGTCGGCCAGGTCGCCCGTGAGTTGGCTCGGCACGAACGCCGAGTCGGCCCGGCTCTTGAAGTTGGCCAGGTTCACCTGCGCCAGCCAGCTGCCGGCCGTGCGCAGTTGCTGCTCGTTGAAGGTGAACACCGAGCGGTACGAAAACCGCCGGTGGTTGAACACGTAGTACAGGTTTAGGCCGTACACCTGGTTTTCGATGTCGGGCCGCAGGTAAAAGGGCTCGCCCGAGGGCTGGGGGCCCAACGCCCGGCGGGTGTTGCTCAGGTAAAAGCCCCGGTAGTCGAGGTAAAAGACATCGAAGCCGTACTCGCGGCCGTAGCTGTTGAGCTGGATGTCGAACTGGTCGGTCTCGCCCCGGCCCTCGTTGATGGGGCTTTCGGGCAGCTTGATGCCAATACCCAGCCCCAGCCACTTGTAGTTGAAGCCCAGGCTCAGCGTGGCCGCCACGTTGGGGGCGTAGTCGAGGGTCGTGGCCAGCCCGTCGGGCCTGAACTGGAACGCCTGGCCCCGCAGGCCCAGCCGCGAGGTGAGCAGAAACTTGTGCGTGAAATTCTTTACGTAGGCACTGTCTTGCGCCAGGCCCGGCACCGCCAGTAGCCCAAAAACCAGCACCGCCACCGCGCGGCGAGGAGAAAACGAAGACAACATGCCCGGGGCGAAACTCGGTTTTCTGCGAGTGGCCCGAAAGTACCAACTTTGCACCATGAAACTGTGGGCCGCACTTGGGGTGCTCGTGTGGGTGGGGCCGCTCGGCTGGGCCCAGACGGCCGCGCCCTATACCCGCTACGAGGCCGTCAGCGTAGACCACTACCGCCGCAAGGTGACCTACGACGACCCCTACCGCGCCCTGCCGCCCCCCGCCAAGGTGCCCGCGCTCGATACCACCCGCCGCAAGCTGCAGGTAGCCTACCTGCAATCGGATGCCATTGCCCGGCTGGCCGAGAAGCTCGTGGCCCAGAACCGCAGCGTGACCACGGCCCAGGGCTACCGCATCCAGGTATTCGTCGGCGACCGTGGCGGTGCCAACAACGCCAAGTACCAGGCCCAGACGCTCTTCCCAGACCAGGTGTGCTACGTAGACTTCGAGCGGCCCTACTTCAAGGTACGGCTCGGCGACTTCCTCACCCAAACCGAAGCCGAAGAGGTGCTGCGCGCCGCCCGCACCTCGTGGCAGGGCGCCTTCCTGGTGCCCGCCACCGTCAATTTGAACCGGTAGGGGGGTCTGTAAGCACCCCAACTCCTCCTTGAAAAGGAGGAGAGGCAAAAGCGGCTGTGTTGCCTCCCCTCACAGAGGGGAGGTCAGGAGGGGTGGCGCTCTTCTACGTATTCGGCACGAGCACCGAATGCGCGGGCGGCGTGGGGGCGGGGGTGCCCAGTTGGGCCAGGCAGGTGGCGCGCAGGGTGTGCACCGCGCCATTGGCGGTGGCCAGGCGCAGGGCGTAGTCGCACATTTCGAGGGCCTCGCGCACACGCCCCAGGGCGTAGAGGGCCTGGGCGCGCAGGTGGTACACGTGGCTGTTGTACAGGTCGGCCTGCAGGGCGGCGTCGCAGGCGGCCAGGCACTGGGGGTAGTGGCCCAGGTGGTACCAGGCCTGGGCCCGCAGCCAGTGCGCAACCCCCGGCTTGGGGCTCTGCTGGGCCGTTTCGGCACTTAGGGCCGTCAGCAGCTCCAGGTACCGGCCCTCGGCGAGCTGGTGGTAGGCCGCACCCTGGTGCCGCAGGGCCTCCAGCTGGGGGTCGGTCCATTTGGTGCGCCGGTTTTCGAGCAGCACAAACAGCCCGAACCACAGCTTGGCCAGCAGCCACAGGCCTTCGAGGATGAACGGCATAGCTATCAAACCTCGGCAGGGGGGCCGTGGGTTTCAAGCGCCGCGCCGTACCTAGACGGGTTCTACGCGCCGGGCTGCGCAAACGCTACGCGAACCGGAAGCGCAGGTAGTGCGTGGGCAGCCCCTCGGCCAAGAAGCGGCGCTCGTAGCCGGTCAGGGTGCCGGTCTCGGCGTCTAGCCAGGGGCTCTGGTGCAGGTTGTCGGTCTGCCGCTCGGGCGCAAGGCCGACCTCGGCCAGGGTTTCGAGCGTAAAGGCGAAGAGCGTGGCGCTGTCGGTCTTCAGGTCTACCCACCCGCCCGGCGCCAACACCTTGCGGTACTGGGCCAGGTAGTGGGGCCCCGTGAGGCGGTGCTTGGCGTGGCGGTCTTTGGGGTAGGGGTCTGGGAAGGTGATCCAGATCTGGTCGACCTCGCCGGGGGCAAAGACCTCGCCGAGCACGTAGGCGTCTTCGCGCAGCAGGCGCAGGTTGGTTAGGCCCAGGGCCTCGGCGTCGCGGGCAATGTGGTAGAGGCGCTCGCCCTTGCGCTCCAGGCCCACGTAGTTGCGCTCGGGCAGCAGTTGCGCCAAGCCGAGCAGGAACTCGCCCCGGGCCGTGCCTACCTCCAGCACCAGGGGCCGGTCGGGGTGGGCAAACTGGGCGCGCCACTGGCCCGCGAGGCCCGGGTTTTGGGTGTAGGCGGTGCCGTAGCCGGCAAAGCGGGCCCGTTTTTCGGTTTTGCTGCGCATTCTACCCCGGGGCATGGCGTGGGGCGGCAAAGGTAGGGGCTAGGGCGGGGCGGTCTTCCGAAGATTGATAATGGGTGTGTATGAAATGGAGTTGCACATGAGTTGTATAACTTTGGGTATGTGGAAAGTTATCGCAGCCTTTTCAATTTTATTTACCCTGACCTGTTGTACGCAAATGCAGAATACAAGTATACCCGAGGACTGGGAACACTATATGTCAGAATTCGATGGGATGCCTGGGTCGATAACGGTCAACCTGGCATTGAAGGACAAAAATATCCAAGAGCGCTACCCCATTCAAGTAAGCTTCAATTTGCCCATTTCACCTTGTAGACCCGATGGCCTGTCGGATGGCGACGCACTCGACAAAGCCGCTATCGAAGAAGATCGTATTCTTTCGGATTTGCAGATGCCGGGCAGGAAAATGGTCAGCGTTGGAACATTTACGTACAACTGCGAACGACGTTTATACTATTATTTTGAAAACGCCAATCAGCTAGAAGAACAATTGCAGGCCCTGTTATCTGCTTACCCAGCTGAAACCACAGATTTAACGGTTTTAGAAGACAAACAGTGGGATGCCTACAGTGATTTTTTGTATCCCAACGACTACCATTATCAGCAGATTATGAATAATAGGGTTATGGCGCAGTTGTTAGATGCAGGCGATAACCCAGACTTGCCACGAATACTAGAGCACTTCCTCTATTTCAAAACAGAAGCCGATCGAACTAGTGCCGCCGATGAAGCTGTCGCAAATCACTATAGATTGTTCGCTCAAGAGTTTATCGACCAGGAGTATCCCTATTCACTTGGAGTAGCCTTTCAAGCACCATTGCACGATGTCCACTCCCAATCGTATTACTTAATGGATTTGGCACGCAAGTACAACGGCGACTACGACGGTTGGGGGTGTACTGTCACGAACGAGTAAGCCCAATAACCGCAGCAGTACTGCTAGCAATAGGTTTCAATGGGCACTCTGCTTGAGCTAGATGACTCTGTTTTAGACGAAACGTCTACCCCCACCGGTACAGCCGTCGCAGGGCGGGGTCATACGGCCGGTAGGGCGGCGTGCGGATGTGGTCGTTGTGCCAATTGAAGACAAACTGCCCCCCGTGGCGCTGCACCACGGCCTGTAGCGCCGCGATCTCGGCCTCCACCTCAGTGGGCAGTACCTTGAATGGGTGGGCGCCCTCGGGCAGCAGGGCCGTTTCCATGAACACCAGGGGCCGCTCCCAGAGCCGCAGTTCGCGCCGCGCCAGGAAGTCGAAGAGCGGGTACGGGCGGCACAGCCCCGTGCGGAACCCATTTCGCTGGTTGAAACCCCGGGTGCTATCCCACTCAATACCAGCCGCTTCGGCCCAGCGCCACGAGTAGGGCAGGGCCTCCTTCAGGTAGTGCCCACGCGCGGCGACCGGCGCGGGGCTGTACTGGGCCAGACGGGCGTGTTCGGCGTGCCAAGCCGCTTCATCGACCGCCGCTGCATACCCCGGGTGGAAGCCCAGGCTGTGCCCGCCCGCCACCACCCGCTGCCGCAGCCGCCGCTGGGCGGGGCTGTCCAGGGGGTAGGGCTCGTCGTAGGGCGTGGGCGCCGCGGTACTTTTCAGGAAGAATACGCACGTGAGCCCGGCGGCCTCGGCCAGCACGCGCAGGTCGCCCGTGGTGGCGTAGGGGTCGGTGGCGCGGCCCACGAACCGCCAGGGGCGCAGGTAGGGCCGGTAGCGCCCCCAACCCGCGAGCTGGTGCAGGTTAATCCAGGCGCGTTTGCGCCAGGTGGTCCCCAGCCGCCAGCGGTCGATGTCGTGGGTGGGCAGCAGGGTGGGCGCGGGCGGCTCGGGCACGGGGTAACCCGTGCGGGCCAGCCACAGGCGCAGCAGCTCGGCATACTCCTCAACGAGCGCCCGCCGCTCGAGGCCGTGCCGCACGAGCCAATGGCTGGCCTCGGGGTAGCGGCCGTGCCGGTCGGGGGTCAGGCCCAGGGCGTGGCCGGGCTGCAGCTGGGCCCATTCGCCCCAACCGGTGAGCAGGAAGAACGCCGAGGCCAGCAGATCTGCCCCCAACGTGAGCGCCCGCCCGTCACGTGCTACGGTGCCGTTGCCGTACAGTGCAACGATTCCCTCGCCCAGGCCCTCGTCGGCGGGTGGCTGGCAGTGGGTGGGTGCGCCGGGCAGGGGTGCGGCAAAGAGGTAGCCCTCGGTTTCGGTGCAGTGGCGCCAAAAGCTGTCGGTGAGCACTAGGCTTTCGCCGCCAGGTGCCGTGAGCTGCACGTCGGTGCGGGCCTCGGGCACCACATGGCACGGCACACCCAGGCAAACCTCACAGAGCACCCGCAACACGTAGGTGCGCTCGGGCACAAAGCGGTCAGGTACGTGTGCGGTGAGCATACAGGCGGTAGAGCCAGTGGCGGTTGTGCGCGAGGATGGGGTAGGGCACGGCCACGGCCCCAAAGCCCTGGTTAAAGTTCGCTACGCCGGGCAAACGGCTACCCATGAAGTCGAACGCCCGTCCAGCGGCCAGGCTCTCTATGATGGCCAGGTGCGTGAGGGCGTGCACGGCCCCGGCCGCTTCGGCCTGGGGGTTACGCCCGTTGGCCAGGTAGTAGGTGCGCTGGGCGTCGTAGGCCACGAGGGCCGAGGCGATGGGCTGGTCCGCGTCGTCGTAGAGCACCCATACCTGGCCGGGTAGGGCCCCGGTGGCAAAGGCGGCCACTAGCCGCCGCACCAGACCCGCAGGCAGCGGCTGGGTGCCACCTTCAAGCAGTACTGTATCGTACAGGGCCTCGGCGGCGGGTGGCAGGGTGCCGGTCTCAATGCGGTGGGCTAACCCCTTGCGGACTTTCTTGCGCCACGACTTCGAGTAACCATAGAGCAATTCCTCACTACCAATCTGATTATTAGCGCTAAGCTGCTGGCTTAAGCCGGAATGCTGTAGGATGTACGGCAGGGGCACTACCGGCTGGTCGTCGCGCCCTCCCACGAGTAGCCGGTCGTACCGGGGCAGGGCTTCGAGTAGCGCTTGAAGTACGGCTTGCCGATCGGTACCGGGCGCTACCCAGGGCCCCAGCCGGTGGCTCAGCGGCGGGTTGGCTAGGGTGGCGAGGCCCCAGCGGCGCGTGAGCACAAACGGCCAGCCGCCGCCCGGCGCTACAGCAGCGCCCCACGCGCCGGGGCACACTGTATCCAGCCACGCGGGCTGGTGGAACAGCGGCAGCACGTGCCCCGCCGCCCAGGTGCGGTACGCGGCCTGCGCGGCGGCCTGCGGCGCACCCACTACGCCCCCCGCGCGGGTTGTAGCCCGGCGCTAACCACCGCGCCGGTCTCGGTATCGAACAGGATGACCAGGGCCGCGCCGGTGCGAAGGTTCAGGATGTGCAGGTCGTCGGTGCGCTTGGCGCTGCCGGGGCGTGCCCGCACCCAGCGGACGGCAAAATCGGCCGGTGGCGTATGGTCCTGAGCCACTTGAGTACGATCACTTACTCTAGCAAAGCAATCAATGTCGGCTTCAGCCTTGAATTCCAGCACGTTACCCCTCAGCTGGAACTGCTCAGGGCTGCTGCACCGCGAGATGACGCTATCCAGCTGGGCCACAAACTGGGGGGGGCAGGGGTCGGCACGTTGGGGCCTGCACGCCGCCAGGGCCAGCAGCACCCCAATGGCCACACCTAGGCGGGTGTTCATGGCGCGGGGGGTGGTGTTGGCGCCGTTGGGCGGGCGGGCCGAACCTGCCGGTAGGCCCAGCGCACCAGCTCAAAGACCACAAAGCCCACCAGCACCGTGAGCCCGATCTCCAGCCAGCTGAGCGTGTCTTTGCTTACGGCGGTACGTTTGCTGAAGAGGCCCCAGGCGTTGAAGAGGCTCTTCTTCACAAAAAATTGCTTGAGCAGGGTATGGGCGGCCACCCCGGCACCAAACCCTACCAGGTTGCCCAGGGCTTCGCCCACCAGGTAGTCGCGCAGCCGGGCCGTAATGCGTGCCATGCCCCGAAACTACTACGCGCCAGCGGCTTAAAAGTTGGGCCTGAGGTAGTAGCGGCTGTAGAACTGCTCGATGGTGGCCACCACCTCTTCGGGTGTGTCTACCAAGGTGTAGATGGCCTCGTCGCCGGGGCTGATGTAGCCCTGGGCCAGCAGCGTGTTCACCATCCAGTCGTGCAGGCCCGCCCAGTAGCTGCGGCCCACGAGCAGGATGGGGAAGCGGTCGATCTTGTTGGTCTGGATGAGCGTCAGGGCCTCGAAGAGCTCGTCGAGCGTACCCAGCCCCCCGGGCATCACCACAAAGGCCTGCGCGTACTTGACCAGCATCACCTTGCGCACGAAGAAGTAGTCGAAGTTGATGGTGTGCTGCCGGTCTACATAGGGGTTGATGTGCTGCTCAAAGGGCAGGTCAATGTTCAGGCCCACACTGAGGCCCCCGGCCTCGCGGGCGCCCTTGTTGCCGGCCTCCATGGCGCCGGGGCCCCCGCCGGTAATGATGCCGTAGCCCTGCTGGCTCAGGCGCCGGGCAACCTCGGTGGCCAGCTCGTAGTAGGCGTCGCCGGGCTTGAGGCGCGCCGAGCCGAAAATGGTGACGCACGGCCCGATTTTGCCCAGCTTCTCAAACCCCTCGACAAACTCGGCAATGATCTTGAAGATCTGCCAGGTATCGACCACCCGGCGCTCGGTCCAGGTCTTGGCCTTGGTACTAAAGGCGTCGCCCAAAAAGCTTTCGGTCATGGCGTGAAGGTAGGGGGCCGGGGGCTACGTGCATTCGCAGTAGTACGTAAAGAAGCAGCCCGCAGGGTACCGCAAAGGCACGTACCCACGGGGGTGCCAGGTGGCTGCAACCCAGTTCGCATAGTTTGCGTTTCTTTAGAAAAGCAATCCACCTGCCTATGCGTCGCTACCGTACCCTATCCCTCGTGTTCGTACTGCTGGCACCCCACCTGGGCCTGGGCCAGCTAGCCGACGATGAGCGCAGTGTAGAGCACCGTGTGGTGGCGGTTAAGGTATACCGCACCGCCGCCCAGCTCACGCATACGGCACGTGTAGATCTGCCGCAGGGCATCCACCGGCTGGTATTTCGGGGGCTTTCGCCCTCACTCATCCCGGCCAGCCTCAAGGCCAGTGGCGTGGGCGGGGGGGTGCTGCAGTCGGTTTCGCACCGCACCAGCTACCTCAACCCTGTCCGCGAAAGCCCCCGGTACCGGCTGGCCGCCGATAGCCTGAAACTGGTGCAAGCGCAGGTAGACCGCCTGAATGACGGCATCGCTACCGAAGACGACCTGCTGGCGCTCTTGCGCGACAACCGTGCGCTGGCCAGCCAGCAAACGGGCCTCTCGCTCGAAGCCCTTGAGGCGGCCCTCAAACTGCACGCCGACCGCTCGGCCGAGGTCAGGGAGCGCCGCCGAACGTTGGTCCTAGCCCGCGAAGCCGCCAACACCACCCTTGCCCGGCTCGCCCAAGAGCTCAAAGACGCCACTGGCCAGACCGACCAGCCCACCCAAGAGGTGGTGATTACCCTGCGTACCGACAAACCCGCCACCGTGACCCTAGCCCTCGAGTACCTGGCCTCGGGCGGCGGGTGGGAGCCCCGCTACCACCTGCGTGCCGCCGCCGCCCAGAAGACACTGGAACTGGAACTCAACGGAGGTATCACCAATGCCACCGGTGTGCGCTGGGAAGACGTAACACTTACCCTCACCACCGCCGACCCTCACCAGGGCGGGTTTTTCCCCGAACTAAAACCCAGGTACATCAGCAGCCAGTCTTCCTACAACCCAAAACACAGGTCGAACAGCTCATATGTGTCATCCGACCCACTCCGGTTGGTAAGCGAGACCCTGGGTATTAACACGGTAGAAGGCAGGGTGCTTGATGGAGAAGGCGAACCCTTGGTTGGCGCTACTATAATCGTAAGGGGAGCCGATGGAAGAACAATGGTAGGCACCTACAGCGATTCAGGAGGGCGCTTTAAAGTCAGCTTTTCGCCAGAAGGAAGCCCATTTCTTATGGTTAGCTATGTTGGGTACAAGGCACTTAACTACAAGCTAACACCGGGCATGCACCGAGGAGATCTGGTGTTGGAAGAGGACTACGCAGGCTTGGATGAGGTTGTAGTATATGGCTACGGGGTTAGTAGTGGTTATTCGGGTAGGACAGTTTACGAGACCCAACCCGAGCCCACCCTGCCCTCTGAAGCCTACGTAGACCTGAGCGAACGTGCCCTGACCACCGAGTACACCATCGAGCTGCCCTATACCTTGCCCAGCGACGGCCAACCCCGCGACGTAGCCCTGCGCACCTGGCAACTGCCCGTCGGCTACCGGCACCGCGCCGCACCCGTAGCCGACGACAACGCCTTCTTAGAGGCCGAGTTTACCGGATGGCGCGAGCAAGACCTGCTGCCCGCACCTGCCAACGTATACTACGAAGGCGCCTACCTCACGGAGACGTTCTTTAACCCCAACCAGACCTCAGACACGCTGCGCATCGGCCTGGGCCGCGACACTCGGGTGCGCCTCCAGCGGGTGCCCGTCCGCGAGCTCAGTACCCGCCAGAGTGTGGGTGCTAACCAGCGGCACACCCGGGCCTACCGCATCACGGTGAGCAACAACCAGCCGCGCACGGTCGCCCTTCGGCTCGAAGACCTCGTGCCGGTATCGACCGACAGCCGGATCAAGGTGGAGGTGACCGAAGCCGGTGGGGGCCAATTCAACCCCGAGACCGGGGTGCTCACCTGGCAGCTAACCCTGGGCCCTAGCGAAACGAAAGTCATCACCTTTGGCTACGAAATCCGCTACCCCAAAAACCTACGGGTCCACGGGCTGGACTAGCGCCGCACCTAAAGCCCCCAGATCCCTTACGCCCCCACGGCAAACGCCTCGTCGAAGGGCGGGGTGGGGTCCTCGTCGCGCAGGCTGGCAAACGTGAGGCCGGCCAGCACTTTGGGGTAGAAGTACGTGCTTTTGGGCGGCATGCGCGCGCCGTCGTCGGC
>JANRLA010000057.1:0-55523 GCA_033763015.1 Bacteroidia bacterium
AAGCGACCGCCGGGGGGGTATTGCTGAACTGGTGGCCACGCTAGACGACCCCGCCGACGACCCCCTGGCCGTAGAGGCCCCGCCCGATACCCACGCCGTACGTATACTCACCGTCCACAAAGCCAAGGGGCTCGAGTTCCCCGTGGTCATCCTGCCGTTCCTTGACCGAAGCTGGAACCTCCTGCCCAGCGGCAAACATGCCAGCACCCTCTGGGCCCGTTCAGGCACCAAGCCCTTTGCCGATGTGCCCTTTGCCCTGCCCGCAAGAGCTACCCCAACGCCCGAGGAGACCAACCCCTTCTACCCGGCCCAATCCGAAGAGCTCTGGCGCGAGGTGCTCGACAACCTGAACCTTCTCTACGTCGCCTTTACCCGGGCCGCCGACCGGCTGTACCTCGCCTCCAGTTGGCAGCCCCCCACCTCAGGCGACGACCCCCTGCGCCTGCCCAAATCGGCCGGCGAGCTGCTCTACCGCGTTGCTACTGCCGCCGGTTGGGGCACCACACCCGGCAAGGGTATGGCAAGGGGCACGGGGGCGCCCCCCAACCCACACGACCGGCCCACAGCGCCAACCCAGCCCTTGCCAGCCCGGGCCGCTGCACCCGATGCCCTGGCGCGGGTCGAAATCC
Organism: Bacteroidia bacterium; assembly: GCA_033763015.1. Taxonomy (GTDB): domain Bacteria; phylum Bacteroidota; class Bacteroidia; order J057; family JANRLA01; genus JANRLA01. The sequence goes on from JANRLA010000057.1 coordinate 630, forward strand.
GGCGGCGGGCGCGCGAGCTCAGTGCCCTGCTCGCCCCCGCGCACGAGCGTTCGGCGGCGCTCGTGCGCGGCCAGCAGGTGCACGCGCTACTGGCCCAGGTCCGTGCTGTGGGCGATATGCCCGCTGCCCTGGCCGCTGGGCGTCACGCAGGTTGGCTCACCGCCGCCGAGGCCCCCGAACTCGAGACCCTGCTGCACAGCATCGCCGAGCACCCCGAACTCGCCCCTGCGTTTGCCCCGGGGGCCACGGTACTCACCGAGGCCAGCCTGCTGCTGCCCGGCAAGGGCACCCAACGGCCCGACCGCATTGCCCTCACCGCCGAGGCCACCTGGGTGCTGGAGTACAAAACGGGCCTGCCCCACCCCAGCCACCGCGAACAACTGGCCCAGTACCTGCACCTCATCGCCCAGGCCGAGCTACCCCCCGCCCGGGGCTACCTGGTGTACCTGCACCAGCCGCTTACCGTCTTGGCCGTGAGTTAGAACGTCAGCGTTGCCAGTCGGCGGTGATCGGTAAGCATCTCGCGCGCGATGGGCCGCCGGAGCAGCGGCAAGGCCGCCCGCAGCCACAGGTTTTTCAGCTTCAGGTCGTACGTGCAACTCAGCCGGGTGTGCTCGCCCACGGGCTCGAGGGCGTAGGTGAGCAAGAGGTGAAACTGCGGGTGATCTACCCCCAGGTGCAGGGTATGGGGGTGCTCGGCGCGCAGCACGGTTACCTCGGCCTCGGTGACCCGGCCGCTACGGCGGTAGGTGTGGGTGTAGCCCTGGGTTTCAGGGCCATCGAGGGCGTGGCGGGGCTGGGTGGCCACAAGGCCCGTCTGCCAGCGGGGCAACCACGCGGGGTCGGTGAGCGCCTGCCAGGCACGTGGCTGGCCAAAGGGCAGGTGAACCTCGATCCGGGCACGCATCGCGGGGGCAAGTTACCCGTTAGGCAAAGAGCACCTTGAGGTAAAACAGCGGGTTCGAGAGCCGCCCGCGTAGGTCAAGGTCCTCGAACATACACGTGATGGTATCGCGTAGTTCTTGGCTACGTTGGGCCTTGGCCACCACCAGGTTAAACAGCCAGGGGCGCTCGACCAGCCGTTGCATGGCCGAACCCAGCCGTAGTTCGCTGCCCAGGCGCTGGTACACGGCCCGGTCGTAGGCGCGGTTGGTGGCTGCATCAAATGCCGCCCCAGGGCCGCGCTGCGCGATGTGGGCCGCTGCCAATTGCCCACTCTTGAGCGCATTGCCAATGCCCTCGCCCGAAAACGGGTCGATGAGCGAACCGGCATCGCCCACCAGCAAGTACCCTTCGCCCGAGAGCGGCACCTGGCGCGAGCCCAGCGGCAGGCCAAAACCCTGCGGCGCCTCCAGCGCACGGGCCTGGGCGAAGCGGGGGCCCAGCTCGGCGTGGTTTGCCAAGAGGTCGGCCAGTAACGTCTTGAGGTTGAGCCGCTTGCGGGCCACGACATCCGAGCGAATGCCCAGGCCCACGTTGGCCCGCCCCCCAGGCAGCGGGAACACCCAGAGGTACCCCGGCAACAGGGGCGATAGAAAGTGCAGCTCAATAAAACCCTCGGCATCCAGCCCCGCTACGCCCTCCCAGTACTGCCTAAGGCCCGCCGAGTGGTGCCGGGGCGCGAGCCGGTAGCCCGCCAGCTGCTTCGCCACCACGCCCTGGGCCCCATCGGCGCCCACCACCAGCGGCGTGTCGAGCGTCGTGCCGTCGGTAAGACCCACCCGTACCGACGCACCCTGCCGCTCGAGCGTGGCCACCCCCACCCCCTCGCGTAGCTCGACGAGGGGCTCGTGGCGCAGCCGTTCGACCACCCAACCGTCGAAGGCCAACCGCGGCGCAACGAAGCCGGGGGCCTCGGCTTGGGTGTCGTAGCTCAGTTTGAAGGGCACCCTCAATCCCCGGCCGTTGGGGGCCACAAACCGGATACCCCACGCGCCCAGGGCATAGCTTTGGGTGCGCAGGCTACCAGTCAGTTGGGGGTCAAGGGCATTGAGCACCTCGACGACCTTGCCCGAGAGCGCATCGCCACAGACTTTGTCGCGGGGGAAGCGGGCCTTTTCCAGCACCACGGACGGCACCCCGGCTTTGGCCAGAAACAGTGCTGTAGCCGCACCCCCGGGGCCCGCGCCCACGACGATGGGGCGGCGTGCGGCGTCGTGTGCCACCCTTAGGCGCGGTACAGGGTCGCGTTCACGGCATCTACCACCCGTTTTACGTTCGGCAGGTAGGCCTCAATGAGCGTGGGGGCAAAGGGCATGGGTACGTCGGCGCCCGTTACGCGCATGACAGGGGCGTCGAGGTAGTCGAAGGCGTAGCGCTGGAGCCAGTAGGCAATTTCGGCCGAGAGCGAAGCCAGCGGCCAGGCTTCTTCGACCACCACGCAGCGGTTGGTCTTTTTCACAGAGGCCACCACGGTGTCGTAGTCAATGGGCCGAACGCTTTGCAGGTCAATGACTTCGAGCGAAATGCCCGCCTTGGCCAGTTCTTGCTGGGCCTGTAAGCACACCAAAAACATCTTGCCGTAAGTCACCACCGTCACGTCGGTGCCCACCACGGCCACATCGGCCACACCCAGGGGGATGGTGTAGTCGCCCTCGGGCACTTCGCCTTTGAGGTTGTACATCTGCTCGCTTTCAAAGACCAACACGGGGTTGTCTTCGCGGATGGCACTCTTAAGCAGGCCTTTGCCTTTGGCCGGGGTAGCGGGTACCACGCAGTAAATGCCCGGCATGTTCGCCAGCCAGGGCTCGAAGCTTTGGCTGTGGGTGGCACCCAGCTGGCCTGCGCTTGCCGAGGGCCCCCGGAAGGTAACCGGCACGTGAAACTGCCCGCCCGACATGGAGTATACCTTGCTGGCCCCGTTGATGATCTGGTCAATGGCCACCATGCTGAAGTTCCAGGTCATGAACTCGATGATGGGCCTCAGGCCCACCATGGCGCTGCCCACGCCCACCCCGGCAAAGCCCATCTCCGAGATGGGGGTGTCTATCACCCGGCCGGGCCCGAACTCGTCGAGCATGCCCTGGCTCACTTTGTAGGCGCCGTTGTATTCGGCCACTTCTTCGCCCATGAGGTACACAGTGGGGTCGCGGCGCATTTCTTCGACCATCGCTTCGCGCAGGGCTTCACGGAATTGGAGTTCTCGCATCGGGGTGCTGGGTTGCTGTGGCTTGAGGCCACTAAAGTAGTGCAGAACTGGGCTTTGGTACGACGTGGCCTGGGGTTGCAGCAGGCACAAGTTAGCGTAGCTTTGAAACCCAAAGTACTTTGATGGAGCGCGAAACATCCCCCGCCGACGACCTGAGCCACATCCGGCAGGTGCTCGATCGGCACACCCGTTTTCTTTCGCTCAGCGGCCTCTCAGGCGTCGTGGCCGGGGTGGTAGCCCTAGTAGCCGCTGCCCTCGCCTACCGCTACCTGCAGGCCAATGGGCTGCTACTGCCGGGCACCCCAGGCCGTATCGCCGCCGATTTGGGCGCTGCGCCCCGCCACACCTGGGTGCTGGGGGGGCTGGCCCTGGCCACCCTGGTCCTGGCCCTGGGGGGTGCCTATTACTTCACCCATCGGCTGGCCCGCCGCCGTGGCCAGAGCCCTACCTGGAACCGTACCTCCCGCCGCATGGCCAGCGCGTTGTTCTTACCCATCGGGCTGGGCATCGGGTACACCAGTATACTCGTGGCGCAGGGGCTGGCCCACCTGGTGGCCCCTTCGGCACTTGTTTTTTACGGGCTGGGCCTCTACAGCGCCAGCCGCTACACCCTGCACGAGGTGCGCTACCTGGGGGTGCTGCAGTGCCTGCTGGGCCTGGCCGGTATGGCCTACCCCGGCACCGGGCTACTGCTCTGGGCCCTGGGCTTTGGCCTGCTGCACATCGGCTACGGGGCCCTGATGTACTTTCGCTACGAACGACCGGGCGCGTGAAGCACTTGCTCGACCAGCTGGACAAAGCCCTCGACCACCGCCTGCGCCTGGGGGCCGCCGCCCTATTAATGGTCGATGAAACGCTCGACTTCAACGCCCTCAAAACCCTGCTCGACGCCACCGACGGCAACCTGGCCACCCAGTTGGGTACCCTCGAGAAAGCCGGTTACCTCACCGTCACCAAGCGCTTCAAGGGAAAACGGCCCCAGACCGAGTACAGCCTCACGGCCGAAGGCCGACTGGCCGTAGAGCGGCACCTCAAAGCGCTGGAGGCCATCACGAAGTACACCCCCAAAATCCGTTAAAACCCGCCGTGTGGGCAGGCTTGGCGCACAACCGCTTGCTTTTACTTTGAAAACTAAAGTACTTTGAAACGCATTCAAATAACCCCTTCACTCAAGACGTATGACCCGACCCCCGCGCACCCCCATCGGCACCCGGCTGGCCCTGGCCTGGTTTTTTTTGGCCAGTTACTTTGAATTTCAAAGTACTTTGTACTTGAGCAATCTGAACCCGTTACGCCGCCGCACTGCCCGATGAGCCCTTCTGCACGCGCCCTGGGCTGGGTCACGCTGGCCGGGCTTCTGTTCTACGGCCTGTTTCACAACGAGGTGAACGGGCTCAACTACCTCCTCTGGTGCCTGGGGCTACTCGTAGTGGCCCACCGGGTGCACCCCCACCTGCGGCGCACGGCGCTGGGGCGGGCGGCCACGGTGCTGGTGGTGTTTACCTGTGGGGTGTACTTCTGGCTCGATACCGATCTGGCCTTTAGCGCCAGCCAGGGGGCCCTCTGGCTGCTGGCGGGGGCCTGCTACACACCCACGCCGCGCTCGGTGTGGGCGGCTACCCTGGGGGGCCTTCACACCCAGTGGCTCCAAATCTGGCCCTGGACCTACCGCGCGCTGCTCGAAACCGTACCCTGGGTACGTCGCAGCCCTGTACTGCGCCACCTGCACCCAGCGTATGCGCTGCCGGTGGTGGCTGTAGTGCCGCTGGGGCTATTGCTAATGGGCGCAAGCCCTGTGTTTGCCGACTGGGTAGGTACAGGCCTCTTGGGCCTAGTGCGTGCAATTGACTCGGTGCTTTCGCTTGAGGTGTGGGTGCCGCTGCTGCTCCTGACGGGTGTGGGCGGGTTCCTGGCCGCACCGCTAGTCATTGCCCGGCGGCCGTTGGGGTTTCTGCTCTGGGAGCAGGCGGCCCCCCGGCAGCTGCCCGCCCCCACCGCCCCGCCCACCGAGCACCAGGGGTGGGTGTACCGGCTGGGCGTGGTAGGGCTGGTGCTGGTGAACCTACTGCTGCTGGCGTTCAACGCCGCCGATGTGCACTGGATCTGGTTCAATTTTTACCTGCCGCCGGGCGTACCGCTCTCGCAGCTGGTGCACGAGGGTACGTACTACCTCATTGCCAGCATCTTGCTCTCGATGGGGGCGCTGCTCTACCTCTTTGGCCGTCGGCCGCACGCCACGCCCGAGGCACGCCGACTGCGGCTGCTGGCCCTGCTGTGGCTGGCCCAAAACCTGGTGCTGGTGGTATCGGTGGCGGTGCGTACCCTGCGGTACATTGATGCGCATGGGCTGGCGTACAAGCGCATCGGGGTGCTGTTTTTTCTGGCGCTCACGGTGGTGGGCCTCGTTACGCTGGCCCTGAAGCTGCGCGGTAACCTGCCGGTGGCCTACCTGCTGCGCCGAAATAGCCTGGCCGCGCTCGTGCTCTGGGTAGGGGCGGCCTGCGTAGACTGGGATGGTGTCATCCTGCGGCACAACCTGCGCTACCTGCGCCCTGGCACCCACGACGCGTACTTCCACCTCCGCCTCTCGGAGCACCACCTGGCAACCGTAATCCGAAATCGGCACCTGCTACGCACCGAAGACCCCGACTTCGAGTGGGCCGCGCGCAGAGCGGGCCAGCAGTTCCTGGCCCAAAACCACCCCTCGCGCCGCAGTTGGCTCAGCTGGAGCCCCCGGCGGGCACAGACCTACAGAAACATCCAATCGGCGGTAGACGAAATGCCCATAACAGAACCGTAACCTTGTGGCGGGGGCGCGGGCCGTTAACTTGGTAGTCCTCAACCGGTTTACCTGCTTACCCCGTTACCCCCTACCCCCATGGCCGAGACCAAGACGCTGATGTACGTCGTAGAAGACGACCCCACCTGGGTAGCGCTTCTGAAAGGGAAGTTTGGCAAGAAGTTCGAGATCAAGTCGTTCCCCGACGGCGAAACCGCCGCCGAACAGTACGGCACCGACAAGCCCAAGATCACCATCCTCGACTACAACCTCGAGGGCCAGATGACGGGCATGGACACCCTGAAGGCCTTCAAAAAAACCTGGAAGGCCGGCGAGGTGATCATGTTCAGCGCCCAGGAAGACATCCAGACGGCGGTAGACGTGCTCGAAAACGGCGCCTACGATTACGTGGTCAAAAAAGACGGCGCCGAGCAGCGGGTCGCTATCCAGATCCGCAACATCGAGAAAGCCGAGGAGATGGGCACGCAGGTCATCGAGCTCAAGCTGACCATGCAGCGCTGGAAAGTGGCCGTCTACGGCCTCACCGGCGGCATTCTTATCCTGGCCCTGGGCTTTTTGCTCTGGACCTGCCCCAACAACCGCAGCATCAAGTGGGACCCCTTCGGTGTGGCCAACACCGCACGGTGCAACCCGCCCGCCGAAAGCCCCTACAGCACACCGGCCGTACCCGCCACCCCTGCCCCGGCCGATAGCACCGGGCAGTAGGACGGCAAAAGGGCTAGTCGTCGTTTTCGGGCAGCTTCGCCGCAGGCGTTTCGGGCACTGGTGCGTTGCCACCCCCACCGGGCTTGGGGGCAGGCAGGTCTTTGCCCGGCAGCAGCAGTGGCTGCTTCTGGGTGCTGTCGGTCTTGAAGAAAATCTGCTTTTTGAAAAGCGTCGAGTCGAAGGTGCCCTCAATCTCATCGGCTGCACTGGTGTTTTTCTGGCGCTTGCCGAAGAGCTCTGAGAAGGTATCGAAGTCTTTGCGGTAGAACAGACCCACGCCCTGGTTGACCGAGGCGATGGTGTTGCCCACGCCCACGTTCTCGCGCCGAAAGACCTGTACGGCGAGCACACCGGGGTTTTCCTTGGGTGTCTCGTTCGAATCGGGTGTGCCGGGGTAGAGCCGGATCTGGATGGTGAGGTTGCCCAGGGTAAGGTCTTGGTTGCTGCCACTAACCAGGGTGCCGTTGCGCTCGACGACCACGCGGTCGTTGAACAGGTTGGCGCTCACGCGGGCCTTGACCTGGTCGAACTGCTGGCCGCTGAATTCCACGTTCAGGTCGTCGCCGAAGGCCCCGCCGAGCCAGCGGTTGAGCTGGCTGGAGAGCAGCTCGGTGACCGAACTGGCCGCCGAGGCCCCGCCGCCGCCGGCAAAAAAGCCCTCCTGGGGAGCAAAACGGGCAAAAATGAGCAGGCTAAACACCTGCCGGTTGAGCTCGCCGGGGTCGCTTTCAATGCGCCGTATCTGGCTGGTGAGGGTCAGGTTCTCGTTCTGGCCACTGCCTGCCGAGGGCACGTCGAGCTTAAACGAAATGGCGGGCTGGAGCATGGAGCCCTCGAGGTTGAGCAGTACGTTGACATCGGCCCGCGTAGCTGAGTTCGTGGCCGCGCCGCCGTCTTGCGCCGCCGTGGCAGTTGGTGCCCCGCTCAGGCTGCCAATGTCGGCGTTTACGCGGTAGACGGCCGTAAGGCGCATCTGGGCCTCGACGGGGTCGCCGCTCCAGGTGATGGTGCCGCCGGGCCGCACGGTAAAGTTTTTCTTGATGACGTTCTGCAGGTTGAGCAGGTACTCGCCGCGCGCGATGGCGATGGTACCGAACATCTCGAAGTCGCCGGTAAAGCCGTAAACGAGCGTGATATTGCCCGAGCCCTGGCCGGTGATTACCTCACCGGCCTGCGCGTCGAGTATCAGGTTGAGTTTGGCGTCTTCGGTGGCCTCTACCTCCAGCTCCAGGGCAAAGGGCCCGTCTTCGGCTACGCGCACGTCGGTGAGTTGCTCCTGGGCACTCTGGCGGAAGTACACGTAGGGCAGGCGCTCTTCTTTGCGGTAAAACGAGATGGGGATCGAGACGTTGGTGCCTGCGCCGGTAACCACTTTGGCCTTAAGGCTAACGCGGTCGGCGGTGCCCTCTACCCGGGCGCTGCCCCGGCGCACCACGGCGGTGCCAAAAAACAAGTCGCTATCGGTGCTGGAGGTATTCATGACCCGGAAGTTTTCCATCCGGTCGAAACGCAGGTCGAGGAACAGGTCGCCGAAAATGTCATACACCGTACCCGAGAGGTCGGCTTCGCCCCCGGCGGGGTCTAGGAACGTGAGCTTGCGCAGGTCGATAACCGTTGCCCCGTAGAGTTCGCTGAACACAATCTTGCCGCTGGGTACCCGGCCCATGACCCCCCGCCGGTTTTCGACGATGGCAAAGTGGGCCTTGAGGTAGTCTACCGTAAAGGCCACGTTGGTAAAGGTGGCCTGGCCCACAACAATGGGGTTCTCTAGCTTGCCCCGCACCCGGATGTCGTCTACCGTGATGCTCCCGGCCAGGTTGGACAGGATGCCCTCGGTAAACGGCGAGATGAGGTCTAGCGGCAGGTTACGGGTGGTGAGTGAGAAGCTGAGGGGGTTATCGGCGTTTTTGGGGTCGTAGTAGCCCTCTAGGGTGAGCAGGGCCTCATCGTCGCGCAGGAGCCGCACGCGCGAGAAAAGCCGGTTCAGGCTGGCGCTCCAGTTAGAGGTGGCCTGCAGGTCGCCGTACCGAAAGCCGCGGTACACAAAGTCGGTCACCTCGCCATTGACCCGTGGGATGGGATCGCCAAAGAGGTCTTTGAGGCGCACCTCGGCATCGAGCCGACCCGAGAATTCGCCCTCCTGGCTGAGCAGCTCGGCTACGCGGCTGAGCTGAAGGGCCTCGACGCTGAGCAGGAAGTCGTCGGCGGGCACCTGCACAATGGCGCCCGATGAATCGCGCCGCTCGGGCACAATGTTGGCCTCTACGTGTATGCGCTGTTCACCGTTGTAGATACCCACGTTCTGGACGAAGAGCCGCCCTTCGGCGTACTCGAAACGGCTGCGGGGCTCGAAGTTCCAGAGAGAGTCGTTGAGCAGCAGGCGGGAGTTGACGTCTTGGATATGGCCCTCGATGGCATTGGGCAAAAAGAGCACATCACCGGCCAGTACTAGGTCCTTTCGGCCGGCATCGGTGCTGGCCAAGAGGGTGTAATCAATGCGCTGGTTCTTGATCTCCGGCTCAAGGGCCACCTCATCGAACTCGAAGCCCGAGGGCAGCAGCACGCGCTCGGTCTCGAAGAGGCCTTGCCCCACGTAGGCGTTGGCGTCGCTGGTTTTGTCAAGCTGGAGGTATAGCGCTACGGTCTCGGCGGTGGTCGAATCGATCACGACCCGTGGGGCTTCGCCGGTGAGCAAGAGCCGGTCGTGGGCCCCAAAGTCGAGGGCCACCTGCAAGCTGGTCCCGGCATCGATGGCTAGGCCGGTACCCAGGAAGGCCAAAGTGGGGTTGAGGTTTTTGACCAAGAGCCGGCTGCGGATGCGCACGCTGTCGGTGCTGGGGGGCTTTTGGGTGTAGTAGCTGTCGAGCGCGGCGCTGTCGTTCTCTAGGAACAGGCTTAGCTCCGTGCTCATCCGGCCTACCAGTGCTGCGGCCTGGGCGTACCGGAAGTTGCCCTCGAGGCTGAGTTCAAGCAGCGAGCTCTCGACCAGGAGCTGCTTGGCGCCATTTACCAGGATCTTTGAGCCTACCCGTATGTCGCGAATGGCGGTCTCGGTGCCTGCGACGGGGTTTTCGAGCCGCAGCTGGAGCATACGCATCCGGCCTGTGGTGTTTTCGAGCGAATCGCCGGCCAGGTCAACGTTGAAGACCGTTGAGAGGCGAATGGGCTGTTCGGTTGCGCCGTAGTGGGCCAGGTCGAGGCGCTGGAGGTCGCCCACCAGGTTGTAGGTAACCTGGGGCCCTGCGGCATCGATGGCCAGGGTGGCGTGGAAGTCGCCCTCGCGGTCGAGCACATCGGCACTGCCTTCGACCACCTGGTTCTTGACCGTGAGATGACCCCGGCTGGAATCGAGGGCGTACCCGGCCACGTCGGAGGGCCTAAGGGTGTAGTCGAACGTGGTGTTGAGGCTGGGCAGGTCGGTACCCTTGCCTTGCAAAAAGCACTCGATGTTGAAGTTCTTCGAGACCGTTGCCCCCAGCAGGGTATCAAGGTTCAGGCTGTCGGTGCGCAGGTGGCCCCGGTAGGCCATGGGCGCGGGGCTGGGGGGGAGTTGGATCTGCAGGTTGGTGCTCAGGCGGCCAAAGCGGCTACTGAGGTCGGCATCGGCGACAAAGTCGTCGATGAACCCGATGAAGTCGCCGTGAATGTCGGTGGTGCCCAGGCGGTGGAGTTCGGTGGGCAGTTCTACGGTCGTGAGCAGGGTGTCTACCTCGGCCAGGTTGACCTTGCTGTGGTCGAAGTCGACCTCGAGGTACAGGCTATCGGTCTGGTAGTTTGTCAGCCGCAGGTCGGTCACCAGGCGTGTGTGCTGGCCCAGGCCCAGTTCCAGGTCGCGGGCCCTAAGGCGGCGGGGGTCGCCGCGCAGCTGGCCGCTCACGGTGGCCAGGCCCCCCAGGGGTAGCTCGCCGATGAAGAAGCCCAGGGTACGGAAGTCTAACCGGCTGGGCCGGAACGTTAGCTCGTAGCGCTTGGTGGGGCCGGGCTCGAAGAACTGGTCGAAGGCCTCGTTGTCGAAGGTAAAATCGCCGTCTAGGCGGGTACTGTCCTGCACCAGGTAGGTGCGCAGGAATTTGATGTAGGCGTGGGGGATCGAGTCGGAGAGGTTGCGGGTTTGCAGCACCTCATGGCCCAGATGCATCTGAAAGTCGGTGCGCAGCTCCTGGATGCGTAGGCCCGAGTGGCACTCGGTGAGGGCCAGCTGGGCAAGGTAGGCCCGTAGCGGTCCATCGGTTTGGAGCGAGAGGCTCGTTTCTAGGCTCAGGTCTTCTACCTGTAGGTAGCCGTAGTTGAGCTGACCGGGGGTAGGCCGCAGTAGGGTATCGGCCAGGGTGGAATCGACGAAATCGAAGCGAAGCTCACGCGCCGAGATGCTTTCAAACTCCAGCAGAATGGGCCGGCTGGCGGTGGTATCGTCGGGGGCGTTGGGGTCAGAGGCAAAGAGGAAGTCGAGGTTGAGGGTGCTGTCGGCCCGGCTGATGTACAGGTTGAGGAAGGGGCCATCGAGCTCGACACTCCGGGCGGCCAGGGGCCGCTTACGTGAACCCGCCAGCCACCGCAGCAGCGGAAAGGACACCGCACCGACCTTGATCGCGCGGGCGTACAGCAGTGGCTTGCCCCGCGTGTCGTCGAGCTCGACCCCATAGAGCAGCACCCGGTCAGGGAACCCAATGTTGACCGACTGCACCGAAAACGAGGTGCCCAGCGCCTGGCTTACCTGGCGATTGACCGTGGGCACCAGCCGGTTTTGCACGGCGGGGATAGAGAGCACCAGGCTTGTGGCGGCAAACACCAGCACAAAAGCCAGGAACACACGCCCCAACCGCCGGGCCCAACGCCAGCGACGCCCCCTAGGCCGCTTGGGGCGGGGGGCGGTGGTTTCGGTGGGGGGCGTTTCGGGTTCCAAAGCTCAGGTAGTAAAGGTACAGCGCTGCCGAGGCTGGGGCCATACGTTGCACCTTTGCGGGCGTGGAACCGGTGGTACTGGCCCTGGAGAGCTCCTGCGACGATACCGCTGCTGCCATCTTGGTGGGCGGCAAGGTGCGTGCCAATGTGGTGAGCAGCCAGCTGGGGCACGCCCACTACGGCGGGGTAATCCCAGAAATGGCCTCTCGGCAGCACCAACAGGCTGTGGCAACGGTGGTGGCCGAAGCCCTGCGCCAGGCTGGGGTCGGGTTTACCGACCTGACAGGGGTGGCCTACACCCAAGGGCCCGGCCTGATGGGGGCGCTGTTGGTGGGTAGCCTCTACGCCAAGGCCGTGGCCAGCGCGTTGGGCATTGCAGCCGTGGCCGTAGACCACCTACAGGGCCACCGGCTGAGCCTCCGCCTGGCCGACCCCCCGGCCAGCTTCCCGTACCTATGCCTCACGGTGAGCGGTGGGCATACCCAGCTCGATTGGGTGATGGGCCCTATCGAGAGCACCCCACTAGGGGCCACCCGTGATGATGCCGCGGGCGAGGCCTTCGACAAAGCCGCCAAACTGCTGGGCCTGCCCTACCCCGGCGGCCCCCACCTAGACGCCCTGGCCGAAACCGGCGACCCCGAACGGCACCCACTACCCCCACCTAGCGTTCCTGGCCTCGACTTCAGCTTTTCGGGCCTCAAGACGGCCCTGCGGTACTACATCGAAAAACAGCAGGCGCTGCAGCCCGCCTTTCTTGAAACCGAACGGGCCCACCTGGCCGCCAGCTTCCGGGCCGTGATCGTGGGCAGCCTGCTCGAGAAGCTACGGGCCGCCATCCTGCAAACGGGCGCCCGCGCTGTGGGCATTGCTGGCGGCGTTTCGGCCAACCGGCACTTGCGGCGGGCCTTTCTGGCGCTCTGCGACGAGATGGGGGTGCAGGGCACCCTGCCGCCCTTGGCCTATTGCACCGACAATGCCGCCATGATTGGGCTGGTGGGCCACTACCTACTGGCCGAGGGGCAGCGCAGCGATAGCTACACCGTTCCATTCGCGACCCACCGGGGGTAGCGCATCCCCGGTTAGGGGTAACTTGGCACCCGTATCTCTGGCGCAATGAGCACAGCAAAACCGACCACAACCCACGGCGGCCACGGCCACTTTCAAAAAGTAACCCTGGCGGGGCTGCTCGTGACGATGGGCATCGTCTTCGGCGACATTGGCACCTCGCCACTGTACGCCATCAAAGCCATCGCCCTGGGCGGTTCGCTGGCCAACGGGGCCTTGAGCCGTGAGCTAATCCTGGGCGGGGCTTCGGCGGTGTTCTGGACCCTCACGCTCCAGACCACCCTCAAGTACATCCTCATCACCCTCAGGGCCGACAACAACGGCGAGGGCGGGCTGCTCTCGCTCTACACGCTCATCCGGCGCTACCGCAAGTGGCTCATCTTCCCGGCCATGATTGGGGCGGCCTTTCAGCTGGCCGATGGCGTGATCACCCCGCCCATTTCGGTATCGAGCGCTATCGAGGGGCTGCAGGTCTTCAACCCCGAGATCAACACGGTACCCATCGTGATTGCCATCCTGGCACTGCTCTTTGGCTTCCAACAGTTTGGTACCCAGAGCATTGGCGGGGTTTTTGGGTACGTCATGCTGGTGTGGTTTACCACCATTGGGGTGCTGGGCTTTGGGTACCTGAGTGCGCACCTGGAAATCCTGGAGGCGCTCAACCCCTACTGGGCCTTTCACCTGGTGACCGAGTACCCGCACGGGTTCTGGCTGCTGGGCGCGGTCTTTCTGTGTACCACCGGGGCCGAAGCCCTGTACAGCGACCTGGGCCACGTGGGGCGCAAGAACCTGCGCGTAAGCTGGATCTACGTAAAGACCTGCCTAATCCTGAGCTACTTCGGGCAGAGCGCTTACCTCATGGGCCACGTGGGCGAGCCCCTGCCCGCCAACCAGAGCACCTTTTACGCCATCGTGCCCGAATGGTTCCTCATCCCGAGCATCGTCATTGCGACCCTGGCCACCATTGTGGCAAGCCAGGCGCTCATTACCGGGTCGTTCACCCTGATTAACGAAGCCATACGGCTAGAGCTCTGGCCCCGCCTAAAGGTGAACTACCCCTCCGAAATCAAGGGCCAGCTCTACCTGCCGGGGGTAAACGCGCTGCTGTTTGCCGGGTGCGTGTTTGTGGTACTCTACTTTAAAAAGTCGGAGGGGATGGAGGCCGCCTACGGGCTGGCCGTTACCCTGACCATGCTCATGACGACCACGCTCTTGAGCTTTTACCTCTGGTTCCGCACCCGCACCTGGCGGCCGCTCATCGTGCTTACCATCGGGGTATTCCTGGTCGTGGAAGTGAGCTTCTTTGTGGCCAACCTGCCCAAGTTCGTGCACGGGGGCTACGTGAGCATCCTTATCGGGGTGCTGATTGTGGGCGTGATGTTGGTGTGGCACAAGGGCCGCCAGATCAAGCGTCGGTTCCTGGAAGAAGTGCCCATCCGACAGTACCTACCGGTGCTCAACGAGCTTCGGCAAGACGAGGCCATCCCCAAGTTTTCGACCCACTTGGTGTACCTCACATTTTCGAACGACCCGGAAAAGATCGACCGGCGCATTATCTACTCCATCCTCAACCGGCAGCCCAAGCGGGCCGATGTGTACTGGTTTCTGAACGTAGAGGTGTGCGACGAGCCCTACCGGATGACCTACCACGTAGACAAGCTCGACCCCACGGGTATTTTCTACGTCAAGTTCAAGCTGGGGTTCCGGGTCGAGCCCCGCATTAACCTGTTCTTCCGCAAAGTGATTGAGAGCATGGTGCGCAACGGCGAGGTCGACATCACCTCGCGCTACCAGTCGCTGGGCCGGTTCAAGATTGCGGGCGACTTCAACTTTGTCATCCTCACCAGCTTTCTGTCCTACGACAACGACCTGCCCTGGGCCGAGCGCATTGTGATGAGTGGCTATTTCAACATGGCCAAGGTGGCCCTCACCGACGAGCGAAGCTTTGGCCTCGACACCAGTTCGGTAACCGTCGAAAAGGTGCCGCTCATCATCTCGCCCGTCAAACAGGTAGGCCTGAAACGCGAATACAAAGACGATGAAACCCCGGGCCTGCCAGAGCCCCAAGACAAGCTCACGACCGACGCGTGGTCGGGCTCGAAGTACCGGCCTTAGCAATGCCATCTACCGGGTAGGGGCAATGGGTGCACCCGTTGCCACAGCAGTAGCCCCGCTTACGCAGGTAGTGCGCCGTGAGCACCATCAGGCCCTGGGCGTTGAGGTAATAGTCTTTACCCTCGATCAGTTTGGGGGCAGCCATACTCGCAAAACAAAACGGGCACCCGGTAGTTCGGGTGCCCGTAGAATCGGTACTGTGTGCTGGGGGGCTTACTCAACGACAACTAGGCGAGCGAAGAGCTGCACACCGCTGCGGTCGAGCTGTAGGCGCACCAGGTACAGGCCGGGCTGCAGGTTGGTGGCATCGATGGGCAGGCGGTTTTCGCCTTCGGTTACAGCCTGGCCGCTAAAGAGCAGGCCACTGTACCGGCCGGTTGCGTCGTAGATGGCAGCGTGGGCAACATCGGCCACAGGGGCAGTTACCAGCAGGGCCGCTTCTTGGCGCCGGGCCGGGTTGGGGCTGATGCGTAGGCTGGTGCCTTGGCCTGCAATGGCGGCGTCGTTGGGGGTAGCAACACCCAGGTTGAGGTACGACACCACGGGGTAGTGGTCGCTGGTGGTGGTACGGTAGTTGTCCAGTTGCTCACCGTAGAAGGGGTAGGTAGAGGCCGACACGGTGTTGTTCACGAACTCGTTCGAGAGCCAGATGTGGTCAATGGCCGAGTTGCGGCTACTGGTCAGGTTGGTAGGTACCCCCAGGCTCAAGAAGCTTTCGGTCAGGCCAATGAAGTTCACATCGTCGCCGGTGAGGGGCTGCATAGGCGACACAGTTTGGCCGCTGGTGATGGTGCCTTCGGTCAGGTCGTTAAAGTCGCCCATCAGGATGACGTTGGCTGTGGCCAGGGCGCCGCTCGTGGCGTAGGCCTTGAGGTTGTTGACCGAAGCCACGCGGTCGTTGTAATCGCCAATCGCATCGCCGGCATTGAGGTGCACGCAGAGGGCGGTAATGCGGTCGTTACCGAAGTCGAAATCCAGGCGGACGGGGTAGCGACCACTGGCCCAACTGGCCGAAAACCCGTTGGCAGAAGTCAGGTTCGTAAAGCTTGTGTTGCTCACCCGGTCAGTCCGCCAGATGAAGCCCACATCCTGTAAGCTTTGGCTGCGTTTGAAGATGGTGCCCGTGTAGGTGCGCCCCGAGCTACCCGCCCGGGTATTGAGCGCCGTAATGAGCGCCGCAAACGAGGCATCGGTCACCACTTCCTGAACGCCCAGAACGTCGATACGCAGCGAGTCGATGATCGTGGCTACGTACTGGGTTTTCTCGGCCTGGGTGCTCTCGCGACCGTTCTGGTCTTCGTCTGAAGAGCCGAACCACAGCAGGTTCCAGGTGCCGATCTTAAGGTAACTGGGGTCGCTAGACTGCACACCGGCGGCGGTGATGTAGTTGTCGAAGCCTGGGCTACCGACATCGGCGCGGCTGCGGGGGGTGATTTGCCGATCGGACGAAAACTGGCCCGCAATGCCCACCAGGTTGAAGGACGCCGTAGGTATGGCAGTCGAACGGAAGAACTGGTAGTAGCTAGGGATGACCTCCCAGGAGGTGATGTCGGTGGTGATGTCGCAGCGCAGCTGGTAATTGCTCGTTACGCCATCGGAGATACGGTAGGTGGTCTCGCCCCGGAAGCGGCCCGGAGCAAAGTTGTCGGCCGCTGCCTGGCTGAAGGTCACGTTGTTAATGCGAACCAATACGCTCTCCAGGTCTTCGTTCAGCCCTGCCAGGGTCGTTACGAAGGGCTGGAGGGGTGATAGGGTGGTGGCATCGGCGATTTTGGTGGCGATAACCGTGCCCCCGGGGGTACCCGAGATTTGGAGTACACCCGTGGTGGGGCCGTCTTCGGGGAAGCCCTGAAACTCGCCGACGGGGCCCTGGATTTGCACTGAGTCGCCGACAGCGATGTCGAGGGAGCGGAAGTAGTTACGGTCGGTGTTGTCAGCTTCGTTGGCATCGCCCACAAACACGCTCAGGGCGCGGGGTGCACCACCGGGGCCCGAGTTGTCCTGAATGACGATCTGCGAGGGGTTGAATTCCGTCGAGGTGACCCGACCGGTTACCGTAACCACGCTGCCAAAATTGCCCGGCTGACCGCTGCGCACGGCCGCAATACCTGTAACGGCCTGGTTTTGACCGCTTACAGGTACGTTCACATCCGTAGCGCCTGTGCTGCTGTGCACGAGGTTGCCGCTGTAGGGGCCCGCTGTAGAGCCAGGGTTGAGGCGGACGTAGACGGTGGTACTCACACTACCGCTAGACTGTGGCGCCACTACCGAGGAACCAAAACCTGAGCCCGTGGTAAGCGAGACCTGAAAATTTGTAGGGGCCGTGACCGTAATGCCAGCAGTGAGATTAATGCCCTGCAGTGTGTAGGTCTGCTCGGGCGATATGGTGTTTACGGCAGCTACAAAGGTGCTCAACCCACTTGCATCTACCGTAATAGTTGGCGTTGGGGTTGCTGATACCACGGTTGCCCACGTTGTGCCTACGCGGATACCATCAATGGTTGCGTTTACGCCCAAGCCGTTGGAAGCGTTTGCCCCCTGGCGCAGGTTCACACGAACGATCTCGTTGATATCGGCAGCACCTGAGCCACTGACTGGGGCAGAGATGGTGGCCGCACCTGCGGCGGCTTCGGTCGCGGGTACCGAAGAAAGTACCCAGGCAACGAGCGGGTCGTTGTTGGCGCCAGCAACGAAGCTGTACTTCAGAACAATCAGGTACGTCTGGTTGTAGTTAAACGCCGCTGTGGTAAACCCAGAAAAGGTTGCCGACTGCCCGGTACGCGTGATCTGAAGGTTGTAGGTGCTGGTAGAGGCCACTTCGCGGGCGTAAATGCGCGCGTTGAGGAACGAGTTAGGGCTGGTATTGTCGCGGAGGTTGAAGAAATAGTCGCCCGCGGCATTGGCAGTCGCATCAGAAATGTTGAGTAGAAACGCTACATAGACATCGCCACTGGTGTAGGTGGTACCCAATTGGCGTTCGATGTCGTCGCGTCCAGCAGCACTGGTTAGCTGTACCGCCCCGCCTATGCCCGAAGAGGCATAGCCAGAAAAGGTTAGCCCCGTTGGCGTGTAAATGGGGTCGTCGGCGGTGCCCGACACTGTGGTGCCGGTGTAGGACCAGTTAGCCGAAGCTGCGGGGAGTGTGCTGGTACTGGTGCCGTAGCTGAAATCCTCGACGAGCACTTGGCCATGCACAGACAGCCCGGCGGCGAAGAGTGTTGCGAGTAAAAGAATGCGCTTCATGCGTATAGGGTTTAGGCTGCCTAAAACAACAGCTTCTGTTCCAGCCCTGTGAAGCCCCTGGGTTAAACGAGGGTTAACCTTTCGGGCAGCGGCACAAAAAAGGCCACCCCGGTAGCAGGGTGGCCTTTTTATGGGGTGCGAAGTAGCTAGCGCTACCAGTTGAGCAGCAGTATTTTACGGTAGCCTACTGAGCCACTGGTGCGGGCCTTGACCACCACGAAGTGCAGACCCAAGGGGTCGGCGCTAGTAGGGGTAAACGCTACGGTGTGCTCGCCGGCGGCCATGGGGGTGTAGGCCAGTAGCTCGCGTACGGCTTTACCGGTAGCGTCTACTAGCTCAAGGCTTACCTCATCGGCGGCAGGTAGATTGAAGGTCACCTTCGAGGTATTGCCGATGGCGATGGGGTTGGGGTAGGCAGTTACCTCTAGCGTGTTCCGGTTGCGGGCAAAGGGGGCATCGTTGCTGGTGATGGCACGCAGGCTGTTGATGAAGGCCGTGTTGTTGGCGTTGTTGCCCACGCCGCGGGTAGTGGCGGTGGCCGCAGCACCGTAGATAGAGGTAGTGCCCACTACTTGGTTGAGAGCAGTGTAGTCGGAGAACTCTTGGTTGGGCGTTAGGGCAGTAGCCGTGATGTTGGGGCTATCGAGGTTCTGGGGCACTCGCAGCGTATCGCCCTCGGCACCGGTCGTAAGAAGGTAGCTACGAATCAGGCTCAAGATCTGCGCATCCAGGTTGGTGCCGTTGTCGGGCAAGGCAGAAATGGACCCAATGGGCATGGCATGCTCAAACGGGTGAATGCCGGTTAGCCGGAACCCGCCTGTATAGGCGGGGTTTACTTCGCCAGGTTCTACGGCAAGTGTGGTCGGGGTGGCACCACCATCGCGAATCAGTATGATCTCGCGGTTGCCAATGTTCATGCCATCATTAGAGGTGGTGCGGAAGAGCTTATTGGCCCCCACATTCAGAGGCATGGCCACATCGATAACCCAATCGGCGCCTGCACCTTCTACAATGTTGGTTACTGTATCAACGTTTGTGCCACCGTCTTGCAGTACGATGATGGTACCACTACGAAGGTTGGTCCAGGTAGGTGAGTTGTTAAAGATGAAGTAGCCGCCACCGTCTTCGGTTGCGTTTGAGCTGAAATCTTTGATGATGTAATTGTTCAGGTTGAGGTTGTCCTGAAGGACCAACAGCTCGATGTAATCAAAGTCGTTGACGGAAGGAGAGCCTGGGTCGTTGTAGACTTCGTTGATTACGATCTTGGGCTGTGCGAGGGCCAGCACACCCGAGGTAAGTACCAATAGGGCCAGGAGTACGAGTTGTTTCATGGTCTTGGGGTTTGAGGTAAAGTAACACGATACACGTGGGGCGTGTGGGTAAAGCTTGGGTTACGTTACCTGAAGGTTTAGCTAGAATTAACTGGCTAAAAAGAATCGGCACTCAAGGCACAGAAAAAGCCGTAAACCCCGTGTTGTTGGGCTGGGGGTTGGGCTGGCTGAACAAAAATTTAACCTCAGTGTGCACATCTGCCACCCCAAAACCCAGCCTTGGGTGTAGCCATTCGGGCGCGGGGGTGTTATTTCACGGCCATGCCCAAACGCATCTTACACCGGCTGGTGGCCAACCCGGCCCAGCGGGTGACCGGCTTGCTGTCCGATTCGTTTGAACGGTTTGTCCGCACCGAATCGTCGAGCGGCATCTTGCTGCTGGCGGTTGCCGTGGTGGCCCTGGTATGGGCCAACTCGCCGTGGGCTGAAAGCTACTTTGCCATTTGGCACACCGAGGTGGCGCTGGAAGCAGGCAGCTTCAGGCTGGAAAAGCACCTGAGCCACTGGATCAACGACGGCCTGATGGCCATCTTTTTCCTGTTGGTGGGGCTTGAAATCAAGCGCGAGGTGATAGATGGCGAGCTCAGCTCCTTCAAGAAGGCGCTGCTGCCCATTGCTACTGCGGGCGGGGGTATGCTCTTCCCGGCCCTCATCTACGTTGCCTTTAACACCGGCGGGCCCGGCGAGCGCGGGTGGGCCATCCCCACTGCCACCGACATTGCCTTTGCTCTGGGCATCCTTACCCTGGCCGGTAGCGCGGTGCCCATTGGCCTGAAGGTGGTGCTCACGGCCCTGGCCATCGTAGACGACCTGGGCGCGGTAATCATCATCGCCCTGTTTTACACCGATACCCTGGCGCCAGAGTACCTGCTCTACGCCGGGCTGCTGGTACTGCTATTGGTGCTCTTGAACCTGGCGGGGGTACGCAACCTCGCCCTGTACCTGCTACCCGGGGTTGTGCTCTGGTACTGTGTGCTCAAGTCTGGGGTGCACGCCACCATTGGCGGGGTATTGCTGGCACTGACTATCCCGGCCAACACGACTGTAAACCCCCCGGCGTTCCTAACCCAGTCGCGCCGACGGCTCGAGGGCTTCAAGGAGGCCTGTGAAATTGAGGGGGATGAGGCCGGCCGGCACAGTGGCATGCAAGCCGCACTCGAAGAGTTGGAAGATGACATCCGCCAGGTGCAAAGCCCACTCCTGCGGCTAGAACATGGGCTGAAAAACTGGGTCGCCTTTGGCATCATGCCCATCTTCGCCCTGGCCAACGCCGGGGTTGCCTTGGGCAGTGGTGTGGCACAGCACCTGACCGACCCCATTACGCTGGGCATCTTGCTGGGGCTGTTTTTGGGCAAGCAGCTAGGGGTACTCAGCTTTGCCTGGCTCTTCATACGCCTGGGCTGGGCCGACAAGCCAGCCGGCGTATCGTGGCGGATGCTCTACGGCATTGCCTGCCTGGCGGGCATTGGCTTCACGATGTCGCTGTTCGTAGCCGACCTCTCTTTTGAGGGCTCGGCCAACCTCGACTACGCCAAGGTGGGTATACTTGCCGCCACTACCCTGAGCGCGGTGTACGGTATTTTGATCCTCAAGCGTGCCCTTCGGCGGCCCGCTGCCACCTAATAATCTTACAACTTCCCTTTGCCCTATGGCCGAACCCGCCTATCCCTTCTTTACCGTCACGCGGGTGCCCGAGGCACGCCGGGCCGATGTGGTGCTGAGCCGGCCCGAGGCCGTAAATGCGCTCGACGAGCGGTTTTGGGCCGATTTCCCGCGCCTGATTGCCGACCTGGAAGCCGACCCCACCGTTCGGTTTGTCGTCTTCAGTGGCGAAGGCCCCCACTTCTGCGCCGGGCTCGACATCAAGGACTTCTACCAGCGCCACCGCGAACTCATCCACGGCGCCACGGGCGACCTGCGCCAGGCGCTCTACCACCGCATCCGGTTCATGCAATCGGGCTTTTCGGCCCTCTACCACGGGCAGAAAATCTACCTCGCCGCGCTGCATGGCTACTGCATTGGGGCTGGGCTCGACCTGGCCGCAGCGTGCGACCTCTGCCTTGCCAGCGCCGATGCCAAGCTCTCACTGCGTGAGGCCCGTGTCGGCATCGTGGCCGACCTGGGCAGCCTGCAACGGTTACCGGCGCGTATCGGCTGGGCGAATACCGCCCTATTGGCCTACACGGGTCGCGACATTGATGCGCAGACGGCCCAGGGTATGGGCCTCGTGGCGCAGGTAGCCGACGACAAGCCCGCACTCCTGGCCCAAACCCACGCGCTGGTGGCCGAGATGGCCGCCAACCCCTGGCACGCGGTACAGGGCACCAAACAGGCCTTGCGCACCAGCGAGCGGTTGGGCGCCGACGATGGGCTGGAGCGCGTGGCGCTGCAAAACGCCGCCTACCTAGACAGCCCCGACTTCCGCGAAGTGATTCAGGCCACGCTCGAAAAACGGGCCCCCAAGTTTCAGTAGCTTCGGGGGTGCGTGTTTCGCTCGTGTGTCTGATTGGGCTCGTCTGGTGCCTGCCCGCTGTTGGCCAACAGGGCCACCCACTACGGCTGGCCTTGGGGATGGGAGCCGTTACGCAAACGAGCGACCTAACCAGTGGCGACGACCCCGTGGTACCTGGCGGCGTTGTTGGCCTTACCGCTGAGCTTGAATCGCAAAAGACTATCCGCCCACAATTGAACCTGTGGCTGGGCCGCAGCACTGCCCAGTACCGCAACGCCCCCTTTGCCAGCGGTGCGGCAGGGGCTGCCACGACCTTCGTCGAAACCCGCTTTTTTGCCGCCTACCTGCTCCTCCAAGCTGTGCTCTGGAAACAGGGACCCGTTGAACCGATAGTAGGCGTAGGGGTTGGCCTCTTTAGCTTCAGGCCCTACGATGCCAACGGGGCCGAGTTGACCACCAACGGCGCCACCCGGCTAGAGGGCGAGACCTACGGCACCACCTCTGCCCTGGTGCCCCTGAGTGTGGGGTTGGCTACCTCGTTGGGGTCGCGGCTACGGGCAGAAGTACGGTACCAGCGCTGGCTAACCCTTACCGACTACCTGGACAACGTGGGCGAGTTGGGTACCCGCAGCGGCAACGATGCCCTGAGCCATTTCCAACTCCTGCTACACCTGCGGTTGGGCGATGCCCGCTGAGGTGTTAAGGCACCTTAACGGCCAACCGTTGGCACGCCGATTGCCTAGTGTTGCACCTAACTTGAAGTATGAAACGGTTTGGAGGTGTACTGGTGGGTGTTTTGCTAGGCCAGGCGCTATTGGGCCAATCGGTACAGGTACTGAAGTACGAAGCCCTAGCCGATACTCTGGCCCACTCGCAAGCGCGGGTACTGGTGGTGAATTTCTGGGCCACCTGGTGCAAACCTTGCCTGGCCGAGCTGCCCCACTTTGCGCGCGTAGTAAGCGCGAACGAATCCAAGGGGGTGGCAGGCCTGTTCGTCACGCTCGATTGGGCCGAGAACCTCGAAACGGCCGTGAAACCCTACTTGGCAAAGAAGCCCCTGCCCGGCACGGTGGTGCTCTTAGATGAAGTTGACGGCAACCGTTGGCTGGGCAAGGTAGCCGAGGCGTGGACTGGCGCCATACCAGCCACGGCCTTCTACGGGCCCGGCGGAACCCTACTCAAGTTCCACGAAGGGGCCCTTACCGAGGCCGAACTCGAGCAAATTGTAGCCGAACTCTTAGCCCCCTAACCGCTGTATTGTAGCATCCTAACCCCCTGTAAATACCTATGAAACGTTCACTCGCTGTATTGGCCCTGGGCCTATTGGTTGCCTTTTCAAGTGGTGGCCCTGGCCCTGAATTGAAGCCGGGTGCACCTGCCCCCGATTTCACCCTCAAGAACATCGATGGCAAGATGGTTAGCCTCCAAGATTTTGCCTCGGGCAAAGGGGCCATCGTAACCTTTACCTGCAACCACTGCCCGTATGCCAAGGCCTACGAAGACCGGCTGATTGCCATCGACAAAAAGTACAAGGTACTGGGGTACCCCGTGGTGGCCATCAACCCCAACGATGTAGCCCAAGAGCCGACCGACTCGTACGAGAACATGCAGAAGCGGGCGCAGGAGAAGGGCTTCACCTTCCCGTACCTCATCGACGAAACCCAGGCCATTGCCGCTTCCTATGGTGCCACCCGTACTCCCCACCTGTTCGTGGTACGCTTTGAGGGTGGCAAGGGTGTTATCCGCTATGTGGGCGCCATCGACGACAACAGCAAAGACGCGGCTGCGGTAAGCAAAACCTACCTCGCCGATGCCCTCGATGCACTGATCGCTGAGAAAACCCCCGGCCTGGACTACACCAAAGCCGTAGGCTGCACCATCAAATGGCGTGAGCAGTAGGCCCCGCACGCGGCCCAAACAAAAAGCCCCAAGCATACGCTTGGGGCTTTTTTGTGCCAGAGCAATGCAGCTTAGTTCTGTACCAAGCCAGGGTTTAGCTCCAGTTCGCGGAAGGGGATAGCGAACAGCAGCCTACGGTCAATGATGGGTACGCCATCAATGGTGTTGGCAGGAGCACCCGGCCGCAGGTAGCTGTCGCCACCGACACGCTTCATGGTGTAGAATTCTTCACCCTCGAAGCAAAGCTCCCGTAGGCGCTCGAGCAGGACATCGTTGATGGTCGCGCCGGTAATTGGCGTAGCGTTGGCGCGGGTACGTATGGCGTTGATGTCCTCATCGGCCGTTGCAGTTGAGCCGCCCCAGCCGCGCAAGGTGCACTCGGCACGGATGAGGTACATCTCAGCTAAGCGGATGATGTTGTAGTTGCTCTGGGGGTTGTTCCACTTCTGGCAATACGTAGACGTACCGGACACGTAGAAAAAGCCCCCTGTGGTAGTCGAGAGTCGCTTGTCGCCAGACTCGTAGCCAGCTGCACTCGGGAAGAACCAGCTTACCCGCGCATCGCCACGACCACCATTGCCAGCAGAGTTGTAAAAAGTGGCAAGGCCAGAATTGTTGGTGCCAGAGTTGTCAGTAGCGTTGTTCTGTACCTCCCAAATGGCTTCTGCGCTATTGGGTGTCAAGAAAGCATCGATGGGATCGTCTAGTAGTGTGAAGACACCACTTTCGATCACATTCTGGGCCTCTTCGCCCGCAGCGTCATAGTCGCCCTGCAACAGGTACACACGGGCCAACATTGCAGAGGCGGTGAGTGAGTTGGCACGGAAAGCCTGCTCCAAACCACCCGCATCGTTGTATTCATCCAAGTTGTCGCGGGCAAAAATCAAGTCAGCAATGACTTGTGCATACACATCGGCAACCACGTTACGAGGACGCGGGGGCGCCGAAAAGATGCCCGAAGTACCGTCTGGTGGGGGTGCTGTTGCAATGATGATCCCAAGGTCAGAACTCGGGTTAGCCCCAGGTGCCGAATACGGATGCCCATAGGTACGTACCAGTTCGAAGTGTGCAACGGCACGCAGGAAGCGCGCCTCGGCCGAGATACGCGTGGCCTGGGCCGCATCCGTCACGGCTGCAAGGTTATCAAGGATTAAGTTGGCTCGATTGATAATCGCATAGTTGGCCGTCCAGTTGTTCAGCGCATCTGCGTTGTCGGGCGCCATGTCCTGCCCATTCATTTCAGAATAGGAATTGAACGTGCCGTTCCAGACCAAGTAATAGCCAGCTATGGCGATGGAATCGTTAGTTGTAATCCCACCTCCAGGCACAGAACCCGAAGACACATACAGGTCTGGGGCAAACTTGGCATTGGTACCAAACGAGCCAACTGCTTGAAGGTTCGCGTAGGCACCAATTAGCTGGCCTTCGACCAGATCAGGGGTTGAAAAGGCCTCGTCCAGCAGACGGGCATCCGGGGGCGTTACGTCGAGCATCTCATCGCAACCGACCATTAGGCCCGTTACGAGAACCAACGACAGTGCCCGTACTGAAAAGAATCTAGGTTTCATGTTCAAAGTCTTGGGTTTAGGGCTAAAGGCCGATGTTGACGCCAAATGCAGCAGAACGAATCTGAGGTGCGGTGTAAAAGTCCTGGCCTTGGCCAATGTTCACCTGGCCTAGGGAGCTCACTTCGGGGTCCCAACCGGGGTAATCGGTAAACGTCAGAAGGTTTTGGCCCGAGAAGTACACCCGAATACTGCGCACTTTTAGGCGCTCAACTACCTGTTGCGGCAGGGTATAGCCAAAGGTGAGGGTCTTGAGGCGCAGGTACGAACCATCGTAGATGTACCGCGAAGAAGCCCGTGCTCCGTTATTGCTGTTCCAGTCTAAGCGGGGCACATTGGTAATCTGACCTGGGGTAGTCCAGGCTTCAGACAGCTGTTCGCGGGTCTGGTTGTCGGCGAACCATCCGTTCGAGGTCATAAACCGGCCAGCACCGTTGTAGATCTCGTTACCATAACTGAACTGGAAGAACACCGAGAGGTCGAAGCCCTTGAACGAAAAGTTGTTGATCACCCCACCGGTAAAGTCGGGGTTCGGGTCGCCGGCTAAGAAGCGGGGGGCATCAAAGAAATCATCGGTCAGGATAGGGGTGCCATCGGCATTGTAGCCTGCTACAAACAGCGCGTCGCCATTGCTAGGATCTACACCTGCATACAGGGGCAGGAAGAAGGAACCAATGGGTTGACCTTCAATAGCGCGGTTAGCCGCATCGCGACCGGCGGTAAGAATCTGGCCCTGTAGGTCGAGAATCTGGTTGCGGTTGCTGGCGAAATTGAGTGTGGTTGACCACTTGAAGGCCCCAATCAGGTTGTTCGAGGTGATCTCGATCTCAATACCCCGGTTTTGGAGCGAACCAATGTTGCGGAGCGTAGTGAGCGGACCTGTCGTCAAGTCGGCGGGCACATTCACGCTCAATAGAAGGTCGGTGGTCTGCCGGTCGTACCAGGCGACAACGCCTGAGATACGGTTATCAAACAGCCCCCAATCGATGCCCACCTCAAACGTGGTGCTGGTCTCCCATTGGTAGTCATCAGGCTGGATAGAGCCTGGGGTAAATGCCGCCTGGTCGCGGTACTGCACCTGGCTTACCAGACCAAAGCGGGCAAGGTTCCCGATTTCGGCATTCCCAGTAACACCGTAACTGGCACGCAGTTTCAGGAATGAAACAGCACTCAGGCCCTGCAGAAATTCTTCTTCAGATAGTACCCACCCTACCGACGCAGCGGGGAAGAAGCCATACCGAGAGCTGGTACCAAAACGGCTGGAACCGTCTACACGGGCCGAAACGGTGAGCAGGTAGCGGTCTTTGTACTTGTAGTTGGCTTGCGAGAAGTACGAAACGAACGAATAATCGCTCGGACCCGAGCTCCCACCCGTGAAATCGGTGGCCGACGAAACGTATACGAAACTAGGATCGCCCAAGTTCTCGCCTGTAACCGAGTTGAAGGTTGCCTGGAAATCCTGGTACTCGAAGCCCACCAGCGCAGACACGGTATGTTGGCCAAACTGACGCGCAAAATTGACCGTGTGGTTGGTCGTGATATTCACGGCACGGTCATAACTGCTGTACGACAAACCGCCCAACGGGAACGTGGTTGTAGGTGCACCATCTAGAGTATACCGGCTCTTCCAGATCTCTTCGGTCTGGAAGCGCACATCGGCACCCATCGTTGCACGATAGGTCAGCCACGGAATGAGGCTAAACTCAGCGTAAGCTGTCGTCAGATTCCGGATAACCGAAGCGTTCTGGAACCCGTCGCTAAGCTCGTTGAAGTAGTTGTAGTAGCCAGCAATCGGGTCGATGTAGATCTGCCCGCTGGGGTTAACGATACCTGCATCGATGTAGGCCTGACGCAGGGCAGGGTCTTCATCCGTCGGGAAAAACCGAGGTGTGAGTGGCGAAAGGGCCACTGCCTGCATGGGAGAAGAAAAGGCATTGTCGTCTTGCACCCGTTGGTTACGTGTACGCGACAGCGCCGAAGTAATCCCAAACTTGATCCAATCGTTTGCCTTATGGTCAAACGAAAGCCTTGCGCTAATGCGGTTAAAGGCATTGCCAACCAGAATACCCTCCTGATCTAGGTACTGGGCACTGAAGTACACCTGGGTTTTATCTGTACCGCCCGATACGTTGAAGTCAACCTGGTAGGCATTGCTGTTCTGCAGAACCTCGTCCTGCCAGTTGGTTTCAAAATTACGCCCAGGGAGGAAAGCATCGCGCGAGAATACTTCGACCCCGCCGTTGGCTTGAGTGAAGAACTGCACGTACTCATCGGCGTTCAGGAACTCGCGGTTCTTGGCTGCAGGTGACTGGAAGGCATAGAAGTAGCCAATGTTGGCCTGCGTCTTACCGGCCTTCCCGCGCTTGGTGGTAATGATTACAACACCATTTGAGGCACGTGAACCATAAATAGCAGCTGCTGATGCGTCTTTGAGCACCTGTACCGACTCTACATCGTTGGGGTTCAGCTCCGCGATGGGGTTTGTCGCTTCGCCGGTTATCGACTCGCGTCCATCGGTCGTAACAATGATCCCATCAATAACGTACAGGGGTTGGCTACTGGCCGAAACCGAGGCCGCACCGCGTACGCGAATCGTGATCCCCTGGCCTAGCTTACCCGAACCCTGGGTGATCTGAACACCTGCCATACGCCCTTGGAGTGCATTCTCAAGGGTGTTCACTGGCAAATTTTCAATGTCAGCCCCACGCACCGTAGCTACCGAGCCGGTGATGTCGCGCTTGTAAGCCGTGGTATACCCTACAACCAGTACCTCGTCGAGGCCAGCGGCGTCGAGTTGCAGCTGGACTTCCAGGGCAGAAACCCCTTGACTCAAGGCTACTTCTTCGGTCCGGTAGCCTACGTACGAGATGCGAATGACCACATCGGCCGTACTGGCCAGCTGGATCGAGAAACGACCATCGGCATCGGTGTAACCGCCAGCTACCACCCGGTTCTGCTGGGTGTTGAAGGCTTGCACAGTTGCACCTACCAGCGGGTTGCCGTCTTCGTCGGCGACAGCCCCTGAAATTGTGGTGGACTGCAGCCACGCACGGTTGCCCGTACCCTCAGCTGCGATGCCGCTGGGGGCTAAGGCCCAGCAGGCAACCGTCCAAACCACACCTAACAGCGTAAAGAACTGCTTCATGTGAATGTTGGGTTAAATGAGTTATCGGTAAATTAAGCCGAAGTGAAGATACTAGCATCTCCAACTAGCCCTTTTACTTTCGGATTTGAAAGTTTTAGGCTTTACTGGCCCTCACCTGCCGCTTACCCCGTGTGCGATCGGCCTGGCCCAGGGCCCGAATACGCAGCTTAAAACAACCGCCGGGCGTAAAGGTAATGGGCACTCCAGTGGCGGTTACTCAGTACGTCGGTACGTACGCCACCGCTGACCGCCGCATGCAAAAAGGTAATCTCGGTGCCTTTTACCTCGACCACCAGCCCTGCGTGCCCCACCACACCCGGCGTACTCGCGTGGAAGAGTAGCAGATCGCCGGGCAAGATTTGGCTACGGGCCACAGGCTTACCTACGGTGCCCTGTGCCCGCGAGGTGCGCGGCAACTCCACGCCTACACTACGGTAGGCGTGCTGCATAAGCGCCGAGCAGTCGAGGCCCGCGCGGGTGGTGCCGCCGTATACGTAGGGCACACCCAGGTAGCTTTTGGCGGTGGCAATGACTTTTCGGGCTTTGGCGGCTCGGCCCGCGTCGGGGGTGCCGGTAGCCTCGGGGGTTGGCGGGGTTTCGGGGGCAGGGTCGTCGGCAGTGCTACCCGGTTGGTGGGTTGGTGGGTTGGTGGGCACTGCCGTAGAGGCACCGGTTTGTTGCCGAGCGGCCCACTCCCGGCGGGTGTACACCTGGTTGTCGGCGCGGTTGGCCGGGCGCAAGGCTTCGCAGCCGACCAACAGTGTGGCAGCCACCGCCACCCAGAGGTGGGCAGGTATGCGCGGGTACGGCACGGTGGTGTGCAGATTTCTAGCCTAGCCCTAAGGTATGGGGCCCCTGCGCTACGGGTGACGGTGGGTTTTCCAATCCTATCGACGTCATTGCCGCTGGGGGGGTACTGGCGCGTGGAAAACCCCGTTTTTTGTGGTACCGCCATGCGCATACCTCAGTCCAAGGTTGATGAGATTTACCGGGCCGCCGACATTGTGGAGGTCCTCGGCGACTACCTGCAGCTCAAGAAGCGCGGGCAGAACTATTGGGCCCTCTCGCCCTTCCGCACCGAAAAGACGCCGTCGTTCTCGGTCTCGCCGGCCAAGCAGATTTTCAAGGACTTCTCCTCGGGCAAAGGCGGGGGCGTGGTGACGTTCCTGATGGAAATTGAGGGCTACACCTACGTAGAGGCCCTACTTCACCTGGCCAAGAAGTATGGCATCGAGGTCGAGCTCGAAGCCGGGGGCACCGAGGGGCCCGACCGGCGGGCCAGCCTCCAGGCCCTGTGCAGTTGGGCCGAGCGGTGGTTCCAGGAGCAGCTGCACGGCACCGATGCCGGTAAAACCATCGGGCTGAGCTACTTCCGTGAGCGTGGCTTCAACCCCGAGACCATCCGCGCCTTTGGGCTGGGCTACAGCCCCGAGGGGTGGGATGCCCTGGTAAGCGCCGCCGAAAAGGCCCAGTTCAACCCCGAGTACCTTACCGAACTCGGTCTGGCGGTAACGAAGGAAGACACCGGCGCTAGGTACGACCGCTTCCGGGGCCGGGTCATCTTCCCGATCTACGACCCCCAGGGGCGCGCCGTGGGCTTCGCAGGCCGCATCCTGAAATCCGACGCCAAGGCCGCCAAGTACGTCAATAGCCCCGAGAGCCTGCTCTACGCCAAGAGCCAACTGCTTTATGGGCTGCACCTGGCCAAACAGGCTATCCGGAGCGAGGGTGTCGCCATTCTGGTCGAGGGCTACACCGACCTCATCAGCCTCTACCAGGCCGGGGTACACCACGTGGTGGCCAGTAGCGGTACGGCGCTGACCGAGGGCCAGCTCAAGCTGCTGGGGCGCTATTGCCAGCGGCTCATTGTGGTGTACGACGGCGACGCCCCGGGCACCGCGGCCACGTTCCGGGCCATTGAACTGGCCCTGGCGGCCGGGTTTGCCGTGAAAGCCCTGCACCTGGCGGGCGATGCCGACCCCGATAGCTTCGTCAAAGCCCACGGCGGGGCCGCTTTTCGGCAGCACCTCGACGCTGAGGGGCTCGACCCCGTGCAGTACGTGCTCCAGTACACCCCGGCACCGGCCCACGAAAGCCCCCCCGAGCGCCAAACCCGCCTCGCCCACCGCGTCGCCGAGGTGCTGGCCAAACTGCCCGACCCCCTCGCCCGCCAAGTGTACCTACGCCACGCCGCGGGCCTGCTGGGGGTAGACGAAGCGCTCTTGCTACCGCTGGTCAACCAGCTGAGTAGCCAGCACTACCAGCGCACCACCCAGGCCCAGCGCCGCAGCGTGGTAGAACAGACCACCGGCGAGGGGCCCGAGGGCGACCCACCCCCGCCACCCGACCCCCACGCCCCCACGCCGCTCGATACCTCGCATGCCGCGGGGTACACCCAAGAGCGCGAGCTCATCCGGCTGCTGCTCCTGCACTACGACCGGCCCGTAGACCCCCTGGTGCCCCAGGCCCAGCAGCAACCGCTGGTGGCCTACCTGCACCAGGCGCTCACGGGTGTGACCTTCGACCACCCGGTCCTCGAAAGCCTACGCGAACGCATTTTCGGCTACCACCTGGCCGGGCAGCCCCTGCCCCTGGCCGAGCAGCTGGCACAGCCCGGCACCCCGGCGGCGCTGGTGGTCGCCGAGCTCTTGGCCGAGCCCTACAACCTCTCTGAAAACTGGGCCAAACGGCATGTAGATACCCCCGACAAAGACGCCGACCTACAGTCTGTGGCCGACCAGGCCCTGGGCTTTTACAAAACCCGGCGCGTGAAGCAACTCTACCGCGAAAGCCTAGAGGCCATCAAAAATGCCCCGCCCGAAGCCCCCGAGGAGCTTACCCGCCTCTTGAAGCGCCACAAGGTGCTTGAGCAACTGTACCGCGAAGTGCACGGCCAGTTGGGTACCGTGGTGCCAGGGTAAGCCCTGGCCGCTAGTTTTGCAGCCCCGTGCGCACACTCTTTGCTCACCTGCAGCCCATCGGGGCTGTCGCCCGGCGCGAAGTCGGCAGCTTCTTCAATTCGCTCATCGCCTATGTTGTGTTGGCGGTGTTCTTGGCGGTTAACGGCCTGTTCTTCTGGGTCTTTCCGGGCAACGTGCTTGAAAGTGGGCTGGCCCAGCTCGATGCGCTGTTCTTTTTTACCCCGTGGCTGTTTCTGTTCCTGGTACCGGCACTTACCATGCGGGCCATTTCAGAAGAGCTGCGCCAGGGCACGTACGAACTCCTGCTCTCTAAACCCCTGCTGCGCACGCACCTGCTGCTGGGCAAGTTTGCCGCTACGGTAGCGCTGGTGGTGGTTTCGCTGTTGCCCACGCTGCTCTACTACGCCACGGTGTACCAGTTGGGTGCCCCCACCGGCAACCTGGACCAAGGGGCCACCTGGGGGGCGTACATCGGGTTGGTGCTGATAGGGATGACCTTCGCAGCGGTCGGGCTCTGGAGCTCAACGCTCTCGCAGAACCAGATTGTGGCCTTTCTGGTGGGCGCCTTCGTGTGCTTTTTCTTGTACCAGGGGTTTGCCTACCTGGCGCTCATCCCCAGCCTGCTGGCACATTCGGCCTGGCTGAGTAGCCTGGGGCTGCTGGCCCACTACGAGAGCATTTCGAGGGGCGTGGTAGACTCGCGCGACCTGCTGTACTTCATCAGCCTAACGGTCTTTTTCCTGGCAGCGGCGGGCCGTTCGCTGCAGAGCCGCCATGCGTAACGTTTGGGCGCGGTTTGGGCTCTTGGCCCTGGGGCTCGGGCTGGTGCTACTCAACCTCCTGCTCCAACGGTTCTTCGTTCGGTGGGACCTGACGCAGGACCGCCGCTTCAGCATCACCGACGTTACGCGCGCTACGCTCGATAGCCTGCAGGCACCCGTCACGGCCACGCTGTACATGGAGGGCGACTTCCCCCCCACCCTGCAGCGCCTCCAAGTCGCTACCCTAACCCTGCTCGAGGAGTACGCCGCCCGCAGCCGGGCTAGCTTCACAGTCGTTCGCCAAAACCCCGCCGACGACCCCGAGGCCCGCGCGGCCTTCGACTCGCTGGGCCTCTACCCCGGCGAAACCGTGGTCACCAAATCGGAGGTCGAAGAGCAGCGCATCGTTTGCTACCCCTTCGTGCGCCTGAGCTACCAGGGTCGCAGCCAGTACATAGACCTACTCAAAGGCAGCAACAACGCCCAATCGGATATCGAAGCCCTGGCCACCGCCGAGGCCCAACTCGAGTACAAACTCACCAGTGGCCTGCGCCGGTTGGCCCTCACCCGGCCCGTTACCGTGGGTCTGTACGCCGTACCGGGTGCCCTGACCCCCAACCAGATGCCCGAGCTGCTGGCCGAGTTGGTGCGCCTGTACCAACCCGCGGCCATCGACCTTCGGCGGGGGCCAGTACTGGTGCCGCCCGGCTACCCCGAGGCCATCCCCGGCGCCATTGTGCTCGATGCCCTGGTGCTGCCCCAGCCCACCCGGCCCTTCAGCGAGCGCGAGAAGTACACGCTCGACCAATACCTGATGCGGGGGGGCAGCCTGTTGTGGCTGCTCGACCAGGTGGCGGTCTCGGAGGCCGACCTCAACGAAACGGGCAGTACCCTGGCCCAGGCCCGGCAGCTGAACCTCGACGATTTCTTCTTCAAGTCGGGCCTGAAGCTGAGCTACACTGCGGCGCTCGATGTGAAGTGTGGCTACATAGATGCCTTGGCGCGGGTGCAGGGCCGCGACCGCATCCAGCCGCAGCGCTGGGTGTACTTCCCGCTCGTGCAGCAGTTCGAGCCGCACCCCGTCACCCGTGGGCTCGATGCCGTGCTGCTGCGCTTTGCCTCTACCCTAGACACCCTGCCCAGCCCTGGCATTGAAAAGACGGTGCTCTTCCGCACCTCGCCCTACAGCGTAGCCAAGCGGGCCCCGTTTGTCATCGACTTCAACGAAACCCTGCGGTACCGACCCGACCCCACCGAGCTGCGGGGTGGGGGGCAGTTGCCACTGGCCGTGGCCCTCAGCGGCACCTTCAGCAGCCTGTTCGTGGGCCGCCAGCCACCTACCGATAGCCTGGCACCCACGCCACCGGCGGGCAGCTTCAGGGCCACCAGCGCGGGCCGTGGGCGGCAGGTAGTTATCGCCGACGGGGCCGTGGTGGAGGGCAACCACTCCCGCGTGGTAGGTGATGGGCCTGGCCTGGTGCTCGACAACAAACTGCTGGTACTCAACGCGCTCGACTACCTGGTGGGCGACGAGGCCCTGACCCAGATTCGCAACCGTGAGGTCCGCTTCCGCACCCTCGACCGCACCAAGGTGCTGGGCAGTGAAACCACCCTGCGCGTGGTGAACCTTACCGTGCCGCTGCTGCTGGTGGTCGTGGCCGGTGTGGTGATTGCCTGGCGCCGCCGCCGCCGCTACGGCACCCGGCGGTAGGCTGCCACGCCTGAGGGCATGAAATCTGGGGCAAGCCCTAGGGGCCATCCCCCCCGGCGTGTAATTTTGCCCGCCCTGCCGGTAGGGTTTACCGCCCGGCGGGCCACCCACACCTCCCCCCGAATCAACGCAACGCCATGGGCTTTCTGGTTTCTTCTGCCGAACTGCAACACCACCTGAGCCTTGTGGGGGGCATTGTGCCCAGCAAGGCCGTGCTGCCCATCATCCAAAACATTCGGCTGCGCTTGGTAGGCGACCGGCTGCACCTCTCGGCAACCGACCTCGACAGCTCGATCGAGACCCAGCTCCGCGTCGAACCCCAGGGCGATACGCCGTTCGACCTTGCCCTACCGGCCAAACTGATGCTCGACACCGTAAAAGCCCTGCCCGAACAACCCATCACCTTCGAGCCGGTCGAGGACCAGTTTTCGGTGCGCCTGCTCACCGAAAACGGGCAGTACGAGCTCAGTGGCGCCAACGGCCAAGACTTCCCCAGCCTGCCCCAGCCCGACGGCACGACCCGGATCGAACTGCCACTCCAGACGCTGGTCAAGGCCATCGACCAGGTGCTCTTCGCCGCCAGTACCGACGAGCTTAAGCCTGCGCTCAACGGCATGTTCTTCGACCTCAAGTCGGGCGGCGCTACGTTCGTAGCCACCGATGCCCACCGGCTGGTGCGCTACCGACGGCTCGACATCTCGACGGCCCAAGAAACCAGCTTCATCCTGCCGCAGAAGGCCCTCAAGCTGCTGGCCAACGCCGCGGGCAGCGATGAAGAGGCCCTGCGCATCGAGTACAACCCCAGCCACGCGTTCTTCCACTTCGGCGACACCCAACTCTCGTGCCGCCTTATCGACGCGCGCTTCCCCGACTACGAGAACGTCATCCCCGCAGCCAGCACCAGCAAGCTCATCATCTCGAAACGTGAGCTCCTGGGCTCGATGCGGCGGCTCGACATCTACTCGAACAAGAGCACGCACCTGGGCCGGTTCCGGCTTTCGGCCGGCCAGTTGGCCGTCCAGAGCGAAGACCCCGAGTTTGCCAACCGCGCCAACGAAACGCTGCGCTGCATCTACGAAGGCGAACCACTTGAGATTGGCTTCAACGTATCGCTACTGCTCGATATCCTGGGCAACATTGACACCGAAGACGTTGTCTTTGAGCTCGATAGCCCCGGACGCGCGGCCGTGATCCTGCCCAGCGAACAGGCCAAGGGCGAGCACGTGCTTATGCTGCTCATGCCCGTGATGCTAAGTGTAAACTAGTAGTTTACACTACTAGTTTTCCACATCTGCCCCTCCCAGAAAGTGCCTACTGGCTGGCGGGGTGGGTTGGCACTCAACCAGTTACTAGCTAACGGCGTGAGGTTGAGTAACTTAGGAACAGAAATGGCCAACAATGTTAGCAGTGTTACTGGTACTTGGGCCTACAGCCCCCTCTGCCTGAAGCAGTTACAGGGGTTGGCCGTACGCGTTGGCGACGTATTTTCGTGCGGGCAAAAAGAACAGGGCAGAGGTCTGCCCGTTTCGTATGCGGCATCGTCTCTACCGATACAACCCCGATAGTTTTCGGTTTGAACCCGTTGTGCCGGAGCGCAGGGGGGTTGTACGCAAACTACTTTGGGCCACGCTGGCGGGCTTTCTCCTGGCCGGTGCCCTCACAGGCCTAGACCAACTACGAACCGTTACCTACGAGGAGCGGCTGGTGGCCGAAAGCAAGACCAAGCTGCTAACCTCGCTTCAAGCCCAGCGCGCACACCTGGAGCAGGTGCAGTCCTCACTCTTTGCGCTCCACCAACGCGACAACGGCTTTTACCGCAGCATTTTGGGCCTCGATCGCATCGACCCATCGGCGTGGGCGGGTGGTCGTGGGGGTAGCGAAGAGTATACCCTGCTCGAGCTGCCCGTGCAGCAGGATGTGGCCATTCTGGTCGACCGCCTGAGGTACCAGGCGCAGCTGCAACGGACCAGCTTTGCGCTACTCGAGGAGGTAGCTGCCAAAAAGTCGACGGAACTGAAACACATCCCTGCGGTACGGCCCACCCTGGGCGGACCGTTGGTGAGCGGCTTTGGCTACCGCAGCGATCCGTTTACGGGTGTGCCCCAATTCCACCCCGGGCTCGATTTTGTCGTGCCCAGTGGTACCAAAGTGCACGCAACCGGCGCCGGCGTTGTGGTCAGGGCCGGGGTAAGCGAATCGGGGTACGGCATTCAGGTCGAGATAGACCACGGCTTTGGGTACGTGAGCAAGTACGCCCACCTCTCGCGGGTAGCGGTGCAGGTCGGCGATACGGTAGCCCGCGACCAGGTGATCGCCTATTCGGGCAATACGGGCTATTCGGTGGCCCCGCACCTCCACTACGAGGTGATCAAGAACGGGGTGAAAGTGAACCCCGTCGATTACTTCTACTCTACGCGCTAGGGCGTGCGTTCAGGCGGGCAGAATGTGCAGTTTTGGGCCTATGTCCAAACGGCTACTGCTACTCGACCGCGACGGTACCCTCATCCGCGAACCGGCCAATTTCCAGATCGATAGCTTCGAGAAACTGAGCTTCTTGCCCGGGGTCATTGGCGCCCTGCGCAGGCTCGTGGCCGCAGGCTACACCCCCGTTATGGTTACCAACCAGGATAGGCTGGGCACCCCGCACTGGCCCGAAGCCCAGTTCTGGCCTATCCAACGCTTTGTGGTAGACCTGCTTGCGGGCGAGGGCATCGTCTTCGAGGCCATCTTCATCGACAACCACACGCCCGAAGACAACCACCCCAACCGCAAACCCGGCACCGGTATGCTCACCGGCTACCTCAGCGACCCGGCGGTGGATTGGCAGCACAGCTACGTGGTAGGCGACCGCCAGACCGATGCCCGGTTGGCCCAAAACCTGGGCTGCCACAGCCTGACCATCCACGACCCGCAGAGCCACAATGCAGACCTACTCCAGGGCACGCCGCAACATGCGCCCACTACGGTCTTTACCACCTGGCAAGCCCTGGCCGACTACCTGCTGGCGCGCTAGCTAGCACCCTGCTTTAGGCGCCGCTGGCAATAGCCGTAGCCACCGTTACGGCCACAATCGACATCAGCTTGATGAGGATGTTCATCGAGGGGCCGCTGGTGTCTTTGAAGGGGTCGCCTACGGTATCGCCCACCACGGCAGCCTTGTGAGGCTCAGAGCCTTTGTAGTACGTCTGACCGTTAATCTGTACGCCCTTTTCGAACGACTTCTTGGCATTGTCCCACGCGCCACCGGCGTTGCTCTGGAAGATGGCCATCAGCACACCCGAAACCGTTACGCCCGCCAGCAGGCCGCCGAGCACCTCGGCGCCCAGGCCGGGGGTAAAGCCCACCACCACAGGGATGACAATGGCAATGGCCCCGGGCACAATCATGCCCCGGATGGCCGCACGGGTCGAAATCTGGATGCAGGTATCGTAGTCGGGTTCAACGCCCGGCTTGCCTTCCAACAGGCCTTTGATGGTCTTGAACTGGCGGCGCACCTCTTCCACCATCGCGTTCGCGGCCCGGCCCACGGCCGCAATGGCCAGCGCCGAGAACAGGAACGGGATCATGGCCCCGATGAGTAGGCCCGCCAACACCTTCGCGTTCGAGATATCGATCTGCACCAGGCCTGCGCTTTCCATAAACGCGGCAAAGAGCGCCAGCGAGGTCAGCGCCGCCGAGGCAATGGCAAAACCCTTGCCCACGGCTGCCGTGGTATTGCCCACGGCATCGAGCACGTCGGTGCGTTCGCGTACTTCTTTGGGCAGGCCGCTCATTTCTGCGATACCGCCCGCGTTGTCGGCAATCGGGCCAAAGGCGTCAATGGCCAGTTGCATACCGGTAGTAGCCATCATACCCGCAGCGGCAATGGCTACGCCGTACAGGCCCGCCAGCGCAAACGAAGCAATGATGCCCACCGCCAGCACAAACACCGGCGCTGCGGTGCTGATCATGCCCGTGCTTAGGCCACCCAGGATGTTGGTGGCCGTGGTGGTGCTCTGGCTCACGATGCGTTTTACAGGGCCGCGGTTCATCGAGGTGTAGTACTCGGTAATCAGGCTCACGAGCGCGCCTACGGCCAGGCCCACCACCACCGCGCCGAACACCTGCAAGGGCCCGTACACGTGCCCGCCCTGCTCAAACCGCGAAGGCAATAGGGCCGTAATGAGAAAATAGCTTGCGATGGCCGTCAGCACAATCGAGCCGATGTTGCCGGTATTGAGGGCCCGCTGCACGCGCCCGTTCTCTTTGATTTTGACCAAAAACGACCCGGCGATGGAGAACACCAGGCCCAGAGCCGCCAAAAACAGCGGCAGTACTACACCTTCTAGACCGCCAAACACCCCCGTGGTGTCGGTGCTCAGGCCCGCGCCGAGCACCATGGCGGCAATTACGGTGGCTACGTACGAGCCAAAGAGGTCGGCGCCCATACCGGCCACATCACCCACGTTGTCGCCCACGTTGTCGGCAATTACGGCGGGGTTGCGGGGGTCGTCTTCGGGGATACCGGCCTCGACTTTGCCCACCAGGTCGGCGCCTACATCAGCGGCCTTGGTAAAGATGCCGCCCCCCACACGGGCGAACAGCGCAATGCTCTCAGCGCCCAGCGAGAAGCCCGCCAGCACGTGCAGTACCCGGGCGATGCCGCCATTGGCGGGGTCGCCGTAGAGCGAGAGGTACACCAGGAACAGTACGCTCAGGCCCAGGATGCCCAGTGCGGCCACGCTGATGCCCATCACGGTGCCACCGGCAAACGAGATGTCCAGGGCGCGGGCCAGGCTGGTTTTGGCCGCTTCGGCGGTACGCACGTTCGCCTTGGTGGCGATGCGCATGCCCCGGTACCCGGCCGATGCCGAGAGAATGGCCCCGGTGAGGAAGGACAGGATGATGAGGTAGTTGCCCTCGCCTTCTACGGCGTTGAGCACCGCCAGGGCAATAACTGCCAGGCCGCAGAAGATGGCCAGTACTTTGTACTCGGCCTTGAGGAACGATACGGCACCTTTGGCCACGTACCCGGCAATTTTTTGCATCCGGTCGTCGCCCGCAGGCTGCTTCACAATCCAGTTCGACTGCCAGAGGGTAAAACCCAGCGCCAGAAGACAAATGGCGGGGATGATGTAGAGCAATTCACTCATGCTACCAGCGGGTAAGGTTCAATTTTTTGGGTGCGCAAAACTAGCAAAAAGCACACCCGCACCACCTACCCCGCGGGCGGATGTGTTACCTGAGGTAGTCGGCGTCGACGTCGCAGGTGGGTTTCACGCCAATGAAGTCGTAGTTCTTATCGAGCCAGTCTTTGGCGTGGGCCCGCCCGGTGTCGCGCAGGTGGGTCAGGAAGTCCCAATCGGTGTTCAGCTTCGAGGAGATGTTCAGCTTCGCGATGGTGGGCCCGGGGTTAATCAGGTGCAGCCGAATGCGCTTGAAGTGGCCCGCCGGGCTCAGGTCAACGCCCAGGTTCTGCAGCTTGTCAATGAAGCGCACCTTGCGCAGCTCGAGCATGAGCGACGAGTTGAACGAGATTTCGTTGATCCGGTCGTGGATATCGGCCGCCTCGGTCGGGGTCTCGTCGATGTTGATGGGGTTGATCTGCACGATCAGGATGTCGCCCGTCGGGGTGTTGTCAATGAGCGGGAAGAGGG
The DNA here is from genome assembly GCA_033763015.1 of Bacteroidia bacterium. Taxonomy (GTDB): domain Bacteria; phylum Bacteroidota; class Bacteroidia; order J057; family JANRLA01; genus JANRLA01. The sequence continues at coordinate 40,029 of JANRLA010000057.1, forward strand.
GCGGGTTGCCCATGTAACCGCCGTCCCAGTAGGGCTCGCCATCAATAACAATGGCTTTGTAGATGAAGGGCAGGCACGCCGAGGCCAGGACAGCATCTACGGTGAGGTCTTTAAGCGAAAACACCCTCAGGCGGCCCTTGAGCACGTTGGTTGCGCAGACGAAGAGCTGGGTTTGCTTGCACGAACGCAGCGTGTCGAAGTCGACCATGTCGAGCAGCAAGTCTCGCAGGGGGTTGATGTCGAAGGGGTTCCAGTGGTAGGGGCTGCTGAACTGCATCATCATCTCCATCCACTTGTAGAAGGGCGAGTAGTCCAGGTTGCCGTTGCCGAAGAGCTTGTCCATCGGGGTGGGCTTGAACATCGGGAACTGGTCGCCGGTCTTCGAAATGCGCGACCAGAACTCGGTCAAGAGCTCGCGTGCCCGCTCATTGCCCCCCTGCATCAGGCCGTAGGCCATGATGACAGAATTCATGGCCCCGGCACTCGTGCCACAGATGCCATCGAGGTGGATGTCTTTCTCCTGCTCTAGAAAGTAATCGAGCACACCCCAGGTAAACGCGCCGTGGGCCCCGCCGCCCTGCAGGGCCACGTCGAGGCCCTTGGTGCCCGCCCGCTGCGTGCGCGGGGTAATAGCAATGGTCTTGGGGGCTGCCGGTTGGGTAGTCGATTTTGGGGTAGTAGGGTTCGTTTTGGCCATGACAGGGGGGTTGAAGTAGCGCGAGCGCGGAACGGAAGTTACACCATCGGCATTCGGCACACGAAGGTAGCGCCGCCCCTACCCCACCCCCGCGCCTGGGCAGCCGAACGATTTGTTAGCGGCAGTACCGCCGCACGAACCGGAAGGCATCGGCGTCGCCCAGGTCGTGGGCCTTGCGCCAGGCCACACAGGCCTCGTCGAGCCGATTCACCTGCTCAAGGGCAATACCCAGGTTGAAGTGGGCCGTAGCGCTGTTGGGGTCGAGGGCCGTGGCCCGCTCGAGGTAGGGGATGGCTTCGGCGGGCCGGTTGGTCTCGGTTAGCACCAGGCCCAGGTCGTTCAGGGCATCGGGCCAGTCGGGCAGCTCGGCCAAGGCAGCTTGGTAGTCTACGATGGCCTCGGTGTATTGGGCGTTGCCCCGATAGGCCTTTCCGCGCATGTAGCGGCCTTCGGGGTCGGTAGGCCGCTGGTCCAGGTAGGCCGTGAAATCGGCGGCCGCCGCCGGGTAGCGCTGGTACACCAGGTGCAGCCGCCCCCGGATGAAGAGCGACTCGGGGTCATTGGCGACCACTGCCAGGGCACGGTTTACGGCCTCGAGGCACGCCAAGAGGTCGGTCTTGAGCCAGTAGAGCTCCGCCAGGGCGCGGTGGGCCTTGTACAGGCTGCTATCGAGCCCCACGGCGGTCTTGAGCGCCAAAAGGCTGGCCTCTACGTTGCCCAGCTCGGCAAAGCACAGCCCCCGCTGGTAGAAGTACACCGCCCGTGGCGCCTGGGCGATGGCCAGGTTCCAGGCATCGAGGGCTTCGGGGTAAGCGCCTGCCTCAAAAAGCGCCAGGCCCCGCTGGTGCAAGCTATCGGCGGTGGCAGTTTGGGGCTGGGCCTGGGTCTGGGCTAGAGCCCCACCCAGCAGGGCCAGCAGGCAGGCCAGTAGTACAGTCGTGCGCTTCACCCACACTCAACGACGGCCCATCCGGCTTGGTATTGGCCCACCGGGGTGCTGTACCTTTGGCCCATGACCTTTGGTGTGATCACGTTCCCGGGCTCGAACTGCGATGCCGACGTGCGCTATGTGCTGGGCAGCCTCTTGCAGCAGCCCGTTACCGCCCTGTGGCACAAAGACCCCGACCTGCGGGGGGTAGACTGTGTGGTGGTGCCCGGCGGGTTCTCCTACGGCGACTACCTGCGCTCGGGGGCCATTGCCCGGTTTGCCCCGGCCATGCAAAGCGTAGCCGACCACGCCGCCCGCGGCGGGTATGTACTGGGCATTTGCAATGGCTTTCAGATCCTCTGCGAAGCTGGCCTCTTGCCGGGTGCCCTCTTGCGCAACGCCGGTCGGCTGCACGTCTGCGCCGAGCAGTACATCCGCCCCGCGACCCGGAACAGCGCCCTTACCCGTGGGCTGGACGACAAGCCCTACCGCTGCCCCATTTCGCACGGCGAGGGCCGCTACTACGCCCCCGCCGAAGTGCTCAAGGCCCTGGAAGACAACGACCAGGTGCTCTTCCGGTACTGCGGCCCCGACGGCACGGTGAGCGACGCGTACAACCCCAACGGTTCGCTCAACCACATCGCCGGGGTGATGAATGAAGGCCGGAACGTCTTTGGGCTCATGCCCCACCCTGACCGCAGCGCCGACCCCCTATTGGGCACCGACGATGGGCGGGCTGTGCTGGCCAGCCTTCTCGGCTAAGCAACCCCAAGCCCACCACCGGGGTCTATTGGCTAATGCCCTTGCCCACCCCCCGCTACCCCGAACTCGACTGGCTACGGGTAGGGGCCTTTGCCCTCCTCATTGGCTACCACGCCGGCATGCCCTTCACCAGCTGGGGCTACCACCTGGAAAACCCCACCAGCAGCCGCACCCTCGAGCTGTTCATGCTCCTGGTTAACCGGTGGCGGCTACCACTGCTCTTTTTCATTTCTGGCGCCGTGGTCGGCAGTAGCCTACGCAAACGCACCCCGGGGGCCTTCGTCGGCGAACGCATGCTGCGGATAGGGCTACCACTCGTGGCAGGCATGGTCCTCTTCATCGTGCCGCTGCAGATCTACCTCGAGCGGGTGTACAAAGGGCAGTTCACGGGCAGTTTCTGGGCCTTCTGGCCCACCACCTTCACCACCGGCACCTACTCTGAGGGCAACCTGAGCTGGCACCACCTGTGGTACCTAGCCTATGTGCTGGCCTACAGCCTGCTACTTGCGCCCTTGGCAAAGCCCCTGGGCACTTGGGCCGAGCGCCTGAGCCGTGGGCAGGCGCGGCTGTTCCTGGTGGCGGTTGGGGTACTCGGGGTGCTGGTGCCCGGCTACCTCTACCTGTACTACCCCAGCACCCACAACTTCACCCGCGACTGGGGCAACCATGCCCAGTTTTTGCTCTACTTCCTCGCAGGCTACATCAGCTACCGCAGCCCAGCTGTGCTGGGGCTGGTAACCGAGCGCCGCAGGCTTTTACTTCTCCTCACGCTGGGCTGCTACGCGGTGCTGTATGCCGTGTGGATACCCCGCACCCACCTGGGGCCCACCCTGTTGGGCCTAATCTACAGCATCGTGCGGTACGCTACGGTGTGGTTTGCCATCCTGGCCCTGGTGGCGTGGGCGCGGCACGGGCTCACGCACCGCCCGGCATGGCTGGGTAGGGTCACTACTGCCGTGTACCCAATATACATTTTCCACCAGACGGCCACGGTGGCAGCCTGTTTCTGGGTGCTGCCGCTGGGGTGGTATTGGCTGGTCAAGTTTGGCGTAGTGCTGGCGGCCACGTTTGCAGGCGGTGTGCTGGGGTACCTGGCCGTGCGCTCGGTGCCGCTGCTGCGGCCACTCTTTGGGCTCAAGTACCGCACAACGACCTAGGGCCGCGGGGTAGCGAGCGCTACCTGGGGGGTACCGTCGGGGGCGCAGTCGGGGTCTAGGGCAGGGTCGCAGGGTAGTACCCCTGTACCGGCGGGCGACATGGCCGGCACCGCCACCGCCGAATGCACCGCCGTAGGTTGCGCCGGTATCACCCTACCCACTACTACCAGGGCTGCCAGTGTGGTACCCGCCGCCAGGTAGCCCACCCAGCCAAAGTGCTCCAGTGGGCTGGTGGGCGTGGTTTGGGTAACGATGTAGCCCCCCAGCAGCGAGCCCAGGCTTACGAACAAGTGCTGCGTCATCGTCGCGAGGCTCATGAGCCCCGCCCGCCGGGCAGGCACGGCCGTCGAGGTAATGAGTGTCATGGCCACAATGAGCCGACCGCTTACGAGCACAAAAAAAGCCCCCATGGCGACCAGGCCCACCGCCAGCCCCACCCGGGGCAAGTGGGTTACGGCCAGCAAGGGCACCAGGCTGAGTAAGGCCACGACGCGGAACATCCGCCGGTGGCCGTAGCGGTCGGCCAGGCGGCCAATGCCCGGCCCACTGAAAACCGTTAGCACCCCACCCACGATGTACACCAGCGGCAGCTGCTCCTCCCGAAACCCGACGTTGCGCACCAGGTAGGGGTTCATGAGGGTGATGATACCGAACTGGCCCACCATCAAGAGAGCCATCAGCAGCAAGCCGCTGCGCTGGGCAGGGTTCTGGCCCACGGCGCTCAGGATCTCGAGCGGTCGGGGCCGGGCCGTTTTGCTCACGATGTGCCCGCGCATACCGGGCATCCACGCCAAAATGAGGGGTAGCACCAGCGCCGAGCTCAGCGCAATGGCAACGAAGGTGCTGTTCCAGCCAAAGTGGTTCGCCAGCCAGATGCCGCTGGGGATGCCCACCACACTGGCCACCGAAAACGCCGCCGTGAGGATGCCCATAGCCTGCGCCCGCCGCTCCAGCGGCACAGCATCGCCCACAATAGTAAAGGTGAGCGCCCCCAAGAGGCCCCCAAAGGCCCCCGTGAGCAGCCGTGCGGCCAGCAGCACCTCGTAGCTTGGGGCCAGGGCCATGGCCGCTGTGCCCAGCACAAAGCCACTAAAGAGCACCACCAGCGCCCACTTACGGTCGAACCGATCGAGCCAAAACGCCCCCAAAAAGCCCATGATGCCCGCCGCCAGGGTGTACGACGACACGATGTATGAAAAGCCCTCGGGCGAGAGGTGAAACGTAGCCATGAGCGTGGGGCCCAGTGGCATGATGATTACAAAGTCGAGGATGTGGTTGAACTGTACCAGGGCCAAGAGGGCCAACAGGCGGCGTTCGGCAGGCAGCATGGCGAAAGGTACGGGGCGTGGGTTAGGTAGGAATTAACAGACCACCCGGAGGCCGATTGCGACGCACGCCGTTGGTTTGCTGTTACAACACGCAATGAACACCCTTGCCCCGGAACTAGTTTTGCGGCCGATGAACGATCGACCGAAACTCCAGACGCTACGTTCCGTGTGCGTTTTCTGCGGCTCCAGTAACGGCACCGAGCCCGCCTTTCAAGCAGCCGCCGACGGCCTGGGCCCCGCCCTCAAAGCCATTGGCGTAGAATGGGTGGTGTACGGCGGAGGCTCGACCGGCCTCATGGGCCGCGTAGCCGACAGCGCACTGGCCGCAGGCCTGAAGGTCTACGGCGTACAGCCCGACTTCCTCGATGCCCGCGAGCGCAGCCACAAGCGCCTCACCGAGCTTGAAGTCGTGCCCAGCATGCACTTACGCAAGCAGAAAATGAGCGAACGCGCCGACGCCTTCCTCACCCTGCCCGGCGGCATCGGTACCCTGGAAGAGCTCTGCGAGATCTTCACCTGGGCCCAGCTGGGCCTGCACCGCAAGCCCGTGGGCCTGCTCAACCTCTTGGGGTACTACGACCCGCTGCTTGAGTACTTCGACCGCATGGTCACCTACGGCTTCCAGGCGCAGCAGTACCGCGACATCGTGGTCGCAGCCCCCGACCTGCCCACGCTCCTGGGGCGGATGCAAACCTACCAGGGCCCCGAACCCTACCTAAACCTCACCCCCAGTCAAGTTTAACCCCTGCCCCATGCAGCGTCTTTCAACCCTACTGGTAGCCCTGTGCCTGGGCCTTGCCCCGCTACTGGGGCACGGCCAGCTGATCAAGGCCGTCAAAGTGACCCACACCCTGAGCCCCGAGGGCCCCTACACCGTGGGGCAGGAGGTCACGGTCACGTTCAAGGCCACCATCCAGCCCGAGTACTACATCTACAGCGCTGTCCCCCCCGAAGGCGGGGGCAACCTGCCCACCGAGTTCAAGCTCGACGCCGAGGCAACGGGCATTGAGCTGGTGGGCAAACTCGCAGACGGCAAGGCCCCCAAAACCAAGTTCGACGACATCTTCGAGACCGACGTGCGGTACTTCGAGAAGAGCGCCACCTTCGTTCAGAAAATTCGCATCACGGCCCCTAGCGCCCGGCTGGTGGGCTACCTGAGCTACCAGTACTGCAAAGCCGAGGCCTGCATCCTGGACAAGTACGAGCTTGAGCTGCCCCTCACCGCCACCGGCCCAGCCCTGACCCCTACCCCCAGCACAAAGCAGGCCCCAGCGGGGAAAACCGACGCCGTGCCGCTGGATAAACCCTCGGCTGCCGAGCCGACTGCCGACAGCACCGCCGCTGCCCAGACGCCAGCCGTAACCCCGGCCCCCACCGACCCCTTTGCCGTCAACCTGGCCTACACTGACGTTGCCGCCCAGGCGCGCAGGGGGGCCTGGGGCAGCTTCCTGGCCGCTTTCCTGTTTGGCTTGGTGGCACTGCTCACGCCCTGCGTGTACCCCATGATACCGCTCACGGTGAGCATTTTCACCAAACAGGCCTCGAGCAAGGCGGCCGGGCGGCGCAATGCGCTCATCTATGCCCTGAGCATCATTATCATTTACGTGGTCATTGGCCTGGCGCTGACGGCCATTTTCGGGGCCGAGACGCTGTACCGCTTTAGCTCGAACCCCTGGGTCAACCTGGTGTTCTTTGTCATCATCGCCTTGTTCGGGCTCTCGTTCTTGGGCTGGTTCGAGATCACCCTGCCCAGCAGCTGGGCCAACTTTTTCGACCGCCGCACGCGCACCGAAACCGGCGAGGCCAAGCGGGGCATCCTCCCTATTCTTTTCATGGCCTTTACCCTGGTCATCGTGTCGTTCTCGTGCACTGGGCCGTTGGTGGGTACGGTGCTCATTGATGCCGCACGGGGGCAGTTTTTTGGCCCGGCGCTGGGCATGCTGGGCTTTTCGTTGGCGTTTGCCATCCCCTTCGGGCTCTTGGCGCTCTTCCCGGGGTGGCTGCAGAACCTGCCCAAAAGCGGTGGCTGGATGAACAGCGTGAAGGTGGTGCTGGGCTTCTTGGAGCTGGCCCTGGCCCTGAAATTCCTCTCGAACGCCGACCTGGTGCTGCACTGGGGTATCCTAGACCGCGAAATCTACCTCGGGGGCTGGATCGTGCTGGGCCTGCTCTTGGCCATGTACCTCTTGGGCAAGCTGCAACTGCCCCACGACTTCCAGAAAGTCGAGCGGCTGCCTATCCCACGCCTGCTGCTGGCCATCGGCGTGCTGTGGTTCGTGGTGTACATGATACCGGGGCTCTGGGGCGCGCCACTCAAGTTCCTCTCGGGCTTCCTGCCGCCGGTCAACCCCGACATTGGTGTGGTGGTGCAGGGCCAGAAGGCCGCTTGCGACCTGCCCGCCAACCGTAAGTACGTAAGCGTACTCGGCGAGCACACGCCACCCGGCTACTGCGTCTTCTACGACCTCGACGAGGGCCTGGCCTACGCCAAAACCGTAAACAAACCGGTGTTCGTAGACTTTACCGGCCATAGCTGCGTGAACTGCCGCCAGGTGGAAAGCAACGTCTGGCCCGACCCCCGCGTACGGCAACTGCTCACCGAGGAGTATGTCATGGTCTCGCTCTACGTAGACGACAGCACACCGCTGGACAAGACCCTCCTCACACCCGAGGGCAACAAACTGCGCACCGTCGGCGACCAGTGGCTCTACTTCCAGGGCAAGGCCTTCAACACCAACGCCCAGCCCTACTACGTGCTCATGGACGCCGAGCGCAACGTGAAGGTGCCGCCCATCGCCTACGAACTCGACCCCGTAGCCTACGCCACGTACCTCGAGGCCGGGCTCAAGGCATACGGGAAGTAGCCCTACTCCTCAATCAAATTGGCCAGGCCCAGGGCCACCAGCCCCAGGTAGAGCGTCGCGGCCAATAGGCCGGCCAGCACGAAGGGCGCGTACACGTCCTCGGCCACGGGGGGCAGGGTGGCCGTAGAGGGGGTACGCTCGAGGAGTGAAATCTGGCGGAAGATCGAGTTCAGGCTCGTACCGTCGGTGCTTCGGTAGAATTGCCCGCCCGTGCGGCGCGCGATTTCGCGCAGCGTGGGCTCGTCCAGGTCGGGCGTAGCTACTTGGGGGCGCCCGGCGGCATCGGTGTATGTATAGGTGTCGTGCCCCACCCCAATGGTGTAAATGCGAATGCGGCTGGCGGCGGCCAGCCCGGCGGCCGAACGGGGGTCGAGCTGCCCGCCCCGGTTGGCCCCGTCGGTGATGAGGATCATGACCTGGCTGGGGCTGGGGCTGGCCTGCAGCCGGTTGATGCCCACCCCAATGGCATCGCCGATGGCAGTGCCGTTTTTGCCCAGAATAAGGTCGTTCACCTCGGCGATGGCACGCTTGAGGTAGGCGTAATCGAGGGTGAGCGGCGCATACGAAAACGCCTCCTGCGCAAAGAGTACAAGGCCAATGCGGTCGTACTGGCGGCCTTCAATGAAAGCCGTCGCTTCACGCTTGGCGACGGCCAGGCGGTTGGGCGGCAGGTCGGCCGTTTGCATGGACTGCGAGACATCGAGCAGCAGCAGGATGTCTATACCCTGCTGCTGGGTACGCTCGGGCGGCATCTGCCGCTGGGGCCGGGCCAATGCCACAACCCAACACACCAGCGTAGCGGTGACCAACAGCGGCGGCAGGTAGCGTAGCCAGGCAAGCCCACGGGGTTGGCGTACGAGCGTAGCGGGGTTGTAGCTCAGTTGCAGCCGCAGCCGGCGGCCCGGCAGCAGCAGCAGGTAGCCCGCCAGGTAGCCCACCGGCACCACGAGCAACACCAACCACCAGGGCTGGGCCAGGTAGAGGCCTCCGGCAATGGGCATAGCTTATCGGATGGCGGCAAGTTGGGCCGCGAGGCGGCTTTCTAGAAACTGCAGGAGCCCGTTGTAGGCCCCCGCCCACCAGGCTGGGGGTAGTGGCTCGCGGGCGTAGTTGAGGCTTTCTTCGGTGCGCACCCAGTCGTAGAGTAGGCGGCGCTCGTCGGGTGAGAGGTCGGCGCGATCGGAGAGCAGGCTGCTCATTTCGCGGGCGGTGCGGGTGGGTAGGGCCAAGCCCCAGGTTTCGTCGACCCAGACCTTCCACAACCGGTTGATGGTGCTCAGTGCGGCCAGGGGCTCGGTCTCGGCGTATGTATGGGCTGCCTGCACCCGCGCCACCAGCGCCTGGTACCGCCGCCGAAGCACCCGCCGCTGCCACCAGCGCCGCACGGGCCGGTAACTGGCCCAGGCCGCAAGCGAAAGCACCACCAGTACACCGCCCCCCAGCAACGCCACACGGGCCCAGTCAACGGGCCGGGTAATAGGTAGCAGCGCATAGTCGGGTAGCAGGGGCAGGGTGGGCCGGTAGTCGGGTACGCGGCTGGCAAAGGCTACGCTGTCGGGGGTAGCGATGAGTACGAACTGCGAATCGGCGCGGGCCAGCACCAGCACGGGGGCCAGGCGCTGCACGGGGGTGACTTCCCAGGTGCGCAGCCACACCCGCAGGCTGTCGTGGCGCTGAGGCCCCGCCTGGCGCGAATCGGCCTGCTGGCGCACCCATTCAAAACCAGGGTAGCCGGTCAGGGTATCGGGCCAGCGCAGGGTATAGCCGCTAGGGTAGTCGACTGCGAGGTACGCCACCGTGGCACGCCCTAGGTCGATCTTGGCCTGCGACCAGTGCACCCGCGCCGCGATGCCCCGCGCCTGGGCCTGGGCTACGGTCAGGGTATCGGGCGGGCGGGCCCAGAGCCCGGCAGCGGGCAGGGCCCAGAGTAGCCCTAGGAGTACTCTAGCCATAGCGCATCCGTTTGCGTTTCAAGAAATCCTGCTCCAGGCCCAGCACGGGGTCCTGGGTGGTATCCAGGGCCAGGTAGTGCATCCCGTAGCGGGTACAGAGCTGGGCCAGGCGCTCGCCGTGCTGGGCAAAGCCCTGGGCCAAGGCGGGCCCTAGGCCCAGGCGCCCCGAGGCCAGCCAGTGGGTCTGGCCCGATTCGAGGGCCTCGATCGGCACCATACCCAAGCGCCCAATGCGTGTCTCGTCGGGGTGGTACAGCCGGATACAGTTCACCTCGTGCTTGCGCGCCAGCTGGATGAGCGCCCGCTGGTAGCCCTGGTCGAGAAAATCGGAGATAATGAACACCACACTGCGGCGCCGCTGCACCCGGCGGGCAAACTCAAGAGCCGTTTTCAAGGACGTCTGTTTCGAGCGAAAGGGCTGACTCAGGAGCCGGGCCAGGGCAGCGAGCAGGTGTTTGCGGTTCTGGCTGGGCCGGCTCACCCACTCGATGGCATCTGAAAAGGCGATGAGGCCAAAGCGGTCGCCATTCGCCTGAGCACTCAGGCCAATCAGGGCCGTCAGGTCGGTGGCCGCACGGGCTTTGCGCGCGGCCCCTACGCCAAACTGCTGGCTGGCCGATACATCGAGCAGGACCCAGACCGAAAGCTGGCGCTCTTCGCGGAAGACCTTGACGTACACGTCGTGGGTGTTGCGGGCCGTGACGTTCCAGTCAATCAGCCGGATGTCGTCGCCGTAGCTATACTGCCGCACTTCGTCGAACTCGAGCCCCGCGCCCTTGAACACCGAGCGGTACGCCCCCGCAAACGTACTGGCCACCCGACGGCGCACCCGGATTTCCAGGTGGCGCACCCGGGCGTGCAGCGCGGTGAGTTCTGAGGCCAACACCTGCCAAAACTACGCCGCCCGTTACTTTCGTTGCCCATGCGTTTGCCCCTGCCCCTGCTCTGGGATGTTGCCCGTCGGCTGGGCAGCAGTCGTGCCCGGCGCCTGAGCCGCCTGGGGGCTACCCTGGCTACCGGCAGCGTAGCCCTGGCCGTTGCTGTACTGCTGGTGAGTACGAGCATCGTGGCCGGTTTCGAAGCTGCCCTGCAACGGCAACTTACCGCCCTGGGTGGCGACCTGCAGATTGGCACCTACCTGCCCGAAGCCGACCTCAAGGTGCGCCCCATCCCCCACCCAGCGCCGTACCTCGGCCAGTTGAGCACGGCCGTGCCAGGCCTGGCGGCGCTCTACCCGGTCGTTACCCAGGCGGCCCTGGTGCAGAGCGACGCTGGGCTAGAGGGCATTCTGCTCAAAGGCCTGGGCCCCAGCGCCGTGCCTGCGGTCGGGTCTACCGACCCGTTGTTGGCGGGCATACTGCCCCACCTGGGCCCCGATAGCACCCGGGCGCAGGTCGTGCTCTCGGTGGCCCTGGCCGAGCGTCTAGGCGTAGGTGTCGGCGACCGGCTGCGGCTGTTTTTCCTGCAAGAGCGCCTCAGGGCCCGCGCCGTTACCGTAGCGGCCACGTACCAAACCGGGCTCGAGGCCTACGACCAAGCCGTTGTCTTTACCAGCCTGCCACTGGTGCAGACGGTGGCAGGCTTTACGGCCCAGCAGATCGAGCGCTATGAGCTGCACCTAACCAAGCCGGTCGATACCCTGGCCGCGACTGCCCTCGCGGTTGCCGTGAACGACCAACTACCACCCGACCAAGCCGCGACCCCGTTTCACGTGCACTACCCCGAAATTTTCAACTGGCTGGGCCTGCAGCAGCAAAACATCGGCTTTTTACTGGGCATTGTACTGGTGGTGGTGGTGGTCAACCTAGCGGCGGCATTTCTGCTGCGGGTGACCGAGTTCCAGCCGGTCGTGGGCGTGTTTCAGGCCCTGGGGACCCAGCCCCGCCACCTCATCGTCCTTTTTGGGCTCGATGCCGGGCGGCTCCTGGTCCTAGGGCTGGCCCTGGGCAACGCCCTGGGCCTGGGGCTACTTGCCCTACAGGCGGCTACCGGCATAGTTACACTACCCGAGGGCGCCTACTTCGTACGGTCGGTACCCGTTGCCTGGCCCTGGGGGCTATTTGCGCTGCAAAGCGTGTGGGTGGCTGCGGTAAGCCTGGTAGGGTTTGTTTTGCCCGCCTGGGCGCTGAGCCGCCTACGCCCCATTACGACCTTGAAGCTTCAGTAGAAAAGCTGGATGTGTAGGTGATGGGCACCGGCCCCGAGTACAACCCGGGCCTGCTCGAAGGTAGGCGGGCCGTTCCACCGGGGTTTGGCATCGTTCGAAAAGCCGAAGCCCTCGCGCGGCACGCCAAAAAAGTTGGTATCCACCACATTATTGCCATTCTCGTCGTGGACGACCCCGACAGCGTACGTGCCCGGCGGCAGGGTACCCAGCTCGAGTACCAGTGTCTGGCCCACTACAGTGGCAACCCCTTTGCGGTAGGCCAGATCGGGCGAGTCTGGGAAGCCCTCGGCGCGGTTAAAAATCGTGTAAAGCACCTGGCCGGAGGCCGAACGCAGGCCCTTCAGGTGGAGCCTCAGGGTACAGAGCTCGGGCGTCGGGCGTGAGGCCCCCAGCGAGAATACGGCAACTACCGTTAGCACCCCAAAACGCACCCATTGCATAGACCCAAATATAAACCAAGCACTTACCGGAAAATGACCCGGCACCGAAAAGCAACCGCCTTGCCCGACGAAGCGGTGTAGTTGACATCGACCGTGGCACCAATCTTTTTGCGCGGGGTGGTTACCTCAAGTACTATCTCGCCGCGCGCGTTGGCCTGGAAACTGCGCTGCTCTACCTGTACCCCCGTTTTGCGCACCGAGAGAAAGACCCGCGAGTTGGGGGCCAGTTTACGGACGTGCAGCTCCAGGTTTTGGTCAACCGGCACCTCGATCACCTCGTCGAGCCACACGACTTTGCCATCGACGGTAAGTTCGGCGGTATCCGAGAGGGCCACCGTCGTGGTGTCGGGGGTCTCGTAGGCCTCGCTCAGGTCGTTGCCCTGGGCCAGGGCCCCGAGCGGCAGGCAGGCTACCAGGCAGGCGAAAAGTTGGTGGCGCATACCTTCTCTGAGCAAACTCCTGGCCAAACCCTGCCCGGGGCTGGGTATCATTTCGGGCAAAACTGTGGCACGTTGGGCCTTCTGGGGGTACCTTCTGGGCCCATTGCGCGTTGAGTGGGTTTAGATGATTATGCAGCACCGAAACTGGCCCGCTACCTGGGTGGGCCTAGCGCTCCTGGTAACCCTGGCCCTACCGGGCAGCGCCCAAACCGATAGCCCCGAAGCCCGGCTGGCCGAAGCCTATTACCTGGAGGCCAACTACGGCCTGGCCCTGCCGCTGTACGAGAAACTCTTCCGCCAGAACAGCGGCAGCCAAGAGCTCTTTGAGCGCACCCTGGGCTGCTACCTCGAGCTGGAGGACTACCCCGGCGCTGAACGGTTTGTCGAATGGGCGGTTCGCCGAGAAAACAAGCGCCTTTCCTATGCCCTGGCCCTAGGCACCGTGTGGGCGGCAGCCGGTAGCCCCGAAAAGGCCACCGAGTACTGGCGGAGCCTCACGCAAACGGGCGCCCTGGCCCTGCCCGACTACAGCGTAGCCGGTATGTTCCTGTACCAGGCGGGCGAGTACGAACTGGCGCGGGAGAACTTCTTGGCCGCCCGGCGGGTGTACAAAAACGACGCGCTGTTTGCCGCCGATCTGGCCAACGTGTACACCGCCCTGGCCAACTACGAACTGGCCACCCAGGAATACCTGCGCCTGTACTACCAGCAGCCCGAGAACCTAAACCTTGCCAAGGCCCAAATCTTACGGCTGGTCGATGCCACAAGCCGACGGCCCATTGAGAAAGCACTGCTCGCAGCCACCCAAAAGCACCCCCACGACCTGGGCCTCCTGGAGCTGCTACAAGATTTCTACCTCCAGATCCAAGCCTACCCCGAGGCCCTGCTCCAGGCCCGGGCGCTCGACTACAAGCAGGGCAAAAACGGCTACCTCCTCTTCCAGTTGGCCCAGGTGCTGCAGAACAACCAGCAATTCGAGCTCTCGAACAAAGCCCTGGACTACATTCTGGCCGACTACAAAACCTCGCCCTATTACCTGCAGGCCTACCTCGAAAAAGCCAAAAACTTCGAGCTCAAAGCCTTTACCCAACTCCCGGTCGATACCGCCGCGCTGCGCAGTGCCGTAGGCAACTACGGTGAACTCATCGCCCGCTTTGGCCTGCGCGAGGCATTTGTAGAGGCCCTGTACCGCCGCGCCAACCTGAACATCTTTTACCTGGACAACCTGGCGCAGGCCCGCGAAGACCTCGATGCCATTCTGCGCATGAGCATCCCAAGCACCGCCAAGGCCGAGGCGCAGCTCCTCACCGGCGACATCCACCTGCTGGAGAGCGATTACAACGCGGCCAAAATCGCGTACCTCGACATCGAAAACCGGCTGAAGGAAGGGCAGCTCGGGGCCAAGGCCAAGTTCCGCCTGGCGCGCCTGTCGTACTACCAGGGCAACTTCGAAGAAGCCAAGGCCCGGCTCAGCATCCTGAAAGACAACACCTCCAACGACATCGCGAATGATGCGATCCACCTGTACCTGGTCATCGTCGACAATACCGGGCTCGACAGCACCACCGCTGCGCTCGAGGCCTTTGGCCGCGCCGAGCTAAGCCTCTACCAGAAAAAGTATGCCCTCGCCCTCGCTCGGTTCGACAGCCTGCTCTTCGCCTACCCCAACCACCCGCTCACCGACGATGTGTACTGGCAAAAGGCCACCGTATACCTACAACTCGGCGAAACCCAGCGGGCCCTCACAGCACTTGAGGTCCTGCTGAACCAGTACCCAGAGGGTATCTACGGCGACGATGCCCTGTTCATAAAAGCCGAGGTGGAACAGTACCTTCTGCAGCGGCCCGACGAGGCCGCACGGCTGTACCTTCAGCTACTCAAAGACTACCCCAGCAGCCTCTACCAGGCCGAAGCCCGCAAACGCGCCCGCAAACTAGGGGCCTCGGGGGGGCTGTAAGCCTACCGGTTAACCCCCGCAGGTGTCGCGGTAAATCTGGGTGTACGCGTTGAACTTCTCTTCCTCGTTGAGCACCCCGTAGGTGTTGAGCAGCAGTTGGATGATAGCGCAAGCCTTGGGATTGGCGGCATAAGCTTTTTCGCCGTACTCGCTTGCCTCTTTCATGAAGGCGAGGGTTTTGTCGTTCAGGGCCCTGAGCTCGTCTTCCCAGGCGGTGGTATTGAGCTTTTTGGCCTCAAGGTCGATGTACTGTTTCTGGGTATCGGCCGCGCGATTTACGCGAATGACGGCCATGTAATAGTTGGCGAACAGGTCGGCGGGGTCAAGGCTTAGGGCTTTGGTGTAGTAGGTCTCGGCCTTCGCGGGGTCGGTCTCTACAAACATTTGGGCGTACGCCGTGAGCGAACGGATGTCGCCGGGGTTCTTCGTGATCCGCTCTTCGAAGAACTTCTCGCCCTCGGCGCGGTACTGGGGCAGTACCATTACGTTTGCCAGTTCGTTGAATAGCCCCTCGTCGTCGGGGTATTTATTCAGGCCTTTTTTCAGGATACGCAGGCTCAGGTCTAGGCGTACAGCTTCGAAAGCTTTCGTAAGCACAGAATCGATACCCGCATTCGCCGATTTCTGGTCGTCAAACGAGGTTGCGGTACCCGTTAGGCCCTGCACACCTTGTGAAGCCAATTTTGCCCGCAGCGGCTCTGAAAAGAGTACCGAGCTACCCGTAGCGATGGCATAAATACCCTCGGGGGTAGACTCGAAGCTGCGGTACAGGATGCCCAGGTTCTGGTAGTACTGGCGCAGGC
>JANRLA010000058.1:0-2045 GCA_033763015.1 Bacteroidia bacterium
GGCGCCGAAGCCAGCAACCTATACCGCAACAGCCGGGGCCTTCAACTGCATGGCTCGCTCTTGGGCAAAGTTGGCTTTTACGCCGACCTTGTCGAGACGCAGCAACGCTTCCCGGCCTTTTGGCGCGCCTCGATTGAGCAGCGGGGAGCCATACCTGGCGAGGGCTTCTGGAAGACTTTTAAGGACGATGGGTACGACTTCGCCAACTTCAGGGGCTACCTCACCTACAGCCCCATTCGGCAGCTGCGCATTAAGTTCGGGCGCGACCGCAACCTGTGGGGCCAGGGCAGCCAAAGCCTGCTGCTGTCGGACCACGCGACCGACTACCTGTTCCTCCAGCTCTCGGCCCAGTTCTGGAAGCTGCAGTACACTACCCTGTGGGCCGAGTTTGTAGACTTTATTCCCTTCAAGCCCGATGCCGCCGGGCCCCAGCCCCGCAAGTATGCCGCCCTACGGCAGCTGACCTTTCGGCCCAACCGCCAGCTGAGTTTTACGCTTTTCGAGAGCACACTCTTTGCCCCCCAGAGCAATGCCGGGCAGCGGGCCTTTGAGCTGCAGTACCTCAACCCGCTCATCCTGTACCGCACCGTCGAGCAGTACATCGGCAGCCCGGACAATACCCTGCTGGGCCTGCAGTGGAAGTGGAATTTCCTGCGGCAGTTCCAGTTCTACGGCCAACTGCTGCTGGACGACTACAACCTGGGCGAGCGCGAGAACGGCCCGGGCTGGTGGGGCAACAAGTTTGGCGCCCAGGGTGGGGTGAAGTGGATTGACGCCGGGGGCATCGAAACCCTTGACCTACAACTGGAGGGCAACGTTATCCGCCCCTTCACCTACACCCACTTCAACCTGGCAACTACCTACAGCCACTACGGCCAGTTCTTGGGCCACAGCCTGGGCACCAACCTCTACGATGTAAACGCGACAGTCACGTACCAACCCTTACCGGGTGTGTACACCTACCTGCGCTATGGGTACAGCACCCAGGGCCTGAACGCTGCGGGTGTAAACACAGGTGGCGAAGTGCTCAATGCCCAGCGACCCGAAAGCCTGTACAACAACACCGTGGCCCAGGGCGAAGAACTTACCCTGCACCACCTGCAGGGCCGGGTAACGTATCAGGTGGGCCGCCAACCGTTGTACGTGGATGCCGAAGTGCTCTACCGGCAAGCGAACGGCGCCACCGCCACCCAAGCCGCTACGCTGAGCCTGCGGTACCTCTTGCCCTGGCGCGCGACGACCTGGTAGCAGCCGAGCGCACCTACAGCGGCCGGAGCTGAACGCTCTCTTTGCGGATTTTCTCTTGCAGTTTGAGGATGCCCCCAATGAGGGCCTCGGGGCGGGGGGGGCAGCCGGGCACGTACACGTCTACGGGCAGAATGCGGTCTACACCCTTAACCACGTGGTAGCCGTGCTGCCAGTAGGGGCCGCCGCTGTTGCTGCACGAGCCCATTGAGATGACGTACCGGGGTTCGGCCATCTGCTCGTAGAGCCGGCGGATGCGGTCGGCCATTTTAAAGGTGACCGTGCCGGCCACGATCATAACGTCGCTCTGGCGGGGGCTGCCGCGGGGGAAGACCCCAAAGCGGTCGAGGTCGTAGTGGCTCGCGTTGGTGGCCATCATCTCGATGGCGCAGCAGGCGAGCCCAAACCCCATGGGCCAGAGCGAACTCAGGCGCGCCCAGTTGAGCAGCGTCTCGAGCTGGGTCACGACGACGTTCAGCTCGCCGGTTTTGGTATCGAGTAGGCCCATCGCGGTACAAACGTAGTAAGCGGCGGCGCGGTTCAGACCGGCAGGCCCAGCCTACGGCCTACGGCGCGCAGGGCAATTTCGAGGTGGCTCAGGGCCGCTAGGGGGAGGCCGTAGTGGCGACGCAGGATGTGCCAGCGCTCCCAGAGGCTGGCGCGGTGGCGCTGGCTGGAGACCCCGCCGGTCTCGAAGCGGCTGAGGGCACACTGGGCGTTGAGCGTGCGGCGGGTGTGGGTGAGGAGCCGGATTGTCCAATCAATGTCGGCAGCGATGCGGTAGCGGGTGTCGTAGTCGG
>JANRLA010000059.1:0-21616 GCA_033763015.1 Bacteroidia bacterium
CCAGTCTGGCATGGCAAATATCAAATCGGCCCTCAAGCGCGTTCGGCAAGCCCACAAACGGCGTCTGCGCAACCGCTACAAACTCATTACCACCCGCAACCTGATCAAGGAACTGCGGAGCCTGACCGAGCGCACGGCCGCTGAGGCCCTGTGGCCCAAGGTCGAAAGCCAGCTCGACCGCTTGGCCAAGCACAACATCATCCACCGCAACAATGCCGCGAACCAGAAAAGCAAGCTGCGCCGGTTCGTAAACAAGCTCGCCTAATCCAGCCCAACTGACTTTACTGCGAAAGGCACCCCAACGGGTGCCTTTTTGCTGCCATGACACCCACCCCCGACGAGAGCTACCGCACCCGGGTTATCCGCCAGGGCTGGCACGCACTCACCGATGCCGAGGTGCTGGCCGTTCTGCTGGGGTACGCCCACCCCGACGAGGCCACGGCCACGCTGCGCCAAGTCGTGCAGCAGGCCGGGGGCCTGGGCGCGTTGGCTCGGGGCGAGCTCGCCACACTGGCGGCGCTGCCCGGGTTGGGGGGCCGCAAGGCCCTGCAAGTGCTCGCAGCCTTCGAGCTGGGGCGGCGCGCGGCCCGGCCCGACGCCCGGGCCATCAACTTTCACGCCCCAGCCGAGGTGGGGGCCTACCTGCAGCCCCTCTTACGCGACGCGGTGCAGGAGCAGCTCGTGGTGCTGCTGCTCGACCGGGCGGGGGGGCTCTTAGCCGAGCGGATTGTGTTTGTGGGGGGGGTGACCCAAACGGTTGTCGACCCCAAAGTCATCTTTCAGTGGGCCTTGAGCCAGCAGGCACCGGCGTTTCTGGTGTGCCACAACCACCCCTCGGGCACACTTACCCCCTCGGAGCACGACTTTGCCATCACCCGGCGGCTGCAAGCCGGGGCCGAGCTGCTCGACCTGCAACTCGTTGACCACGTCATCGTCTCGTACAAAGGTTACTTCTCATTTGCCGAGCACGGCTACCTCTAGCGCCGCCCGCCATGGCCAAGAAGCCCACTACCCCCAACACGCGCCCGACCGCCGACAACCGGCAGGCCCGGTTCGAGTACGAAATCCTCGACCGGTACGTGGCCGGCATCATGCTCACCGGTAGCGAGGTGAAAAGCATCCGCGCGGGCAAGGCCCAGCTACAGGATGCCTACTGCGGCTTTCAGGGTGGCGAACTCTGGATTCGTAACCTGCTCATTTCGCCCTACAGCCACGGTGGCTACGCCAACCACGAACCCCTGCGGGTGCGCAAGTTGCTGCTGAAACAGACCGAGCTGAAGTCTTTACGGAAAAGCGTACAGGAAAAGGGCCTTACCATCGTGCCCCTGCGCATGTTCTTCAACGCCCGAAATCTGGTGAAGGTAGAAGTAGGGCTCGCACGGGGGAAGAAACTGTACGACAAGCGCGAGAGCATCAAAACCCGCGAACAGGAACGCAGCGCCCGCCGGGGCGACGACTAGGGCCGGGGCTGCTCGTCAGTGACGCGGCTGCGCCGGATGCTGTCTTTGATGTTCTTGACCAGGTTGGCTGAGGCCATGACATTCTTGAACCCGTTTTTGATCAGCGAGCGAATCGAGCGTTCAATGTTGTACTGCTCGAAGCAGTACTCGCAGCTGGCGACCATCTGGTTTACCTCGGCGGCTTTCTGGGAGTCGAGCTCGCCGTCAAGCAACTGCTCGAGTTTGCTGATGATCTGCTCACACTCCTGTTCGCTGTAGGGCGAGCCCTCACGGTGCAGACCTACGCGTTCCTGATGTTTCATACAAAGTACCTGAGGCTACTACGGGTGTCGGTGAGGCGGTAATTAGTCGTCGCTGCTGCCATCGGGGTCATACCCCATGCTGACGGCATATGCGGTTAACAACTCCCGGAGCATTTTTCGTGCCCGATGCAGGCGAGATCGTACGGTTCCGATGGGGATGTCGATGATTTTGGCAATCTCCTCGTAGGTAAACTCCTCAATGTCGCAGAGGATGATGACGGTGCGGAAGTCTACCGGCAGGCTGCTAAGGGCGCGGCTGACCTCATCGCCAATCAGGCCCCGGAACATTTTCTCGCCGCCATCGAGGGTATCGGCGTAGGCCGCTTTGCCGGTCTGTAGGTACATCTCGGCCTCC
Organism: Bacteroidia bacterium; assembly: GCA_033763015.1. Taxonomy (GTDB): domain Bacteria; phylum Bacteroidota; class Bacteroidia; order J057; family JANRLA01; genus JANRLA01. Next base: position 2,118 of record JANRLA010000059.1, read on the forward strand.
TCGTAGTCCACCTTGCCGGGCTCTTTCGAGGTCTTGCGGTACTGGTTGATGAACGAGTTTTTGAGGATGCGGAAGAGCCACGCCTTGGCGTTACTGCCCTGCTCGTAGCTTTTGAGGAACCGGTAGGCCTTCAGGTAGGTGTCTTGCACCAGGTCGTTGGCGTTGTCTTCGTCGCCCGTGAGCCGGTAGGCAAAGTGGTACAGGCTCTGGATGTGGGGCATGAGCTCACGCTCAAACAGGGCATCGTTGGCCGCTTTGGTGGCCATTTCAGTAGTTCGGTCAGTACCGACGGGTTCGAGCACGGGGCTGGGGCTGAGTAGGGTGGGCATGGGGTGCCGAAGTGGGGTTGGTGGGGTGTACCCCGGGCCCTACCCGCAGCGCCATTAATCGTTGGGAATGGTATTTACGAGTTTTTGGCGTTTGCGCGCTTTGGCCAAGAAGTATTCTTGAACCGATACACTCGGTTCACGCTTGCCGGTTCCCTCACGGGCGGCGGTGGATACTTTTTGCCACGTGCCGTCGGGCTGCAGTACGCGCGCCTTGACGTTGTCGGTGAGCATGAGCCGGATGATCTCGCGTACCTCGTCTTGCAGCTGGGGCCGCTCGATGGGGAACACCGTTTCGATGCGGCGGTCGAGGTTGCGCGGCATCCAGTCGGCGCTGCCGGCGTAGAGTTCGTGCTGGCCGGCGTAGGAGAAGACAAACAGCCGGGTGTGCTCTAAAAACCGGCCCACGATGCTGCGCACCGTAATGTGCTCGCTTTGGCCTAGCACGCCGGGCACCAGGCAGCAAATGCCGCGCACGATGAGGTCTATGCGCACCCCCGCGGCGTTGGCCCGGTACAGGTGCTCGATCATCTCGGGGTCTACCAGCGAGTTCATGACCAGCTGGATGTGCGAGGGCTGCTCGGGGCTATGGGCCTCGATGCAGCGGTCGATGCGCTGCTGGAAGTTCTGCCGCATGTTCAGGGGCGCGACAAAGAGCTTGCGCCACTGGTTCTGGCGCGAGTAGCCGGTGAGCACGTTGAAGAGCTCGAGCACATCGGCGCCCAGGTCGGGGTCGCAGGTCAAGAGGCCCACGTCGGTGTAAATCTTGGCCGTGCGCTCGTTGTAGTTACCGGTGCTCAGGTGCACGTAGTGCCGCAGGCCGTCGTCTTCTTGCCGGATGACGAGCAGCAGCTTGCTGTGGGTCTTGAGGCCCATCATGCCGTACACGACGTTTACCCCGGCGCGCTCGAGCTCGCGGGCCCAAGTGATGTTGGTCTCTTCGTCGAAGCGGGCCTTGAGTTCGACCAGGGCCGTGACCTGCTTTCCGCGTTCGACGGCTTCTTTGAGGGCGGCCACGATGTTGCTGCGGCCGCCGGTGCGGTACAAGGTCTGTTTGATGGCGAGCACCTTGGGGTCGCGGGCGGCTTCTTCGAGCAGCTCGACGACGGGGGCAAAGCTCTCGTAGGGGTGGTGCAGGATGATGTCGCCCTTGCGGATGGCCTCGAAGATGTCTTTGGCGCTGGCGACCTGGGGGTCGAGCACCGGAGTGAAGGGCTCGTCTTTGAGGTGCCGCAGGTCGCAGTCGCCGATGAGCTGGAAGAAGCCTTCGACGCCGAGGGGGCCTGAGACGCGGTAGACGTCGGGCCGCTCTAGCCCCAGGGCTTCGCGCAGGTAGCCCAGGCCGTCGGCGGGCATGTCGTCGGAGACTTCGAGGCGGATGACGGTGCCCAGGCGGCGTTTGCGCAGCTCGCGCTCGATGAGCTTGAGCAGGTCGTCGGCCTCGGCCTCGGAGATGTCTAGGTCGGCGTTGCGCGTCACCCGAAAGCTCGACACCCGGGCGATGGTCAGGTGCTGGAAGAGCATGTCGAGGTGCTCGGCAATCACCTTCTCGATCAGGATAAAGGTGTAGCCCTCGTCTTCTTCAAAACGGATGAACCGCGGCAGCAGGGCCGGGACGGGCACCACCGCCACGCGCCGCTCGGGCACGGGGTCTTCGCTTTCAAGCTCGACCCACAGGTTCAGGTTCAACGAACGCAGCTTGGGGAACGGGTGGGCCGGGTCGATGGCCAGCGGGGTGAGGATCGGGAAGATTTTCTCGCGGAAGTAGTCGTCTACGTACTTGCGCTGGGCAGCCTTGAGCTGGCGGTAGGTCACCAGCCGTACGCCCTCGCGCCGCAAGGCCGGCAGCACCTCTTTGGTCAGGAGCCGACTCTGCTCTTCGATAAGAGTATTGAGGAGCTGCGAAATCTTGCGCAGCTGCTCGGTGGGCGTAAACCCCTCGGGGCTGCGCAGGTTGATGCCTGCGTTGACCTGCTCTTTCACGCCCGCCACGCGGATCATGTAGAACTCGTCGAGGTTGCTCGAGAAGATGGACAGGAACTTCAGGCGCTCGAGCAGCGGGTGGTTGGGGTCGGCGGCCTCTTCGAGTACCCGCTGGTTGAAGCGCAGCCAACTGAGCTCGCGGTTGAAAAAACGGGCCGGGCCAGTGGTTTTGGCACGGGCACGGGGGGAGGCGGGGGCTTTTTCGACGGCTTGCACGGCAAAGGAGGAACGGGAGCGCAGTAGAGCCAAATTACCCTTGCCTTTGCGGTGAGTCATAAAGGGTTAGCGTGGGTTGGGAAAAAACAACGCGAGTTAACACTGCCGTAATACATCGCTCAGTTACTTTTTTTCACCTACGCAAGCCGCGTACGTGCCTGTAGGTGTGTGCCACGCCCCGCTCGCCCCAACTTTGCCCACCCGCCCCTCACCGTCGTGCAGCTGAGCTACTACACCCTCAGGGCCCTGGCCCAGTGGCTAGCCCCCCGGCTGGCAGGGGCACGGCTAACCGCCTGCTTCTCGCAGACCCGCGACGAGCTCATTGTCGGCTTTGAGGGCCCCGCGCGTGGCACCGAGCTGTACCTGCGGCTGGGCTGCCGCCCGGGGCTGCCGTACCTGGTGCCGGTACAGGGCTTCAAGCGCCAGCGCCAGAACGTAGCCGAGGTCTTCCCGGCCCTGGTGGGTCAGGTGGTGGCCGAGGTCTTCTTAACGCCCGGCGAGCGGCTGCTGCAGGTGGTTTTCGCCAGCGGCGAGCGGCTGCTCTTCAAGCTGCACGGCAACCGCACCAATGCCCTCTACTGGGGGCAGGGCGCGGTGCAAGCGCGGTTCCGGCACACGCTCAGGGACGACGCCCAATTCACGCTGCCCCAAGGCACACCCGAACTGCCCGACGATATAGCACTGCAACAGGCGTTTGACACCGGGGGCTTGCCCGAGCTGCTGCGCCGAGTGCCCACCTTCGGCGGCGAGCCCACCCACTACCTGGTACACCTGGTGCACGAACAGGGCCTGGCGCCCCTGGCAGCCCTGCACCGGGTGTACGGTGAGCTCACCCAGGGCCGCTGCTACGTTACCCCGACGCCCGAAGGCGCTGTACTGAGCCTCTTGGGCTTTGCCCACCCCGCGGGACAGGTGTACACCGACATCGGCGAGGCGCTCGCCGACTGGCTCAGGGCCCAACTGGGCCGCGCCGACACCGCCCGCCAGCACACTGCGCTAGACCTGCTGCTCACCCAGGCGCTAGGACGGACCCAGCGCGCCCTGCACTCCGTCGAAACTAGCCTGGCCCACCTGGGGCAGCAGCGCAGCTACGAGGAACTGGGCCACCTCATTATGGCCCACCTCGACCGCATCGCACCGGGGGCGGCCAGCGTAACCCTGCCCGACTTCTACCACGCCGACCAGCCCATCACCCTGCCGCTGGAGCCCACCCAAAGTGCCCAGGAGAACGCCGCCGCCCTCTACGCCCGCCACCGCGAGCAGCAGCGCCGCCGAACCCACCTCGCGGCGCAGCAGTCTGCGCTAACGCAAGAAGTGGCTGAGCTGGAGGCCCTGGGGCACGAACTGGCAGCTCTGGCCAACGACCGCAAGGCCCTGGCCGCCTTCGCCGCCAGCCACACCGCCCGCCTGACCCCCAGGCCCGACACCGGCCCCGAGGCCGAGGCCAGCCTGCCCTTCCACCGGTTGCTGGCCCTGGGCTACGAGATCCGCATCGGGAAAGACGCCGCCCGCAACGACGCCCTCACCTTTGGCCACAGCCACAAAGACGACCTCTGGCTGCACGTGAAAGACACCCCCGGCGCCCACGTCATCGTGCGGCGGGTGCCGGGGCAGGGGTTTTCGCGCGACGTGATCGAGCTCGCCGCCGGGCTGGCAGCCTGGCACAGCAAGCGCCGTACCGAGGGCCTGGTGCCCGTGGCCTATACCCCACGCAAGTACGTGCGCAAAACCCGGCACCTGCTGCCCGGCCAGGTGCGCGTAGAACGGGAGCAGACCGTACTCGTCTCGCCCGTAGACCCCGCCCGGCTCTAAGGCCGTACTTTTGCCCCAGCGCTATGACACACTCCCTGGTACTCGATGGCAAACGCGCCGCCGCCGCACTGGAGGCCGAGCTGGCACAGGCCGTGGCCCAGCTCGTGGCCCAGGGCCACCGCGCCCCTCACCTGGCGGCCATCCGCGTGGGCGCGCTGGGCCCCAGCGTTACGTACGTAACGGCCAAACTGAAGGCCTGCGCCCGGGTGGGCTACCGCAGCACCCTGATTGAGTTGCCCGACACCGTGACCCAGGCCGAACTGCTGGCCCACGTGGCAGGCCTGAACGCCGACCCGGCGGTAGACGGCTTCATCGTCCAACTGCCGCTGCCGGGCCACATCGCCGAGGCCGCCGTGCTCGAAGCCGTACTGCCGAGCAAAGACATCGATGGGTTTCACCCCGTTAACCTGGGGCGGCTAGCGCAGGGCCTGCCCACGTTTGCCCCCGCCACGCCTGCCGGGGTAGTAGCGCTATTGCACCACTACGGCATCGAAACCGAAGGCCGCCACGCCGTGGTGGTGGGCCGCAGCAGCATTGTGGGCACCCCTCTGGCGCTGCTCTTGAGCCGCAACAGCCAGCCCGGCAACTGCACCGTAACCGTGTGCCACAGCCGCACGCCCAACCTGGCCCACCACACCCGTCAGGCAGATCTGCTGCTGGTGGCGGCCGGCCGGCAGGGCCTTATCACACCCGACCACGTGAAGCCGGGTGCCGTGGTGGTGGATGTGGGCATCCACCGGGTGCCCGACGACTCTAAGCAGGCAGGCTACCGCCTGCTCGGCGATGTAGACCCAGCCGTCTTCGCCGGGCCCATTTCGGCCTACAGCCCAGTACCCGGGGGCGTAGGGCCCATGACCATTGCCCTGCTGCTGCAGAACACGCTCACGGCCTATCAACGCGCCCACGGGCTGCCTGGGTAGCATGGCCAGCGTACCGCTGCCGCCCGGGCCGCTGCTGCTGCACCTGGAAACCAGCACGGCGGTATGCTCGGTGGCCCTGAGCGCGGGCCCGGTGCCTGTGAGCCTGTCTGAAACCTACCTGCCACAGCTGCACAGCCGGGTGCTCATTGCGCTCGTCGAGCAGCAGCTTGCGCACCTGGGCCTACCGCCTGCTGCAGTGGCGGGCGTGGTGGTGGCGGCTGGCCCGGGTTCGTACACCGGCCTGCGGGTAGCTGCCAGTGCGGCCAAGGGCTACTGCCAGGCGCTGGGGCTGCCGCTAGTGGCCGTGCCCACGCTGCAGGCGCTGGCCCAGCGGGTGCAGGCCGAGGCCCAGCGCCGTGGCGCCCACATCCGCCCGCTGCTCGATGCCCGGCGCGACGAGGTGTACTCCGCCCGCTACGACAGCGGCCTGAGTCAGGCCGCGCCTTACGCCCCGCACATCCTCACCCCCACGAGCTTTGCCGATGAGCTGGCAGCTGGGCCCGTGCTGTTTGTGGGCGATGGCGCGGCGAAAACCGCCCGGCTGCTGGCCCCCCACCCCAACGCCTTCTACTACCCCGAAGTGGGCGCCTCGGCGGCAGGGCTTGTGCCGCTGGGCTACGCGCGGTTTGTGGCCGGCGAAACCGAAACCCTTGCTACGTTTGAGCCCGCGTACGGCAAAGGCGTTGCCGTAGGCCCGCACCCTACCCCGACTGCCCCACCCCGTGGTTGAACTCTTGCCCCTCACGCGCCACACCTGGGAGCAGGCCGCCAGGCTAGAAGTGGCCGAAGACCAAAAGGACTACCTGCCCAGCAACCTGTTCTCGATCGCGCAGGCCTACTTTGAAGAGAGCGAGCTCTACGGTATCTACGGCGAGGGCCAGCTGGTGGGCTTTGCCTGCGTGTGCTACTTCAGCCACATCCCCTGGATTACGCGCATCATGGTTGGGGCCCAGCACCAGGGCCAGCACTACGCCACCCAGGCGCTGGCGCTGCTGGTACAAAAGCTGGAAAAGAAGCCGGGCGTGAAGGAGATCCGCACCACCGTGGCGCGGGGCAACGCCGCGGGCGAATACCTCTTTGCCCAAGCCGGGTTTTTACGAACGGGCGACGTGGACGAGCGCGAGTTTGCCATGGTGTACCACCCCAACCGCTGATGACGCCCGTAACCGACCTGGAGCTCGCCTACCGCTTCGACGAGGAGCTCTGGGAGCTGTACCTGACCTTCGAGCCCAAGACCATTGAGCTTGAAGAACTGGTGACGTTCTTCTACCTGCCGTTTCGGCTGCGGGCGGGCGATGTCGAGCTCTTTTGGTCGCCACCGGACTACGACGAGGAGGACAGCTACCTGCCCGCCCTGCCACTGCTGGGCTTTGTGCTTGACGTGCAGCGCGAAACCGAGTTTCTGGCCAGCGGCAACTACACCACCCTCATTGAGCTCGATACCTACGGCAGTTTGAGCCTCACGCGCCAGGCCGGCGACTATAGCCTCTTGCGCCTCTACACCAGCATGAGCGCCACCGAGGTGCTCACCACCTGGGCCGCCTGGGCCGAGGCTGTGGCTACCCTGGTGGCTACTACCCGCCGCCTGTTCAGCGAGCGGCTGCCCGAATTGGCCGCCCACCCCGAGCTGGGCCCCTGGCTGAAAACGGGTACCTTGCCTACCGATGTGTAACCGACCCCTTCTGTTTGCTATCCTGGCGCTGCTGGCCCTGGCGGGCTGTGTGCGCCAACCGTTGGTAGAGCGTGTGGCTGAACACCCTTTGTCGGGCGTCTGGCTTAACCTCGACCTTGAAATCACGTACAACTATGGCACCGATAGTGCCCGCGTGTGGTATGTGGCACCGGGCCGGTGGACCGACAGCCTGAAGCTACTGCCCATCCGAACCTACTTTCGGCCCGACAGCAGCTATACCAGCGACCACTACCGCCCCGACAGCAGCTTCTGGTTTTCGGCCGAGGGGCGGCTCGAATTGCGCGCTGACTCCGTTGTGCTAGTGCAAAGCCGCCCGGCCGCTGGTCGGTACCCCTTCGCCTACAGTGTGCAAGGCGACACGGTTAGCTTTAGCGGGCTGGTAGACTGGGACGAAGACGGCACGTGGGACGACCGCTACGTCGGTCGCCAGGTGCGACAGGCCGGGCGCTAGTCTCCTCTTGCGCAGAGCACTATACGTGCTGCACCAGGCTTTGGGCAAAGGCCAGGCTTTCGTGCAGGTCGTGGCTGCCCAGGGCAGTACCTACCTCGGTGTGCAGGTGCCCCTCGAGGTAGTGGGTGAGCGTCGCACTGAGCTCGTGGGCCGTATCGAGGTACAGTAGGCGCACGCCCAGCGGGGTGACCTTGAGTTTGGCCTTCTCGTTCTTCCAGATGCGCATGGCGGCAAGCAGTTATGCCGCATCGCGGCGCAGCCAATTCTGGGCAATGGTTTGGGCCTCGCGCAGCACGGTGTGGCCCAGGTACCGCCGCACGGCATCGTTCACCCCTTGGGCGTCGGCACGGCCTTCGGCCAGGGCCTCTAGGGCACACAGCTCGGTAACGTAGTTGCCGGGGCTGCGGCTTTCGGTAAACGTTACACGCTCGGTCTCGAGCACCAACTCATAGCGGGGGTAGGTCTGCTGGGGGCCTGCGTAGGCCACCCAACTCTGCAAGAGATGGTTCATGGCAACAAACGGTTTGGTCACTTGTAAGTTATGGCAATGTTATGAAACCCGACCCTGGCCAGTTGTTAATTCTGGTAGCAGGTAGTACTGCAGCCGCCCAGCGGGCCGACACACCAAGGGGGCTACGGTGGGCGTTGTACCCCTACCTTCGTGCGTTGTGAGCAGCATTGTAGACGACATCCGGTACGGGTTTATCCGTCGCCATGGGGCCCTGGGCCAGATCATTGCCATCAATACCGGGCTGTTTGTACTCACCCTGCTGCTCAACCTGGGCTTTTACCTGAGTGGGCTTACCGGGCAGGGCATTCGGTTTGAGATCCTGCTGCGCAACTGGGTAGGCCTGCCGTCCGAGGGGCGTGTGGCCCTGGAGCGGGCCTGGACGCTCTTCACGTACCAGTGGTTCCACTCGCTGGGCGACCTCTTCCACCTGCTCTTCAACATGCTGTGGCTCTTCTGGATCGGGCGGCTGCTGCGCGAGTACCAGGGCGACCGCAAGGTGTGGAGCGTCTTCTGGCTGGGTTCTATTGGCGCGGGGCTGTTCTTCTTGCTGCTCGAAAACACGGTGCCGGTCTTCAGGGCCGAGGTCGCGAACGCACGTGCCCTGGGCGGCATGTCGCTCATCGGGGCTTCGGGCGGGGTAACAGCGGTCATTGTGGCCACGGCCACGCTGCTGCCCGAGTACGGCATTGGCCTTTTGCTCTTTGGGGTGGTGCGGCTCAAGTGGCTGGCGCTCATTATGGTAGCGCTCGATGTGCTGTTCTTGCCCGCGGGCAACGCCGGGGGCCGACTGGCCCACCTGGGCGGGGCGCTCTACGGCTTTTTGTTCATCACCTACCTAAAGCGGGGGGTGAACCTGGCCGCACCGTACGACTGGCTCATCGACACAGCGAAGGAGCTCTTGAGCCCCGGCCCGCCCAAACCCAAGGTGCGGGTGGTGAAAAACCCCAACGCAGGCAAAGGGGGCACCCAGCGCGCCGCGGGCGCGGCCCCGAAACCGAGCCAGGAGGAAGTAGACCGCATCCTGGAGAAAATTAACCGCGTCGGGTACGATGGCCTCACAAAAGAGGAAAAGCAAACCCTCTTCAACGCCTCTCGGTAGGCGGCTGGGCCAGCTTACCGAGCGCGCGTTCTGGGTGGTCAACCTGGTGTGCCTGGCGCCGGTGGTGTTGAGCCTCTTGGCCCCGTGGGTGAGTCCGGCTCAGGCCCCGTGGCTAGGCTACCTGGCGCTGGGGGTGCCACTGCTGCTGCTGGTGCCGGTCGTTTGGCTGGTGTTCTGGTGCGTGTATGGCATCCGGCGGGCGGTGCCGAACCTGGTGGTGCTGCTGGTGCACCTGGGCAGCCTGTCGGCGCTGGTGCAGCTGCCCGGCGGCGGGGCCGAGTCTGATACGGGCTTTCGGGTGGTGAGCTACAACGTAAATGCGTTCTACTACGACACCGAGGCCATCGCCCGCACGTTTGCGACGCTCAAACGCCTGGCACCCGATGTGCTGCTGCTACAGGAGTACTACGGCAACGACAACCGGCGCCGGCGCCCGCTCACCGACTCGCTGGCCCGTCACCTGGGGCTGCCCCACCGGGCCGTACTACCCCTGGCCGGGCGGTACTTTGGCCTGGCGGTCTTTTCGCGCTACCCCATCGTGGCCCACGGGCGGGTGTGGCCTGTTGCCGAGGGCGGGAGCACTACCAACGGCATCCAATGGGCCGACATCGCGCTGTATGGCCGACGGTTGCGGCTCTACAACCTGCACCTGGCCTCATACTTTACCGGCGAGCGCCTGGCGGGCAGTGACCCCTCGGTGCCCGAAACCTGGGGCCACGTTCTGGGCGTAGCCCTGCCCAAGGCCTGGCAGGAACAAGAGGCCCAGCTTGCAGCCCTTGGGCGCCACCGCTCCACCTGCCCCTACCCTGTGGTCGTGGCCGGCGACCTGAACAACCCCCCGTTCGGGTATGCCTACCGCAGTGCCCACCAGGGCCTGCACGATGCCTTTCGGCACCAGGGCCAGTGGGCTATGCCCACGTACACGACCACGCCGATACCGTATCGGATTGACTACATCTTTGCCGACCCCAGCTTGACGGTGCTGAGCTACGCCTCGCCCCCCGAAACGGCCTCTGACCACCGCCCCGTAGTGGCCGAATTGAGCTTTTTGGCGCCCGACGGCACTACCGAAGCACCTGCTGACGGTACGGATTTGCCAGGTTGAGTGTGGGTTCGGCCATCACGCCCACAAACACCTGTAGCCCACCAGTACCCCACCAGCGCTTGCCCACCTCGTAGCAGCGGCTGGTGGCCAGCGGTATGGCCCGCTCTCGGAAGCCCTCGCCACGCCAGTGGCCCAGGGGTATTACCTGGGGGCGTGTGGGGATGGCAATCCGTGCCATGCCCGCAAGGTCGGTTACTGCGTAGTCGGCGAACGCGCGCCCGGGCCGCGGGGGCAGGGTAAGTGCCACCTGGCCTGCCACCGGCAGTACCAGTAGCGGAAGGGCTACCCACAGAACACACGCGCGCAGTACCATAAGCCGTTTGAAAGGAAACGCACGCCGAGGGCCCAAACGTGCCGTAAGGCCAGTAGGTTTGGGCATGCGCTGGGTGAATGGTTTGGTAATAGCCGGGGTGGTAGTGGTGGGTTGCACGCGCCCACCCGCTGGGCCTGAAGCTACGGCGGGGGCCGATAGCACCGCCAGCACTCAGCACTACGATACGCTTCACTTTAGACGGGGTACCCAGCCGGGGCCCTACCTCGAGGCCCACTACCTGCGCTTTCGGCCTGAAAGCCCCGGTGCCGAGGCGCTCAACCGGGCCGTGGTCGACTTTCTGGTGCGCAGCGACGACCAGTACTACGGCACCCTGGCTGCGCTCGCCGACTCGTTCCTGGCACTTGCCCGGCGCGAGGCACCCGCCAGTGCCCCCTGGTACCTGGACTACCACGCCAGTTGCCTGCTCTACGACACCACCCGGCAGGTAGCGACCCTGGCCTTCGCGACCGAAGCCTACCTCGGCGGGGCCCACCCCCTCACGACCACCCGCCTGGCGATGTACGACCTGGCCACGGGCAAACCGCTGCCGAGTGGCGCCGTCCTGACCCCCACGGCTACGACCGAGCTGCTGGCCCTGGCTGAGCGCCACTTCCGCGCCGCGCGTGGGCTGCTGCCGGGACAATCGCTGGAGGCGGCGGGCTTTGCCTTCCCCGATGGGCGCTTTGCCCAGCCGCAGCAGGTGGCGCTCGGCGCCGAGGGCCTGGTGCTGTACTACGGGCCCTACGAGGTGGGCCCCTACGCGCTGGGCAGCACCGAGTTTACGATCCCCTACGGCGAGGTTAATACGCTACTACTGCCCCGGTTTCGGGGCCCCGGCGCGTAGCTCGGCCTCGTAGATCTTCCAGTACTTGACCACGGGGTAGCTGGCCGAGAGAAGGCTCCAGACCAGGCCAGGGTAGCCGTTGCGCCAGTTGCCGTAGATGAGGTACTGCTTGACGAAGTACAGCGGCCAGCTGAGTACGGTATAGGCCCGTGAGCGGCGTTTGCCCTGGGTGCGCAGCTCCTCGGCCGTCAGGCTGGTGTATTTGTTGAATTTGGTCAGGTAATCGCTCAGGCTGCGGTAGCTGTAGTGCAAGAGCCGACCCGGCAGGGTGCCGGTGGGGCCATCTACCACCACGGCATCGTGCAGGGCGGCGGCGGTCACCTGTGCCCGGCGGCGGTCGAAAAGACGGTACTGGGGCTGGCGGCTCTCGCGGCCGTGGCGAAACACCCGGCCCAGGAACACCAGCGAGCGTTGCAGGGCGTAGCCCCCCAGGGGCGGCGGCCCAGCGGCAAAGAGGGCCGGTAGGGCGGCGAGGAGTCGACCGTCGGGCACCTCGTCGGCATCGAGCAGGAGCACCCAGTCGGTCTGGGCCTGGGCCACGGCGTATTGCTTTTGCAGCCCATAGCTCTCGAAGGGGTGGTACTGCACCTGGGCGCCCAGGCGCTCGCACAGGGCCTGCGTGCCGTCAGTCGAGCCGCTGTCGATGACCAGGGTGGCGGTGCACAGGGGCACGACGGCCTCGAGCACGGCGCCCACGCGATCGGCCTCGTTGTACGTGATGAGCACGGCCGTGAGGGGCAGCGGGGTAGGGGGTGCGCTCATGCCTCGGCGAGCAGTTCCTGGATGCTGGCCTCAAGGCCGGCACGCAGCTCGGGCAGGGAGGCAAAAAAGATCTCGTACGAGGGATCGACAATAAACTCGTGCTCGGCGAGGTCGAAATCGAGGGCTTTTTCGGGGGGCAGGGGCCGGCCCGCGAAGGCGGCGGTGTAGCCGTAGAGGATGAGCAGCTGGTCGCCCTCGAGGCGTTTGACCCTGAAGCAGCCGATGTGGCGCAGCTGGGGGTCGAAGTCGAAGGGAAGGTAGCAGTGCCCCTCGAGGGGCAGGGCCTTGAGGTGGCGCACCCACTGGATGAGCAGTGAGGCGACACGGCGCAGCACGTAGGTGCGCGCTTCGGTGGGGGCAGTGCCTTCGAGGCGGAAGTAGTCGGCGCTTACGGCCAGCTGGAGGTCTTCGGACCTGATCTCCAGTACCAGTTCTTCGCTCGGCTCGCTGTCGGGGTCGAGGTAAATGCGCACCATGACTTCTGGCCTTGAAGTTAGGGCCTGGCCCGTAGCCACGTGTAGCCTGTGGGGCAGCAGCTGTCTACGGTGTGCGTGCGCCAGCCCTGCAGGGCCAGGTGGGGCTGCCAGTCGGCCCAGGCCTGCAGGGCCCACACCTCGCCGCGACCACCCAAGGCCTGCCGCAGGCTGCGCAGAAAGACATCCGTATCGCTAAACGCACTAGGGGGTAGGTCTAGAAGGGCTACCTGGGCACCGTAGGCCGTGCGCGGAACTTGGTCGCTGCGCAGGCGGAAGGCATTAGGCCTGAGGCCGCCGGTGGCACTGTCGGGGTATACCCAGTGCCAGCCCTGGGGCAAGACAACGCCCCCCGGCAGCCGCCCCAGGTACAGCTTGGGGCCCGGCAGGCTGTCGAGCCGCTGCACGAGCTGGGCTACTGGCACTGGGGGGTCAGGCGGCGGGGTGGGGCGGCAGCCCGCCAGCAGCGCTGCACATGCAAGCCACCCTGCGTAGATTCGGGTACCCGAACGCCTACCTGCCCTTGCCATGCACCTACTGCTTGCCGCCGACCATGCCGGCTTTGCCCTCAAAGAAACGCTGAAAACCTGGCTGCAGCGCCAGGGCCATACGTTTGAAGACTTTGGCACCCATACCCCCGAGGCCGTAGACTACCCCGACATGGTGCACCCCCTGGCCCACCGGCTCGAGCTGCAAACCGGCAAAGCACTGGGCCTGTTGGTCTGCGGCAGTGGGCAGGGCGTCTGCATGACGGCCAACAAGTACAGCCACATCCGTGCGGCCCTGGCCTGGAACGCCGAGGTAGCCAGCCTGAGCCGCGCCCACAACAACGCCAATGTGCTGTGCCTGCCCGGTCGGTTTGTCACCGAAGCCGAGGCCATTGCCGCGTTAGAGGCCTTTTTGCAGACGCCGTTCGAGGGCGGGCGGCACGAACGCCGCGTGGTCAAAATTGCACAGGGCTAGAATTCGCCCTTGGCGGTGAGGTCTAGGGCCAGGCGTATACGGTCGGCCATAACCTGGGGGAAATAGTCGAAGTCGATGTACGTAATAAATTTCTGGGTGCGTACGCTGTAGAGCCGTACCTGGGCCAGGCGTTTGTAGTCGCGCTGGGCAATGTCTAGGAAGCCAAGCTTTGCCAATTGGGCTTCTGAGCGCGCCTTACGTGTACTGTCGGTGTGGTCATAGCGTACGAACACGATGTCGTCCCAGCCAAACTGCCGGTTCATGGCCCGCATCCGTTTGCGTAGGCCCAGGCACTCGCGGCAATTGTCGCTGTGGTACCCAATGGCGATTACACGCGTGTCGGAATCGAATCGGTTGTAGTCGAACGCCTTCCATCCCCCATACCCGAGCAGGGCCAGCACACTAAGGCCCAGCCCCCAGAACAGCTTACGTTTCATGCCCAAATTTACCGCGCGGGCAGGCTCAATGTGGGGTTATCCTGCAAGAAGCGCAGCGCCAGGGTGCTCATGGCCTCGACGCCGGTTTTCAGGGCGCGCTCGTCTACGTAAAAGCGGGGACTGTGGTTCAGGGGTATCGGCTGGCCGCTCGCTAGGTCTTCGGGCGGGGTTACGCCCAGCGAAAAGTAGAAGCCGGGCACCTGCTGCTGGAAGAAGCTGAAGTCTTCGGCGCCCGTCTGCTTGGTGGGGGTTACCACACGGCTGGGGCTTACCAGGCCTTTGAGTACGCCATCGGCCCAGGCGCTGAGCTCGGGGTGGTTTACCGTGGCGGGGTACTGCCGCACGATGGCCACGCGGGCCGCAGCGCCGGCGCTCTGGGCAATGCCCTCGGCGGTGCGGGCAATGCGCCGGTGAATGTCGGCCTGCATGGTGGGGTCGAAGGTGCGGATGGTGCCCCAGAGCGTCACGCTGTCGGGGATAATGTTGTTGCGCACCCCACCGGTAAACTTGCCCACCGTGATAACGCTGGGTTCGAGCGTGACATCTACCTGGCGTGAGGCAATGGTTTGCAGGCCCAGTACAATCTGGCTGCCCACCACAATGGGGTCTACGCCATTCCAGGGCCGTGCCCCGTGGGTCTGGCGGCCCTGCACCGTGATGGTAAACTCATCTACGGCAGCCATGAGGGGGCCACTGCGGTAGGCCAACACGCCGGTGGGCACACTGCTAAAGACGTGGAGGCCAAAAATGGCGTTCACCTGGGGGTTGCGCAGCACCCCTTCGTTCACCATCTGCTCGGCGCCGGCGGGCCGCTCGTCGGGCGGGGCGCTCTCTTCGGCGGGCTGGAAGATGAAAACCACGGTGCCGGGCAGCTCGGCCTGCAGGGCGTGTAGTACATGGGCGGTGGCGATGAGGATGGCCACGTGGGTATCGTGCCCGCAGGCGTGCATCACGCCCACGGTCTGGCCGTTGTACTCGGCGGTGGCGGTGCTTTTGAAGGGCAGATCTACCTCCTCGGTCACGGGCAGGGCGTCCATGTCGGCCCGTAGGGCCACCACAGGGCCGGGTTTACCGCCCTTCAGGATCGCCACCACGCCGGTGCGGGCTACGCCAGTGCGCACCTCGAGGCCCAGGGGCGCCAGCGCGTCTACGATGTACTGTGCTGTGTTGACCTCTCGGTTGCTCAGCTCGGGGTTTTGGTGCAGGTGGCGGCGCCAGGCAAGCAGCTTGGTTTCGTACTCAGCGGCCAGCATAGCAATGCGGGCCTCGAGGTTGCCGGTGGGCTTGGGCGCACGCTGGGCCCAGAGGGGGGTGGTGAGTGTGCAGCAAAGCACCCAAACAAGCGTTTTCATCCTGGTAGTTGGGTTGTAGATTCGGGCAATGTACTCAGTTCTGTCAATCCGGCTTTTCATTGTAGGCCTAGCGCTTGCCTGTGGCCCGCTACTCCAGGCCCAATTGGGTGGCCCCAAAGGCAAGGCAGTGCCTTTTACGGTGCTCTCGAGCCAGCCGGAGTTCGAAGATCCGGCGCCCAGCTTTGTGCCCGAGGTACGCAGTGAGCTCGAAAGCCTGGCCCAGCGTGGGCCGTTCTACATGCGGGTAGGTAGCAACGAGCTGTGGAGCGCCCTGGCCGAGGGGCCGCTGGCCTTCAACTTCCCCGAAGGCCGCCAGCTGCTCTACCTCTGTGTGGGGCCCCGCAGCACGGCGGGGTACGAACTGTACATCGATAAGGTTGAAGAAACCGAGCAAACGCTCGAGATCTACTACCACGAGGGCAGCGGCGCCGAACAGGTGGCCCAGGTGCTCACCACCCCCAGCGCCTGGCTGGTCGTGCCGGCCACGAACAAAGTGCTGCAACTGCGCAAAGTGCCCTATACCCTAGGGAAGGGCAAACCTTCGGGCGGCGGCAAGGGCCTGACGCTCAACTACAAACAGGCGCAGGGCATCGTCTACACCGAGTACCGCCCCCTGCAAACCGAAGTACCCCTTGGCGACGAATAACTCGCTTTAGTTGCGGCTTACCTGCAACGACCAGATATCATTGCTGTAGAAGAACTCGGTCTCGTCGGGGTTCTCGGGGCTGGGGCCACCGTACTTGCCACCGGTAAGTAAAATTTGGTTCTGAAAGACGCAGGCGGCTACGCCACCGCGCGGGCTCCAGGGTGCTCGGTCGGTAACCCAGTTCGTACCGTCTGCACTTCAGAGTACCTCTGCCCGAAAGCGACCGGCACGGTTACACCCCAGGAGCCAAAGCTGGTTGTGGTACACCACTGCGTTGTACCCAAAGAGGTCTGTCGTTGCTATCTGGGGGGTTTCTTGCTGCCAAACCAGACCATCTGCGCTCGACCAGGCATCGGTACCCAAGAGCCATAGCCGTTCTTGAAACACCACCAAACGATCGCTGTCGCGGGCCCCGAACGGGGCCTTTGTGACGACTTGCTGCCAGTTCACCCCATCCGCGCTAGACCATACATCCGAAAAGCTTTGCCGACCGTCTTGCCCACCCACAATCCAAATCTTACCCTGGAAAACCACCGGGTGGTAGAAAAACCGCTCGGGTAGATTCGATTTTTCGGCCACGATCTCCCACGAGCGCAGATTTTTCGAACGCGCGATTTGGGTTGTGATCTGGTACTGCTCAATGTTGCCCGAAAAGGTCCCTAAGCCATACAGGGCTCCGTTGAAATACACGTACTCCAAAAAAGCTAGGTTCCCTACGATGTTGGGCAGGTCTATAGCTGTCCAGTCTTTGCCATTGGCCGAGACCCAGAACCCTTGGGGGTGCAGCAACAACACAGAGTCGCCGATGGCCACCATTTCATAGTTGTAGCTTTTGCGGAAAGGCCCCTCCCTTACCAGTTCTACCCACTGGTAGTGGGCTTCGCTTTGGGGTGTGGGCTTTGACGGCTGCTGCCCGCTGCATCCACAGAAGGTTAGGCAACACAGCAGGAGGAAAACCGGCGCTTTCATACCCATAAGTTAGGCTCAGTACCACACGCTCACGGCTTCGAGCGGCTTTTTGCGCAGGTTGGGCACCTGCACATCCTGTGCGGCGTAGCCCACGGGCAGCAGCAGCAGGGCCTTTTCGTGGCTGGGGCGGCCCAGCAGCTTCTGCAGAAAGTTCATGGGGCTGGGCGTGTGCGTCAGCGTGACGAGCCCCACGTGGTGAATGGCCGCAATGAGGAACCCCGCAGCAATGCCCACGCTCTCGTGCACGTAGTAGTGCTTCTCCTGGGTGCCGTCGGGGTGCACGCCGTAGCTCTGGCTGAAGACCAGGATGAGGTAGGGCGCGGTGGTGAGGAAGGGCTTCTGCCAGTCGGTGCCAAAGGGCACCAGGTCGTCTCGCCACGACTGTGGGAAGCGGCCGCTGTAGTTCTCGCGTTCTTCGGCCTCGGCGGCCTCGCGGATCTGAGCCTTAAGGGCGGGGTCGGAAACGATGGCGAAGGTGTAGGGCTGCTTATTGGCCCCCGTAGGACCACTGGCGGCGATGCGGATGAGGTATTCGATGACCTGACGGTCGACGGGCCGGTCGGCAAACTCGCGTACGCTGCGGCGCTGCAGGTGGTGGGTGTAGAGCGCCTCGGCGCGCTCGAGCTGCTCTTCGGCGCTGAAGCTAAGGGGAGTGTAGGGGACAAACGGGGGGTCGAGCACCTGGGCCATGGCTGCAAAATGCAGCCCGCTATGCCAACCTACGGCTCAGCAAGATGTTAACGCACCTGCGCCCGTGAACTAGTTCTCGATTTCGAGCAGGCGCTCCTGGAGCTCGAGGCAAGTGAGGGTGACCTCGTCGGTGAAGGGGTCGATGACGACCGAATCGACCTGCACGACCTTGAGCCGCAGGGTGACGGGGTTGCCTTTCTCGTCAAGCGCCTGCACGTTGTCCTCGTCAGCCCCGGCGGCCAGGTAGTCGTCGGGGCGGGGGATAAACTGGCGGGCCGTAAGGGCCTCTTCCAGTTCGGTGAGTTGGAAGGCGTTGTCGTGCCGGTCGAACCACAGCACCACAAACCGAAACGGGGTATCGGGCATGGCCCTAAAGGTAGGCAGGGCGCCCAGATGGGGTATTTCTGCGGCGAAAGTACCGCATCTGCGGTAGTAAAGACTTGATTTACAGGGGTTTACTACAGATGGGGGATTGCCCCTGGGCGGCTACTGGCGCCAAGTTTGGGCAACGACAAACAAACGTTCCCTCCGGCCATGCGTCCTTTTCAAACAAACCAAGCCGCCCCACGCGGGCTGCACCGCGCAGCCTTACTGCTCTTGGGCCTGTTCACCGTTGCCTGGGTGCCGCAAAGCGCCCCCCAGCGGGTAAGTATTCGCTTTGAGAGCGGCCATCCCGGGCTGACCCTCGAACTGACTGGGCCCGAGCGCCTGACCCTGCAGCCCCAACAAACCGCCACGCTCACCGTGGGCAGTTACGCCCTAGAGGTGCGTACCCCAGCGGGCGTGTACACCGAGCCACAGCTCGACCTGGCGCGGCTACTGCGGCCCTACCCCACGGCCACTGGGCTGCTGGTACAGGCGCTGGTGGTGGACCAGGGCGTTGACCTCACGGTACATGTGGGCCTAGAGGGTGGTACACGCCAACTACTCTACCAGGCGGTGCTTGCGCATACACCTGCCCACGTGCCCGCAGCCCCAGAGGAGGACGAGTACGACACCTTTGGCGGCGAACCGGCTGGTATCATGACGCATGAGGCACCCGCCACAGCCCCCCAAAAAACCACCGGTATCATGCGTCGGCGCGAGACGCGCACTTACCCCAGTACGGCGGCCCACGACACCCCGCAGCGCAACCACCCCGACTCAGGCGGCGAGGAGTTCGGTAAGCTCACCCCCAACGCTTTCAAGGCCGTGGGCAGCGACCCCTTGAGCACGTTTTCGATTGACGTAGACCGGGCCAGCTACGCCTTCGTGCGCAACTACCTCCAGCACGGCAGCCTGCCGCCCGTAGATGCCGTACGCACCGAAGAGCTGGTCAACTACTTCAGCTACGCCTACCCCCGGCCCCAGCCCGGCGCCGAGCACCCCTTTAGCGTAACGACCGAGGTGGCCACCTGCCCCTGGGCACCCACCCACCAGCTGGTGCGCATTGGCCTGGCGGCCCAGCAACTGGCGCTCGAAAACCTGCCCCCGGCCAACCTGGTGTTCCTGCTCGATGTGTCGGGCTCGATGAGCGACGCGGACAAGCTGCCGCTGCTCAAGGGGGCCCTGCGCCTGCTTGTGCCCCAGCTGCGGGCCCAAGACCGGGTGGCCATTGTGGTCTACGCCGGGGCCGCGGGCCTGGTGCTGCCCAGCACCCCTGCCACCCAGCACCAAACCATCCTGGATGCGCTCGACCGGCTCGAGGCCGGGGGCAGCACTGCCGGGGGCGCGGGTATCGAGCTCGCGTACCGCGTGGCGCAGGAGAACCTGGTGCCCGGCGGCAACAACCGCGTCATTCTGTGCACCGACGGCGACTTCAACGTGGGTACCTCATCGGAAAGCGGCCTCACGAGCCTCATCGAAGCCAAACGCAAAACCGGAGTCTTCCTTACCGTGCTGGGCTTTGGTCGGGGCAACACCAAAGACAACTTCATGGAGCTCTTGGCCGACAA
>JANRLA010000060.1:0-56337 GCA_033763015.1 Bacteroidia bacterium
CCAGTTTTAGACTTATAGCTCTCGCTTGAGAGAATGACCTGGCCATTTTTTGCCGTCAGGTTGAAGCGAAACTGGCCGTCTTTGGTCTTTTCGATGATAAAGGCGGGGTGTGCCATGCCGTGAGAGAAAATTGGGTGAGAGTGGTACAGGGTACTGTTGCCAAAGTACTACCGTTTCGGCAAACGCCAATCTCAAACCAGCCCTTAGGGCTACTTGCCCACAAAAAGCTTCACGGCAATGACCACCATAAACACCGCAAACCCTTTTCTGAGCAGGTTTTGGTCTACCTGGCTGGCCCACCGCGCACCCATGTACGAGCCCATGACCAACCCCAGCCCGATGATGACGCCGTAGAGCCAGTTTACGTTGCCCGTGCGGTGGTATTTGAGCAGGCCCAAAATGCCAAAGGGCAATTGGAAGAGCACGAGCGACGTGCCCTGGGCCGAAAGCTGGGTCATGCCCAAGAGCAGCACCAATGCCGGTACCACTACAATACCGCCCCCCACGCCCACCAGGCCCGAGAGTATCCCGGCGGCCACACCAATTGCCAAAAGGGCAACCACCTGTGTTGCCGAAAGGTCGAACTGCATATTCCGGTTTTTGTCGTCTTGAGCGTCTAAGCTACTGCACCGAACCGGCACCTGCGGGCGAACGTTAGTTTTGTAACCGGAATGGGCTACAAAAGACGAAACAGCTATCTGGGGGCGGCCCTAGTTGCGGCCCTTACGCTGACCAAAGGCCTCAGGCTCACCTGGCGGCACCTGGTGCGCCACCGGCGCAGGGTACCCCAGAGCGTGGCAACGCCAGGGTACTTCGCCCAGCCCGATGGCCCCGTCACGGTGCAGTACCCACGCGAGGCCATCCCCGTACCCGAGGTTGGGCGCTACCGGTTGTACCTGGAAACCGAAGACTGCATTGGGTGCGACCAGTGCGCCCGCGTATGCCCCGTAGACTGCATCACCATCGAAAAGGTGAAAGCCGTGGGCGAGTTGGGCCAAACCAGCGATGGCTCGAAGAAGCGTTTCTGGCTACCCACCTTCGACATCGACATGGCCAAGTGCTGCTACTGCGGCCTCTGCACCGTGGTATGCCCCACCGAGTGCCTGACGATGACCAAAAACTACGACTACGCCGAATACGACCGCGAGGGCTTCATCTTCCACTTCGGTAACCTGAGCCCTGCCCAGGCCCGCGAAAAAGAAGCCGAACTTGCCGCCTTCGAGGCCGCCAAAGCCGCCGCCAAAGCCGCCGCCCCCACCCCATGACCGTAGCGTTGGCCTGTGTAGCGGCACTGTTGGTGGCCGCAGCCGTAGGGGTACTGCGCACCCGCAACCTTATCTACCTGGCCTTTGGCCTGTTTGCCATCCTGCTGGCAGTTGCGGGCAGCTTCGCCTTGGCGGGCGCCGACTTTTTGGCCGTAACCCATGTGCTGGTGTACGTGGGCGGCATTTTGGTACTGCTGGTGTTCGGCATCCTGCTCAGTCGCTCCCGTGAGCTGGGCGTACCCAGCACCCGTATCCGGGGTGGGGCCCTTGCGCTGGTGAGCGGCCTAGCCCTGGCCGGTGGCCTGGCCTGGGTGTTTAACCCACTGGGGGTTGAGCCGCAGTTGCCTACCCACGCGGCTACCGCAGCGCCGCTGGGCCGACAACTGCTCAGCACCTACCTGGGAGCTTTCGAGGCCCTGTCGTTTCTTCTCTTGTTGGCCCTGATTGGGGCCGCCTACCTGGTACGTAAACCCACCCCCCAGCGCTGAACATGAGCCTCTACACGGTGCTAGTTGGGTGTAGCCTGGTGCTGTTGGCCGTTGGGGTTACGCTGGTGCTCAGCCGCACCAATGCCATTGCGGCCTACATCGGGGTCGAGCTCATGCTCAACGGGGGGCTGCTCAGTTTTGTGGCCCAGGGGCTGCGCCACCCCGGGGTGCTAGACGGCCAGGTATTTGTGCTGGTGGCGGTGGTGGTGGCTGCCGCCGAGGCCGCCGTGGCGCTGGCCATCTTCCTGAACTTTTACAAGGGCCGCCAGAGCACCGACCTCGACACCGCTACGACGCTGCGCGACCCCTAGGCCGATTAGAAAACACGGCGACCAAAGTGTAGTTTTGCAGGTCGGTTGTTTTGGGCCCAAGCGGTGCGGCTGTTGCAACGCCAGCGCAGAACGATTGACAAACCGTCAGTCATTCTTCCCTTTTTTTGCCAACTGCCCGCCCCATGTTCGAATCGCGCATTGCCGATCTCGGCTCCCCAGCCCGTACCACTGGCCCCAACGGTACGCTTCGGGAAAACCCCGTGTCCGACATCTTCGGCACCCGCGTCTTTGGCCTTGCGGCCATGAAAGAGTACCTCACCGACCGCGCCTACAAGGCCGTCGTCGAGGCCATTCGCTTCAGCCAGAACATTTCGTTCGAGGTTTCTGAGAATGTGGCCAAGGGCATGAAAAAGTGGGCCATGGACAATGGGGCCACCCACTTTACCCACTGGTTCCAGCCCCTAACGGGCCTCAGCGCCGAGAAGCACGACGCGTTCTACAAGCCCAGCTTCAACCTCGAGCTCCAGGGCATTGAGAGCCTTTCGGGCCAGCAGCTCATTCAGCAGGAGCCCGACGCTTCGTCGTTCCCCTCGGGCGGGCTGCGCAGCACCGACGAAGCCCGTGGCTACACGGTGTGGGACCCCTCGTCGTTTGCCTTCATCCAAGAAATCACCACCGGCCGGGTGCTGTGCATCCCCTCGGTCTTCATCAGCTACACCGGCGAAAGCCTCGACTACAAAGCGCCGCTTCTCAAGTCGATTGGTGCCATCAACCAGGCCGTAGGCAAAACCCTAGAGCTGCTGGGCGACCCCGGCCGCAGCGTAGTACCTACCCTGGGCTGGGAACAGGAGTATTTTGTCATTGACCAAAGCCTGGCCCGCAAGCGCCCCGACATCCTGCTCAGCGGCCGGGCCCTCTTTGGGCGTATGAGCGCCAAGGGGCAAGAGAAAAACGAGTTCTACTTCGGCTCGATCCCCGAGCGGGTGCAGCAGTTCATGAACGACTTCGAGAAGCGTTCGCTCGAAATGGGCATACCCCTCAGCTCACGTCACAACGAGGTGGCACCCCACCAATACGAGTGCGCCCCGATGTTCGAGGAGGTCAACAGCGCCATTGACCACAACGTGCTGCTCATGAACGTGATGCGCGACACGGCCCGCCAGCACGGCCTGGAGGTGCTCTTCCACGAAAAGCCTTTCCGCGGCGTAAACGGTTCGGGCAAGCACAGCAACTGGAGCCTTGCAACCGCCCGCGACGGCGAAAACCTGCTTGACCCCGGCAAAGAGCCCCACAAGAACCTGCGGTTCCTCACGGTGTTCATCAACGTCATCTGCGCGGTAAATAAGCACGCGCACCTGCTACGGGCGGGCATTGCCAGTTCGGGCAACGACCACCGGCTCGGCCAGCACGAGGCCCCGCCGGCCATCATCTCGGTGTTTACCGGCCAGCAGCTAGGCAAGGTGCTCGACCACTTCAAGACTAAGGGCCTGAAGGGCACGCCCGACCTGCCGACCCCCGAGCTGGAAAAAGACATCCCCCGCATCCCCACGTTCCTGCTCGACAACACCGACCGTAACCGTACCTCGCCCTTCCCCTTTACGGGCAACAAGTTCGAGTTCCGGGCCGTGGGCGCCAGTCACAACCCCTCGTTCGTGCTCACGGTGCTGCAAACCTGCGTTGCAGAACAGTTCACCCAGTTCAACGCCAAAGTCGAGGCCCTAATCGAGAAAAAGACCAAGCCCGAAGAGGCCGTGGTGAAAGTGCTGCAGGAAGAACTCAAGGCCAACGAGCGCATCATCTTCAACGGCGACGGCTACAGCCACGAGTGGGAGGAAGAAGCCGCCCGCCGGGGCCTGCCCAACATCAAGGGTACGCCTAACGCCGCCGAGCAGCTGCTCGACCCGGCGGCTATTGAGATGTTTGTGCGCCACAAAATCTTCACCCCCGACGAGGTGAAGGCCCGGGTGACCATCATCCTGGAGAACTACATCGCAGACATGGCCTGCGAAAACAAGCTGGTCGAAGAGCTGGCCTACAGCCACATCCTGCCCGCAGCCACCGACCACCAGCTCAAGCTCGTCGAGCTCTACGAGGGCTACGCCGAAATGGGCCTCGACAAGCCCGCTAAGCGCGTAAAAGAAGAAGCCGAACGCGTAGCCAAGCTAGCCGAACGCATCTACAGCCAACTGGAAAAGCTGGCCAAAGTGCGCGAGAAAGCTGACAAGCTGACCGAGGTGGCCGATATCGCACGTGTGTACTACGACCAAAGCCTGCCCACGACCCTCGAAATCCGCGAAGCGGCCGACGAACTCGAACTGGTGGTCGACGACCAACTCTGGCGCCTGCCGAAGTACCGCGAGCTGCTCTTGGTCCGCAGCTAACGGGCACGGTTTACAACTCATAACGCGGCCTCGGTAGGTGTACCCTGCCGGGGCCGCTATCTTGTACGGCCTTTCGGCGCCTGTGCCCCCGGCCAATGTTCGAGTTAACGTTTACCCACAGCCCCGTTTATGTGCTGCTGTGCGCTGCCTTGGCAGTAGGTGTTGCCTACTTTCTGTACCAGCGCCCCCCCGCCGATACCCCTACCTGGGTACGCACCCTCCTGCCGCTACTACGGGGCTTGGCTGTGTTTGCCATCGCACTGCTGCTCATAGAGCCCTTGCTGAGCCTACGCGCCACACTGCGCTACCCCCCCGCGGTGGTGGTGGTGACCGACGCCACCGAGAGCGTCGCCGCCCAGCTCGATAGCCAGACCCTGCGGCAAACTTACCCCAGGGCCCTGGGCCAGTTTGCGACCCAACTGCGCGAGGCCGGCGGGCGGGTCGATATTCTGCCCTTCAGCACAGACCTGGAGCCTCTGGGCCGTGCTCCCGACAGCCTGGTGTACCGTGGCAAGGGTACTAACCTGGCAACCACCCTTCAATCAATTGAGCGCCGCTACCGCGATGACCACCTGGTGGCCGTTGTGTTCGCTACCGACGGTATCTCGACCGAAGGGGCCAGCCCATTGTACGCCGCACAGGCCCTACGGGTGCCCGTACACACCGTACTGTTGGGCGATACCACCCCCAAGCGTGACCTGCGCATCGAACAGGTGCTGCACAACGAGGTGGGCTACCTGGGCAGCACTACCCAGGTACGGGTGCGCTTGGGCCACCTGGGCTACCCGGGTCAAACCCTGACCCTAACGCTTAACGCCCCCGGCGAAGCCCCCCAACGTCAAACCCTGAAGCTACCGGCCAACGGTACGGTAGATGCCGATTTCACCCTGCCGCTGAACCAGCCGGGTTTTCAGACCTACCGGATTACGGCCAGTGGCCTACCGGGAGAACGGACCCTGGCCAACAACAGCCGCGGCTTCTCAATACAAGTGATCGACAGTAGGCTCAAGATCCTGCTGCTGGCCGGTGGCCCTCACCCCGACCTTGGGGCACTCGACGCGGCCCTGAGCGGCGACCCCAGACTTGAGGTGCTGGGCCGCGTACGGCAAAGCCCAAACCGGTTTTTCACCGAACCCAGCGAGGCCGAATTCGCCACAGCCGACCTGGTCATCCTGCACAACTTCCCGGCCACAGCCGCCGATAAGCCAGTGATGGACAAACTCTTTGCCCAGGTAGCCGCCCGCGAGCTGCCCCTGCTGCACATCGTAGGCGTGCAGACCCGGCTCAACGTGCACCCCGAACAGGCCCAGCACATGGCCCTCTTGAGCAAAAGCCAGCCCGTAAACGGGACCAGCACCGAGGTGCAGCTCACCCTCACGGGCAGTTACCGGTCGCACGCGACCTACACCTTTGGGCCCGACTTCGATGCCTGGCTAGAAAGTGCCCCGCCCTTGCTGCGGCCCGCAGGCAACTGGTTGCCCCAACGCAGCGCCGAGGTCTACGCCCGTGCTACCATCAAGGGGATTCAGTTGGAGTACCCGGTCGTTGCCCTGGCGCACGAAGGCAATACCAAACAGGCCGTGCTGCTGGCCGAGGGCTGGTGGCGCTACCGCATCCACAACTACAGCCTGACGCAAGACTTTGGGTACTTCGATACCTGGCTGCGCAACCTGGTGCAGTGGCTTACGGTGAAAGAAGACCGTCGGCGGTTTCGGGTGCGGCCCACGCAACTACTGTTTTCGGGCGAGGAGCCCATCCGGTTCGTCGGCCAGGTGTACAACGAGAGCTACAACCCCCGCAGCGGCGTCGAGATCAAACTCGTCGTAACCGACAGTGCCAACCGCGCCCAGGCCTACTACCTGGCCGAGACCGTACCCGGCAGCTACAGTCTGGAACTGAGCGCCCTGCCGGAGGGCAACTACCGCTACAGCGCCGAGGGCACCGTGGCAGGCCAACGCCTCGATACCGACCAGGGCCGCTTTAGTGTGGGCCGCAGCGACGTAGAGTACACCCGCCTAGAAGCCGACGACGAGTTGCTACGGCAGATTGCCCTACGGACCGGGGGCCAGTACCTGGCCCCGACTGCGCTCGCTGGGCTTTCTGACAGCATCCGCGCCCAGCCCGCCTTCGCCCCACTGGTCGACTACCAGCGCCAAACCCAGCCCATCAACCGGCTACTTTGGCCCTTGCTGGGCATCTTACTGGTGCTGGCCACCGAGTGGGTGCTGCGCAAACGCTACGGGCTGGTGTAAACTGGGGGGGCAGTGGTAGTTTGCAGCCATGAAAGTGTTTGCCATTCTGGTGGTGAGTGTGGCGGTGGTGGTGCTGGGCATGCACGCCGCCAAGGTATCGGCCGAGGAACAGCCACCTGCCCAAGCCCCAGTGGCGAATGGACGCCCGCTGCTACCGGTGGTGCCCGACAGCCTATCGTTCTGCGGTGAGCGCATCCCGCTGGAGCGGCCCGAAGTGCGCGAGCGCCTGGAGCGCGAGCTCATCGACAACACCCACAAAACGGCCCAGACGCTGCTCATCCTGAAACGGGCTGCGCGCTGGGAGGACATCCTGAAAGGCGAATTGCGGGCCGCCGGTGTGCCCGAAGACCTGTTCTACCTTGCCGTGGCCGAAAGCGAACTGGCCAATGCCACCAGCCGCGCCGGGGCCCAGGGCTTCTGGCAGTTTATGCCCAGCACCGCCCCCGAATTTGGCCTGCGGGTGGGTCGCGAACTCGACGAGCGCGACAACCCCATTGCCGCCACCCACGCCGCCGCCCGCTACCTCACGGGCGCCTACGCCCGCACCCAAAGCTGGCCCCTGGCCGCCGCCGCCTACAACATGGGGCTGGGCCGGGTGCTGCAAAACCAGCGCGACCAAGGGGCGACAGGCTACTTCGACCTGGCGCTGAACCGCGAGACCCAGCGCTACCTGTACCGCATCTTGAGCTTCAAGTGCATTTTGAGTAACCCGGCGGCGTATGGCTTTGATGTGCCCGCCAGCGCCGGGTACCAGCCCACCCCCTGCCGCGCCATCGGGGTGAGCCAAGACGTGCCCGACCTGGTGGCCTTTGCCCAGGGGCAGGGGCACACGTACCAAACCCTGGTGCTGTACAACCCCTGGCTGAAAGGCACCACCCTGGAGGTGCCCACCGGCAAACGCTACACCCTCTACCTGCCCGACCCCAACGGTACTGTGCCCATGGGCAGGGTCACGGAATAACCCCCACACCCGCCATGCCCGCCCGTACCCAGGACGAACTCTACCGAACCGTCGCCGAGGCCGCCCAGCGGACCCTGCCCGACTACCAGGCCCTTTACCAGGGCCTAACCCTGGAACAGCTCAACTGGAAGCCCGACGCCAAACGCTGGAGCATTGGCCAGGTGCTAGACCACCTGTACCTGCAAGAAAAGATTTACCCGCCACGCATTCTGGCCGCCTGCCAGACGGTAGGGCCGCGGCCGGCGGGGGCCACCTTTCGCTCGGGGCTGCTGGGGGGGTACCTTACGCGGCTGGTGGCGCCGGGCGGCAAGCCGGTACCGACCGTGAAACTGCTCGAGCCCCGCGCGAGCCAGTATGACTGGGCCATCGTAGAAAAATGGGAGCGCCTGCAGGCCGACTTTTTGCGGGCCCTTGAGGCCGCCGCCGACCGCGACCTGCGGCCCGCCTGCATCCCCTGGGCGGTGACGAAGCTGGTGCGCTTCAGGTTGGGCGATATACTGCTACTGGAGGTGGCCCACAAACAGCGGCACCTGGAGCAGATTGTGCGCCTGAAGCAGCAGATGGGCGCGCTGTAAACGGGTTCACCCCGCTAGCCGTCGTGGAAACCACGGGCTGCGGGGTGTGGGAAGGCCGCCCCCCGCGGTGACCAACGGCGGGGCTTGCCCGGCAGGGCCGGTACCGTTTGCCAATAACGGGGGCCGGATGCGGGGCTTGGCGCGGACTTGGGGACACTGGCGTTTGGCCAGTTGCCCGCGGCGGGGCCTACGGGGGGCGGGCGCGCTGATCCGATACCTCACTGTAGGTTGTCGTGTGGGCTCTCGGGGCTGGTTCCGGGCTCGTTTGTTGCTTGCCGGGTTGTGCCGTCCGCCAAGTGGCGTGGGGGGTACTGTCTGGGGAGTCTTTGTTGTTTACCTGCTCTGGGGGTACGACGGGTGCGCTCGGGTTACCAGCCCTGCCCCGAAGGAGCGCCTGTGCCGGGACGCCCTGGCTCGCGTAGTCCAGGTCAACCGCTCACGACCTCACGCCCGACTGGAGAAAACGCGGTGCTCATTCGTCTACTGCGCGCAAGATGGCGCAGACCCAGCCTGTACCCATGCACGTAGGCGATGGGTATTCAACGGGGTGGAGTAGTAGGGGATTTCGGTGTTCCGTTGGGCGCATGTGGGCTTGGGCTTCCTAGCGCTCATGGCCGCGGGGCCGCGTGGGCGGGGGCCCAGCGCTGGAGATTTGCCGGGGCGGCGGGTGCTTACTAGGACGAGGGCATTGAAACCCTGCCAAAGGCCTCTCCTCCTAGATGTATGCAGGTAGGGCTGCGTGTAACCCGCCACAATTTTATCCGTCCACACACGTGGCACAAGTGGTCGCACTATCTTGACGTGATGGTACGATACTTTCTAGGGTGCGTCCTGGCACTGCTATTTGTGTCCTGTTCGTCCGATGTTGCCGAGCCGGAACCAACCCTAACCGAGTACTATGACCTTGCCTACGGTACGAGTTCTACCAGGCAGCAACTAGACATTTTCCTGCCTACAAGTGGCACTGCACCTTATCCGGTTGTTCTACTGATCCACGGGGGGTCATGGGAGGGAGGCAACCGAAGTACCTTTTACGACAGCCCTTCCTTAAACGGGCTGCTCGAGCAGGGTTTCGCCGTGGTGCCCGTCGGCTACCGCCTCAGCGGCGAGGCCGTCTACCCGGCCCAGATCCACGACATCAAGGGAGCCATACGCTATCTACGCGCAAACGCTGGTACCTATAGCCTCGATACTAGCCGTATGGGCGCCTGGGGCTTTTCGGCGGGGGCCCACCTGGCAGTGCTCGCGGCCACCTCCGGCGACGCTGCTTCTCTAGAGGGTACCGTGGGGCCCGCCGGCCCGTCTTCGCGCCTACAGGCTGTGGCCGATTGGTTTGGGCCCGTTGATTTGCTCACGGCGCAAGCCCAAGTCGTGGCCCAAGGCTGCCCCCCGGCCGAGGACCTGAACGGGCCCGATTCGCCCATTACCCGCTTGCTGGGGTTTCAGCCACAAACCAATCCCACTGCAGCTGCGCAGGCGAATCCCATCACATTCCTTACTGCTAATGACCCGCCGATGCTCATAGCCCACGGGCTACAAGACTGTACCGTGCCCTTTGCCCAAAGCCAGCAGCTCTACGACAGCTCGCAGGTCAGACAGGGGCCTACGGCAACGCAGCTATTACTTTACGCCAACAGCGGTCACGGCAGTGGCGTGTTTGCTACCCAAGCTGCCCTCGATGCTGTGGTGCAGTTTCTGGCCGAGCAGCTACAGTAGCTTTCGCACATTGGCATCTGGGCATTAGGCATCCTATCGCTCATGGCCGCGGGGCCGCGTGGCGGTGCTCGCGCTGGAGATTTGCTGGGCGGCGTCGCGGCTGGCCGCGTCGCAGGCCTAGCGGCCTGTACGCCCCCGCTAACTGCTATGCGCTGCGCTCCGCCACTGGGATGTTAATCAGATACTCGTAAACTACTTTAGAGCCTTCACTTCCAAAGATGCTGATCAAATTATTTTCAGTAACACCAAATATAGCATTGAATTCGTTATCAGTCACTTTGAACTCGCCCGTCATGAGTGAATCCTTATACAAGTTCAAAAATATTTTCTCGCGAATCGAGAGATCGCTTTTTATATAATTGTAGTAAAATTTAGTGTCAATATCCTTTTCAACAGTCCTAATGTGGTATATCAAATATTTAAGTTGCTCTAGGTAAGAACCCAAAGCTAATAAGTCAATATTTCTAGAATGCTTATCAAAATTTTCGCCAAACATTCCACTGGCACCGGATGGATTTTTTATATTGTAGTTGCCTAATACAAGGTCAACAAACTGCATAATAAATGGCTTTTTCATTAAAGGTTGTTGGTAAGTTTCACTATGTTGGATAAACATTAGCCTATGCTTAAGCTCTAGCAATCGACTATGCATCTTAAAAAAGGTGCTCTCGAACAATTGGATTTGGCTCGTCTGTACCTGAAGTGCCAATTGCTCCTTCTGGCCTTTTAATTCCTCACGGGTATCTTCTAGTTCTTGGCGCTGCAGCTCTAGTTGACGTCGGTTCTGAATAAGCTCTGCACGTTGCAGCAGCACTTGCTGCTTTTGGCCTAGAAATGCAACGTAGATGAGGACAAGGCCAGAGCCGCTCCACAACGTTCCTGCGGCACCCAACAGAAAAGCGCCCAAATCCTTAGAGTTTGGCCCACTCAGGTAGACTACGATAGCAGAAACAAAAACCAGGGCTCCCACAATTAAAACACCAAAAGCTCCATTGCGCCATCCGACTGTTTCGTTCTCAATGTCATTAGCCTTTAGGTTAAGGGCATGCGCCTCTTTCTCTAAATGACCTACATCAACTTTTCCTACGGAATCTTCTTTCATTGCTACAGTCCTATTGTTTTAGTAATTCTTTTTCTCTCACACCACCAACAAGTTACCGGCGACGAGTTTGGAGAGTTGGAGGTCTTTGCCGGCGATGCGCACTAGGCGGCTATCGTCGAAGGGCAGGTGGTCGAGGACGGTGAGGGGCGTGTTGATGACGAGCCCGACGCGGTCGAGGTACTGCAGGAACTCGGGGGTGTGGAGGGTGACGCGGGCGAGGGTGACCTCGGTGCCGGGGGGTACGTCGGCGAGGGGGCGGGTGTTGCGGGCCTCGATTTCGCCGTGTTCGTTGGGGAGGGGGTCGCCGTGGGGGTCGAACTTGGGGTAGCCGAGGAACTCGTCGAGCTTTTGGATGAGCTCTGGGCTGCGGATGTGCTCGAGCTGCTCGGCGGTGTCGTGGACTTGGTCCCAGCGGAAGCGGAGTTTTTCGACGAGGAAGACCTCCCAGAGGCGGTGTTTGCGGACGATGCGCAGGGCGATGCGTCGGCCCTCGGGGCTGAGGCTGACGCCGCGGTAGGGCTGGTAGCGGAGGTAGCCTTTGTCGCCGAGGCGCTTGATCATGTCGGTGACGGAGGCGGGGGTGGTTTTGAGCTCGGCGGAGAGTGCGGTGGTGGAGACGGAGGCGTCGGGGCCAGCGTCGGCGGAGAGCTTGAGCACGGCCTTGAGGTAGTCCTCTTCGGTGCTGGTGGGCAGGTGGGGGGCCGCGCTCATGCCCTAAAACTACGGCAGGGGCCCGATACTGTGGGTGGGCCCAGAAAAACTGCCAAAGTGGCAGGCAAGCCGTTCGTTTCGTAGTTTTGTAGGCTTACAGCGCACGCCCCGGTGAGTCAGAACACGCAAAAGGTATTTACGCCCTTGGCCGATGCCACGCCCTACACCCAACCGGGCCTGCCCGGCGCGCGGGGCCTGGCCTACATAGAGACCTACGGGTGCCAGATGAACTTCTCGGACACCGAGATTGTGGCGGCCAGCCTGGCCGAGCTGGGCTACGGCTTCACGCACGACGAAGCAGCGGCCGACGTGGTGCTGCTCAACACGTGCGCCATCCGCGAGAACGCCGAACAGAAAGTGTGGCACCGGCTGGCGCAACTCAAGGGCCGCAAGCGCCGCAACCCCGACCTCATTGTGGGCCTGTTGGGCTGCATGGCCGAGCGGCTGAAGAAGCAGGTGCTCGAAGACGCGCCGGTGGTAGACCTGGTGGTGGGCCCCGACGCCTACCGCGACCTGCCCACCCTGCTGGCCGCCGCCGAGGGCGGGCAAAAGGCCGTGAACGTGCTGCTGAGCCGCGAAGAAACCTACGCCGACCTGGCGCCTATCCGCCTGAATACCAACGGGGTGAGCGCCTTTGTGAGCATCATGCGGGGGTGCGACAACATGTGCGCCTTCTGTGTGGTGCCCTTTACCCGGGGCCGGGAACGGAGCCGCGACGTGGCGAGCATCGTGCGCGAGTGTGAGCAGCTGGTGGCCGACGGCTACCGCGAGGTAACCCTGCTGGGCCAGAACGTAGACAGCTACCGCCATGAGGGCACCGACTTTGCCGACCTCCTGGCCCGTGTGGCCGAGGTATCGCCCCTACTGCGGGTACGCTTCAGCACCAGCCACCCCAAAGACCTGACCGAGCGCGTGGCCCAGGCCCTGGCGGCCTACCCCAACGTGTGCAACTTCATCCACCTGCCGGTGCAGAGTGGCAGCAGCCGCATCCTGGAGAAAATGAACCGTGGCTACACCCGCGACTGGTACCTGGACCGGCTGGCGATGATCCGCAGCTACGTACCCGAGGTGGGCCTGAGCACGGACATTATCAGCGGCTATTGCAGCGAAACCGAAGAGGACCACCAGGCGACCCTGAGCCTGATGGCCGAGGCGGGCTTCGACTCGGCGTTTATGTTTGCCTACAGCGAGCGGCCCGGCACGCTGGCAGCCCGCAAGTACCCCGATGATGTACCGGCCGAGGTAAAGCAGCGCCGCCTGGCGGAAATCATCGAGCTGCAGGGGCAGCTGTCGGTGGCCAGCAACCGGCGCGAAGTGGGCCGGGTGCACACGGTGCTGGTGGAAGGCACGAGCAAGCGCAGCGTGGCCGACCTCTGCGGGCGCACCGATACAAACAAGCTGGTGGTCTTTGCAACGCCCGACGGCGTAGGCCCCGGCGACTACGTGCAGGTACAGATTACCGAAACGACCCGGGCGACGTTGATAGGCTCAATTGTGGAGCGACCATGATAACACGACTTCATGTACAGAATTTTAAGGGCATTGCAGACCTGCGGCTGAACGGCTTTACAGGACTGAATGTATTGCTCGGCGTAAATGACACGGGCAAAACTGGGCTGCTCAAGCTCATGTATGCGTTGTCGAAAAGCATTCGGTCATATTCCTTGGCTCAAAAAACGAGCAAGGAAAGTTTTACTACTATTCTTGAAGACAAGCTAAAGCACACGTTTAAGCCACGCATTTCCGGTATAAATGAACTCATTAGTTCTGGCGAAACCGAAGCTAGTATCGAGGCAGGGTTTGACTTACTTGGAAGCAGAATAGATCCTCTTAGCGTTCATATCATTTCTGATAAAAAGCGGAAAACAACAGAACTAAGTTCACCCCAGGCAATACCGCTGGTACATGAAGATTTCGATTCGGTTTTTCTACCGCCTAAGGAAGTGCTGTCCATCCACCGAGATATAATCTATTCCAGAGAAAAAGGAGAACTCGATGGTTTTGACGATACGTATTATGATCTAGCCAAAGCTTTGGAGCGCTCCACAACGAAAGGTAGAACTCATGATGCATTGGTGACGGTGATAAACAAGCTTGAAAAATTATTCACCCAAACAAAAGTCTACTATGATGAAGTTGCCAGAGACTTTTACCTAGAGAAGAAAGGCACACGGTATTCGATAACGATGGCTGCGGAGGGTATACGCAAAATCGGGTTGCTTACCACTTTAATCCGTAACCGCGAACTCTACAGGGATGGGCATCTATTCGTGGATGAGCCTGAAACCACGTTGCATCCAGTAGCTATACGGTCTTTCATGGAAATGTTGCTGGAAATGACCAAAGCAAACATTCAGGTATTTCTAGCAACTCATAACTATTTCGTCTTAAAAGAACTGGAAATTCTTGCTAAAACGTCTAAAATACCAGTCATGTGCTATTCCCTCATGAAAGATACTGATGCCATATCAG
The DNA here is from genome assembly GCA_033763015.1 of Bacteroidia bacterium. Lineage (GTDB taxonomy): Bacteria > Bacteroidota > Bacteroidia > J057 > JANRLA01 > JANRLA01. The sequence goes on from JANRLA010000060.1 coordinate 14,196, forward strand.
TAGAAAGCTCTGATCTACGTGAGGCTATCCCCGACAACGAGATTATCGAGGAATCCATACGGCTCTTGCAAGCGGACTTAAGGACCAAAATTTAGTACCGATGCCCTATAACGATAGGCCCGATTTCTGGAGTCGCTTCGAAGACTGCCAAGCGTACCAGGCCATTAGTGGCTACGGGCACAAAGAGATGGACTACATGTATTGGGATAGTCATACCAAAGTGCTTTACCTGATTGAAGAATCGGGACTAGTACATGGAGAAAAGGACTTATCGGATGACTGTCAACTCGAAAAAGAACTATTTGAAGTTGTGTTTAAGGCGTATTCAGGGTTTCTGATGCTGTATAGTTCGTTGACAGGTCAATCCACTGCTATGAATTCGCTCTCATCGTGCTTGCCGAATGCGTTCAAGCGGAGCAGTAGTGGCTGGGGCACATTTAAGGTTAAGCTCTATTTCATCTATACACTGCCTGCCGATACATCCATTCTACTCGCCTTTAGTGCGTTTAAAGACAAGGCAGACAAAAAACTCGAAACCTTGAAACGGTGTTTTGACGTCATAACGTCCTGTACCTTAATGGACAAGTACTCTGCTAAGCAGTCGTTACCACAAGGGCTAGTGCCTACCGATTCGTAGTCATGGACCGACAGACCCTAAAGCAGCGCCACGGCATAGTGGGCGACCACCCGCGGCTGAACCAGGCGCTCGACATTGCGTTGCAGGTGGCCCCCACCGAAGTGACGGTGCTGGTGGTAGGCGAAAACGGCTCGGGCAAGGATGTATTTGCGAGCATCCTGCACCAGAACTCGGGCCGCAAGCACCAGCCGTTCATTGCCATCAACTGCGGGGCCATCCCCGAGGGGACGATAGACTCGGAGCTATTCGGGCACGAAAAGGGCTCGTTTACCAGCGCCTACGACCAGCGCAAGGGCTACTTCGAAGAGGTAGACGGCGGCATGATCTTCCTGGACGAGATTGCCGAGATGCCGTTGGCGACCCAAAGCCGCCTCTTGCGCGTGCTGGAAAACGGCGAGTACCTGCGCGTGGGCAGCAGTAAGGTGCGCAAGACCGATGTGCGGGTGGTGGCAGCCACGAACAAAAACCTCATCGAGGCCATACGGAAGGGTAAGTTCCGCGAAGACCTGTACTTCCGGCTCAATACCGTAACCATCTACGTGCCGCCGCTGCGCGAGCGGGGCACCGACCTGGAGCTGCTGCTGCGCTACTTCGCCTCAGAGTTTGGGCAGAAGTATGGGCGCGCGCCAGTGAGCCTCACCGAGGAGGCCAAGGCCCTACTCTACGACTACCACTGGCCGGGCAACGTGCGCGAGCTGCGCAACTTTACCGAGAAGCTCACAGTACTGGCCCGCCAGCCCCTGGTAGGGCCCGAGGAGCTCTCGCAGCACATCCCAGCCCGCGAATACCAATTGCCGGTGCTGGTAGACAGCGCTGAGCGGACCGATGCACCAACGAGTGGCGGCGCAGGAGGAGGCACCGTGAGCGATGAGCTGGTGTACCAGGCGCTCTTCGACATCCGCCGTGAACTGGGCGAGCTCAAGCGGATGGTCTTTACCCTGGTGGCGGGCCCCAGTTTTGAGCCGCCCCGGTACCCGGCCCTGCCCAGCCCCAGCTACAGCCCATCCGCGCCCGAGGGCGGAGTGTACGTTACGCCCTACACCGAGCCCAAAACCGCCCTGGTACGGCCGGCCCGGTTTGCCGAAAACCCCGCCGCCACGGTGCCCGTGGAGGAGAGCCTGAGCCTGGATCAGCGCGAACGCGACCTAATTGCGCGTGCGCTGCGCAAGCACCAGCACAACCGCAAAAAAGCGGCGCAGGAGCTGGGCATCAGCGAGCGGACGCTGTACCGGAAGATCAAATCGTACGACCTGGAGGGTGCATGAACCGGACCCGCGCCGCAGTATGTGTAGTGGGTGCAGCCCTGGCGCTAACGGGGTGCTTTCGGTACTCGTTTACGGGCAGTAGGCCGCTGCCGGGTGTCGAGACGATTCAGATTGATCAGTTTGTCAACCTGGCGCCACTGGTGAACCCCAATGTGGCAAACGACCTCTCGGAGCAGGTACGCAACACCTTTTTGCGCCAGAGCAACCTCAAGCTCGTCACCCGCGAGGGCGATGTGGTGGTAACGGGCCAGATTGTACGCTACGAGGTTACCCCGCGTAACATCACGGCGGGCGAGGTGGCGGCGCTCAACGAGTTTCGGATTACGGTAAAGGTGAAGTACGAGAATACGTTGTTCCCTGACCTGGGATGGACCCAAGAGTTCACCCAGTTTGAGACCTTTGCACAAGAGCAGGATTTTACCGCCGCAGAAAATGCCTTGTTGCCTACCCTGCTTGAACGGGTGAGTCTAGATATTTTCAACAAAATACTCGGCGACTGGTAGAAGACCGTCATTTTTAGCTCATTCGTCAACCCGCGAAGCTGCCATGAACCCGCTATACCTCTACCGAAAGGTGCGCAAAGAGGCGCTCGATGCCGAAGAGGCCACCTGGCTTGCCAACGAGCTCAAGGTGCACCCCTACGCGCACGTGCTGCACCTGATCCGGGCGGGCCACCTGCAGCACACCCAGGAAGCCACAGCCGGCAGTGCGCGGCAACTTGCCGCCCTGTACGCCCCCAGCCGACAACGCCTGGCGCTGTACCTGGACGAAAAGCTGGCCCGTAAGCTGGAAGCGGCCACCGAAAGCGTAAAAAAACAGGCCTCTGCCGCGGGGAGCACTAAGCCCAAGCCCGCCCCAGAGGCCCCCAAGGCCCCGGCCGCGCCCGTGGTAGAGGCCCCAGCCCCCGAGGCCAAGGCACCGCTCGCACCCCAGCCCCCAGCCGCGCCCGAGGTCAAGCCCGCCCCAGAGGTAGCCACGCCCAAGGCCCAGGAACGCCCCGAGCCGGTAGCCCCGGCCACCCCCCCAGCGCCTGCCCCCGAAGCGAAGCCCGAGGCCCAGGAGACACCCGCCCCCAAACCACCGGTAGCCGGTGGGCTGAAGATTACGCCCGTGAAGTCGGCCGAGGTTGGGCACTTGAGCCCACCGCCGGTAGCGCCCCCCAAGGTGGAGCTCACTACGCCTTCGCAAAGCCCTACCCTTCGGCCCGAGGGCGACCCATTGCCCGAAACGAAAGCCCAGACCACCGGCGGGGAAAAAACGGCCCCCACCATTACCCTGACCGAAGTGCCCGCCCCGGTACTTAACCAGGGGCTGCAAACCATGCTGCAGGTGCGCACCGGCATGTACCTGCCGCTGGTCGACAAAATTGGGCGCGAACTGGCGGCCTACAAGGCAGACCTACCGGCAGTAGCCTCTAGCCCAGCGCCTGCTAGCCCCCCCGAAACGGTCGCCCGGGTCGAACCACCGGCCGTAGAGGCGCCAGCCCCCACCCCGGTGCCCGAGGTAGTAGCCGAGGCCCAAGCCGAACCCGTTGTAACCCAGGCCCCGCCGGTAGCCGAAGCACCGGTGGCTGAGCCCCCGAAGGTGGAAGCGGAGGTACCCGATCTGCCCGCCACAGTGCACCTACCGGTAGCCCCTACCGAAACCCCAGCGGTGAGCGAGCTACCCACCGACGAAGCCGACGCGCCCAACCCCGACGACCCCCAGAAGCAAAAACGCGAACGCATCAGCCTAGAGCAGCTGGCCCAGGAGCAGCAGCAGCAGGTGGAACAGGGGGTAGACGACCTGAAGCACAACCTGCTGCGGCTAATCCAGGCCCAGATGAGTGGTATGCCGATGCTCACGGTTGAGGTACCGCCCGAAACGACAAAGCCTGCAGCGAAGCCTGACCACATCGCGGCCATCACCGAAATCGTGGAGAAGGCCAAAACACTGCACGAAACGACCCGTGTAGTGGTAGACCCGCCCGCAGCTAAACTGCCCGAGCCGAAGCCCGAAGTACCCAAACCCACCGAGAAAGAAAAGCCGGTAGAGGGTGAGGCCTTGAAGGGCACAGCCGAGAGCATGCTGCGCTTCAGGAGCCCCTCGTTCGACGAAAAGCCGCTGCAGCTCAACGTTGAGGGCATCGACCGGCGCAAAGCAAAAGCAACTGAAACGCCTGTTACCGAGGCGGCAGCGCCAGCACCCCTCGTAGAGTCACCCGTGCCACCGGTTACCGAAACACCTTCGGAGGCTATACCGCCAGTGGCCGAACTGGCCCCAACACCGAAGCCCGAACCCCCCGCACCGACGCCTGCCGAAGTGACCGCTGGACTGGGTGGCGAGGCATCGTTCAAGCGGTTCAAGTCGTTGGAGGACACCCAGGCCACGACAGGTGCGCAGCTGCCCACACCCAAGGTTGAGCTCGTACCCGCCCCAGAGGCGATTGCGCCGCCAGCTACCCCGAGCGAGGCACCTGCAGCCGAAAACCTGAAAGGCAAGGTGACGACCGAGTCGTTCAACCGGTTTGTGGCGCCCAAGTTTGACCGGCGCTTTGGGATGATCAACGACCCGTTGCCACCCCAGCCCGAAGCCCCTGCGCAGACCTTGAACCCGATACCGGTGGTTGCGCTGCCGCCCTTGGAGTCTGACCCAGCCCTGGGCTTGCCGCACACCTCGGCACCGGTAGCCGAAGTGCCGACGGACACGCCGTTACCCCCCAGCGTGAACCCGGTGTACGACACCCGGCGCGAGGACACAGAGGTACAGCCCGTATCTACCCACCTGGAAGAGCCCCTGGCCGAGCCCATCCCACCGGTGCGCAAGCCCGCCCCCCTCGGGGTTGACGAGCCCACCGCCAAAGACGGCGGTAAGGCCAGCTTTGGGCGGTTTGTACAGCCCACCTTTGGCCTGGAAACCGTACACGCCCAGCCCGAGACCGTACCGCAGCCCGAAGCCACGGCCGAGCCCATCGGCCCATCTGAAACGCCCCAGACGCCCCTACCCCCGGCGGCAGAGGTTCCGCCTGCGGCGCCGACTGCGCTGGGTGCGCCCATTGTATCGGAATCGATGCGGCGGTTTGTGCCCTTCGAGCCCTCCGGCACGCCGGAACCCACCGCCAAACCCGAGGCCACCGTACCCGAAGAAGCCCCCAAGGTGACAAGCCTTAAGGTGCCACCGCCCACGGGTAAGGTTTCGGTGGGGATGGACCGATTCGTTGACCTGGAGCCCAGCCCGAAACTGGAAGCCCCGGCCAGCAGCGATACCCCACCGGCTACCCCACTACCCGAGGCGCCCCCAGCTACCGCCGAGGCACCGCCAGCCCCCGAGCCCACCGGTGAACAAACCTTTACCTACCGGCACGGCGAGCTGGAGCTGCAAATCGTGCTGCGGCCCGAACAGCTCAAGTTTTTTGCCGCCGACCCCACCACACTCTTTGCCCAGGCGGCCACCGAGGTGCTGGCACCGGCGCCCGAACCTGAGGACAGCCCCGAGGCCCCCGAAACCCCGGTTACCTTCAGCCGCACGACGGTCGTTGAAGCCCCGAGCGCCCAGTTGGGCGACATGGACCCCGAGGTGATTGGCAAAATCAAAGCCGCCATCGACGAAGAGACCTGGCAGCAGCTTGAAGAAGCCTTTTTGCGGCCACCGGTGGTCTCTGAAGCCGGCAGCGAGCCCGCTACCCAGGTAGCGCCCAAGCCTGTGGGCCTGGCTCCGCTCAACGCCTCGCTCACCATCGCCAGCCTGGAGGTAAACCCCGAGCTGCTGGAGCCAGCCGCCCCCGCGTTTGGCGAGGTGATTGAGCAGCAGGAGGACGCCGAAGAGGACTTCATCCGCAAGATTGGGCTGGAGTCCTCGTACGCCAACCCCGAACTGCCCGAAGACCAGCACCTGGCGGCCGAGCTCCCCTACGAGTTGGGTGGCGCCGGGGGCGAATACACCGCCCCGCAAACCGAGCCGGAGCTAAACGACCTACTGCGCATCAAAAACCTGCCGCACCCCTCCCAGATTACCCTGCAGACCATCCAGCAGAAGTTCCTCGAGAAGATGATCACCTCGATGACCGAGGGCGTGGTGAAAATACCCGCCAGCGGCCCCGAAGAACCGACTATCGTGGCGGCCACACCCCCCGTTGCCGACACGGTTACCGACACGCCTGCCGACACGCCTTCCGATACACCCGCGGGCAATACCGTAGACGAAGCGCTGGCAAAGTTCAATGCCCTTGAGCCGGTCATCTCGCAGAAAATCAGCTCACTGAAGCAGGCCCCACCAGCGCCTGAGAGCGAAGAGCCCCTGCCGGCCCACCCCGACACGCTGAAAAACCCGCTGGAAGAAACGGGCGAAGTGAGCGAAACCCTGGCTGAGCTGCTGGTGAAACAGGGCAAGCTCACGGCGGCGAAGGCGATTTACTTCCAGCTGAGCATGAAACATCCTGAAAAAAGCGCGTACTTTGCGGCCCGAATTGCCGACTTGGGCTAGTCCATGATCATTGCTGTAACCATACTCATTTTCGTCGTTTGCGCCCTGCTGGTGCTGTTGGTCCTTATCCAGAACAGCAAGGGTGGCGGCTTGGCCTCTAACATGGGGGCTGCCAGCCAGGTTACCCAGCTTTTTGGGGCCCGGCGAGGCACCGACTTCGTGCAGCAGCTTACCTGGGGTGCCATGGGCACACTGGTGGTGCTCACGCTGGTCATCAACTTTCTGTTTGCCTACCAAACCAGTGGTGGTGGCGAAGACAACCAGGGTCCGCGCATCGGCAATAGCCTGGGGCCGGTAGTACCGCCGACGAGCATCCCGACCGCGCCCGAAGGGGCCCCGGCCGAGACACCCGCTGAGACCCCTGCCGAGGGCGAGGCACCGGCCCAGTAATTCAACGGGCGGCCTGGGTGTAGGCCCACGCCTACGCGCTTACCTTTGCGGCCACACCGTATGGAAGCCGCACCTCTGGCCCCCACCCTCACCCCGCTGCGCTTTGATCGCACGGGCCTTAGCGACGAAAACCTTCTCGACATCTACCGGGCGCTGCTTTTGCCTCGGATGATTGAAGAGAAAATGCTCATTCTGCTGCGGCAGAACCGCATTAGCAAATGGTTTTCGGGCATTGGGCAAGAGGCCGTGGCGGTGGGTACCACCCTGGCCCTACGGCCCGACGACTTCATCTTCCCGCTGCACCGCAATCTGGGGGTGTTCACCAGCCGGGGCATGCCCTTCTGGCAACTTTTTGCCCAGTGGCAGGGCAAGCGCGAGGGCTTCACCAAGGGGCGCGACCGATCGTTCCACTTCGGGGCGCCCGACTACCGGGTGATTGGCATGATCAGCCACCTGGGAGCGATGCTGGGCGTGGCCGACGGCACGTCGCTGGCGAGCAACCTATCGGGCAGCGACTACATCTCGGTGGTGTATTCGGGCGATGGGGGGGCGAGCGAGGGCGACTTCCACGAAGCGATCAATACAGCGGCGGTGTGGGACCTACCGGTCGTCTTCCTCATTGAAAACAACGGGTACGGCCTCTCGACACCCAGCCGCGAGCAGTTCCGCTGCAAGCAGTTTATTGACAAAGCGATTGGCTACGGCATTGAGGGGGTGCAGGTGGATGGCAACAATGTGCTGGAGGTCTTCCAGACCACCCGCCGGGTTGCCGAGAAGATGCGGCGCGAGCGCAAACCGGTGCTCCTGGAGTGCATGACCTTCCGCATGCGGGGCCACGAAGAGGCCAGTGGCACGAAGTACGTGCCCCAGGAGCTCTTCGATACCTGGAAAACGAAAGACCCTGTGGAGGGCTACGAAGCCTTTTTGCTGGCCCAGGGCATCCTGACCGAGGCCAAGCGCGACGAGCTAAAGTCGGGCTACAAACAGTACATCCAAGAGGGCCTGGACTACACCTTTGCCCTGCCCGAGCTTACGCCCAACCTGGAAGAAGAGCTGCGCGACGTGTACGCCCCCAGCGATGGGCTGTTCCGGGTACCCAACCTGGCAAAAGTGAAGCCCCTGCGGTTTGTAGATGCCCTGCGCGAGGGGCTGTACCAGAGCATGGAACGGCACGAAAAGCTGGTCATCATGGGCCAGGATGTGGCCGAGTACGGGGGGGTATTTAAGGTAACCGAGGGGTTTGTAGATGCCTTTGGCAAACCCCGGGTGCGCAACACCCCGCTGTGCGAAAGCGCCATTGTGGGGGCGGGCTTTGGCCTGAGCCTGGGGGGCTACAAGGCGGTGGTCGAAATGCAGTTTGCCGACTTTGTGAGCTGCGGCTTCAACCAGATTGTAAACAACCTGGCCAAAAACCACTACCGCTGGGGCTTCGCGCCCGACGTGGTGGTGCGCCTGCCGACCGGTGCCGGCACTGCCGCAGGGCCGTTTCACAGCCAGAGCAACGAGGCCTGGTTCTTTAAAGTGGCGGGCCTCAAGATTGTGTACCCCGCTACGGCCGCCGATGCCAAGGGCCTGATTACCAGCGCCATTGAAGACCCCGGGCCGGTACTCTACTTCGAGCACAAGGCCCTGTACCGGAGCCAGACCGACGAGGTGCCCGAGGAGTACTACAACGTACCCATTGGCGTGGCCAAAACGGTGTGCTACGGCGACCAAGCCACGATCGTCACCTACGGGATGGGTGTACACTGGGCCCTAACCGCAGCCAAGGCCCACCCCGAGGGCGCGGTAGAGGTGATAGACCTACGCTCGCTCTTGCCCTGGGACGAAGAAAAGGTGTTCGAATCGGTGCGCAAGACCGGGCGCTGCCTCGTGCTGCACGAAGACACCCTGACCGGCGGCATTGGTGCCGAGGTGGCCGCACGGGTGAGCGAGGCGCTCTTCCGGCACCTGGATGCGCCGGTGGTGCGGGTGGGGTCGCTGGATACACCGGTGCCGTTCCATGCCGAGCTGGAGCGGCAGTTCCTGCCCCAGGCCCGGCTGGCCGAGCGGCTGGCGTGGCTGTTGGCGTACTAGGGTTTGCAAATTGTTTGCAGGCGGGGGCTGTCACACCCTGAACGGACGGGCCGAAGTTTGCTGTTGAAACACCGACTGAGCCCAATTTACCTCAGCGACCGACCATGAAACGCTTTGTATTCCCTGTACTCTTCGCGCTGCTCGCCCTCCCGGCACTTGCCCAAACGGGCCTGAAAGTAGGCGACGCCGCCCCCGACTTTACCGGCAAAGACCAGTCTGGCCAGACGGTGAGCCTTGCCTCGGCCCTGAAAAACGGCCCTGTGGTACTGGTATTCTACCGTGGGTTTTGGTGCCCGTACTGTAGCAAGCAAGTAAGCGCCCTGCAGGATAGCCTACGTACACTTACGGCCAAAGGTGCCACGGTGATTGCCGTGAGCCCCGAGGTAGCCGAAGGCATTGGTAAAACCGTTGAAAAGACGAAAGCCAGCTTCGCGGTGGTGTCGGATACCGATGGCGCTATCATGAAAGCCTACGACGTGCGCTTTGAGCTCGACGCGGCCACGGCGACCAAGTACAAAGGCTACGGCCTCGACTTTGCGGCCCTCAACGGTGCGAACGGTAGCAGCCTGCCGGTACCGGCTACGTATGTGATTGGAAAAGACGGCAAAGTGGCCTTTGTGCATTTTGACCCCGACTTCAAGAACCGCCCCTCGGTGGCTACTTTGGCCAATGCTATCCCGAACTAATTGTATGCGCACCGCGGTGTACACTGTCAAAAGCCTACTCCTAGGAGTGGGCTTTTGCCTGTTTGCCCCCCTTGGCGGACAGGCACAGGGCGAAAACTTCGTGAGCCTGAGCTACGGCTACGCGCCCGACCCCGAGCTGCACATCGCCTCGGTGGATGCCTACCGGGTGTGGCCCGTGGGCCTGAAAGGTCGGCTCATGGCCGGTGGGGGGGTTCGGTACAACTACCAGGGCAGTACGGGCCAGATATCGCTAGAGTTGATTGACGATAACCGGAACGCGAATGCCGAGGTACTGGTGTCGGGCCTGGTGGTGCACAACCTGGCGCTCTTTGCCGAGGCCAGCTACCGCATCAGTGATCGGCTGGAGGGCGGCTTCAACATCGAGTTGGTGGGGGTTACGTTCGGGCCGGAGCAGTCGCTACCGCTTCAGCCCCCCGATTTTCCCCTCTCGGTAGAACCTGAAACCCTTGGGCTGCTGCTGGTGGGCGAAAACGATTTGGGCACGCTGAACTCTGAATTTTTTGCCGCCTACCGGGTGAGCGAACGGCTCTGGCTGCGGGCCAACCTCTCGTACGTAGTGAACAACTACCTCACAACCACACCCGTGACCTCGGGCGAAGAAGCGCGGCTGCAGCGGTTTTTCAGTTACCTCACGGTGGGGGTGCAGTTCCAGCTATGAGCCGCCTAGTAGTGCCGCTTGGGCTACTGGTGCTGCTGCCGGTAGCATTGTGGGGCCAGCCCAAGGCGCAGCCGGTGGTGGCCGAGGGCTCGTCGGTCACCTTCCGCATCAAAAATGCTGGCATTTGGGTGGATGGCAGCTTCGGGAGCTTCCGGGGTACGGTTGCCTTCGACCCAGCCGACCTGGGCCATTGCCAACTGGAGGCCGAAGCCGACGCCAGCAGCCTGGAAACGGGTATCGGTGCCCGCGACCGGCACCTGAAAGAAGCCGACTACTTTGACGTAGCCAACTACCCCAAGCTGCGCTTTAGGGCCACGGCCTTTGCCCAGGTGGCGGGCGCCTACCAGGTAACGGGCGAGCTTACCCTGAAAGCCACCACCAAAACCGTAACCCTACCCGTGACGGCCCGCCAAGTGGGCGGCCGCTGGGTGCTTACGACGACCTTTCGGCTAAACCGGCGCGACTACGGCGTGGGTGGCTCCAGTTGGGTGCTTAGCGATACGGTAGAGGTAACAGCCACCCTTAGCGCAGGCCCCTGAGCCGGTCGGCCAAAATTGCGCCCGTGAGGGCCACGTTGAGGCTTTCGCCGCTACCCCCGGGCCCGTGTGGCACGGTGTAGGGCAGGATACCGAACTGACTGGGCCAGGCCGGCGGCAGGCCGTGGCTTTCGCTGCCCAGCAGCAGCCAATCGCGCTCGGGCGGCAGGGGTGCAGGCGGCTCTCCGGTCACGTACGTGGCGACAATGCGCTGGGCGTGGGCAGCCACCCAACCCTCGAAATCGGCGACGGTGTACACCGGCACCCGGAAGAACGCCCCCATCGCGGCCCGCACCACCTTGGGGTTGGTGGCCTCTACGGTGCCCGCACTGGCGTAGAGGGCCCGAAAGCCGTACCAGGCAGCGGTACGTAGCAGGGTACCCAGGTTGCCGGGATCGGCTACCTCGTAGAGCAGAAATGCCGGGCCCACCACGGGCAGCGGCGTAGGCTGCACGGGACAGGGCAAAACGGCCAGGGCGCCATCGGGGGCGGCGTGGGTACTGATGCGGGCCAGCTGGGCGTCGGTAACCCGGTAGGTGGCCTCGGCCAGGGCGGCCCATTCCGGGTGTGTGTCGGCCAGGGCTTCGGTGAGCAGGAGGGCAACGGGGCGCTGGCCCGCTGCCAGGGCCTCGGCGCACACTTTCTGGCCTTCGGCCAGGTAGAGACCTGCGGTCTGGCGGCCGACCTTCCGGCCCAAGGCGACGAATTCGGTTAGTTTTGCTTTCGGAAGCGGCTGCATGGAAGGACCAACTTACGGCACATACCCTTGGGGCTGGGCACGCAGCGCCCTTGCGCTGTGTATGGGGGCGCTGCTATGGGGCTGCGAGGGCGTACGCCACCTCGAGGCCGGCGAGCAGCTGCTACGCAACGACCCCACCTTTGAAGGCAACCGGACGCTCAGCGACGACGTGCTGGCCGAGGGCGTACTTACCAAGGCCAACCGCAGGCTGGTGGTGCCCAAGCTGTACCTGCACCTCTACTCGCTGGGGCGAACCCTGGAGCAGGACAGCAGCTTCGCGAAGCGGCTCTACCGCCGGGCCGACAAGAGCCGCTACTACGAAAAGACCTTCGTGCACTGGCTGGTAGATGTGGTGGGCGAGCCGCCCCAGGTGGTCGACTCTACGCAGCTGGAGACCGACGCCGATAACCTGGAGAGCATCTACTTCGGCGAGGGCTTCCTCAACGCAAGCGTGACCCCAGTGGTCAACACACCGAAACGCGACCCCAAGAAGGCCGACGTCGTGTACCGCATTGACGAAGGGCCCGCCTATGTGCTGCGCGAGCTACGCTACTACTACCGCGACACCACCTCTACGCTACAGGGTGCCGAGCTGGTGGATAGCCTGGGCTACATCCCGAAACGTGCGCGGCAAGACAGCACCATCCTGCGCTTGATTGAAGAAAACGGCGACGCCTCGCTACTCGTCCCCGGCGACCGATTTAACGAGGCCAAGCTGACCCAGGAGCGCGTGCGGCTCTCGAACTTCATGAAAGACCAGGGCTACTACACCTTCGGGCCCGACCAGGTGTTTTATGTGGTAGATACCCTGCCGAAAATCAACCTTTCTGAGGCCCTGCTGCGGACCGACACCCTGGCGGCGGCCAACCCCAGGCAAGACCCCGACATCGGGCGGGTAGATACCTCGGTCGTGGCTACGGGTCTGGAAGACGCCCAGCGCCTGCTGCGCGAAGAAGCTCTGGCCGACAAGCGCGACCGCAAAATGGGCCGCCGCGCCGAAAATCGGGTCGTGGCCCAGGGGGGTGGCACCCATGCCTTCGACCTTGAAGTCATTGTGCCCGATACCGCGCGGGTGTACTACATCGACAGCGTGTTTGTGACCCTGCGGCGGGCGGGCGAGGTCGATACCCGCCAGGCGGTGCGCTTCAACCTGCTCAACCCCGCTGCCGCCCTGGCCTACGGGGTGAGCCAAAAGGGCCTAAAGCCCGACTACGACCTCAATTTTGCGCTCAAGCCCGACCTGGCCCAGAGCCTGAACCTGAGTGTCATCGCCAAGCGCATCCGCCAGCGCCCGGGGATCCGTTACAGCCGCCACGAGGCCCAGCTCACGCAGAACCAGCTGCAGGGGCTGGGCCTGTTCCGCAACGCGGTCATCAACTTCAGGCCCGTGCCAGGTACGAACAAGCTGCACACGTACATAGACGCCGTGCTGCTGCGCAACTACACGGCCTCGGTGGGCGCAGAGGTGTTTGTTTCGGACGACCGCCAGCTGGTCTCGAACCTACCGGGGCTAGGGGCTACGGCCCGTTTCGGGGTGCAGAACCTCTTTGGCCGCGCCGAGCAACTCACGGTGGCGACCAACGGGTTTGTAACCCGCTTTAGCCCGGGCGATGGGGCCCCGCCCGAGTTCTTCTTCCAGACCACGACCCGGGTGAGCCTGAACATCCCCCGGTTTTTGTTTCTGGAGAGCAACCCCGACCGCGACCTGCTGAAGTACCGGCCCAGCACCTCGTTCAGCCTTACCTATCAGCAGGAGCAGCGCAACATCTTCGAGCGCACGAACCTATCGGCCGCCTGGCAGTACCAGTGGTACAACCTGCCCAACAGCCTGAGGGCCCAATCAACCCTCACGCCCCTGAACGTGACGTGGGTTCGGACGATAGAGCAGGCGGGGTTCGACAGCACGATTGCCAGCATCTCTGACACGAGCCTACGGGCCTTGGTGCTACGCGACTTCGAGCCCCGGCTGGCGACCAAGTCGAGCTACAGCTTTAGCTACAGCCGAGACTACGGCGAGGCACGCAACCGCAACACCTGGTTTTTCCGCGGTAACGTAGAGGTGGGGGGTAACCTGCCGTTTTTGCTCGACGTCATTACCGGAAGCGACGGCTCGACGACCGACAACCAGTTGGGGGCCGAGTTCCAGTACGCGCAGTTTGCCCGCCTGTCGCTTGAGTACAAGTACTTCATCCCCACCGGCGCGAGGACCGAGGCCGTGTTCCGGGCCTTTCTGGGTGGGGCGCGGGCGTACAACACCGCACCGGTGGTGCCGTTCGAAAACCGGTTTTTCACCGGCGGGCCCAGTACCGTGCGCGGATGGCTTAGCGGCACGTTGGGGCCGGGTACCTGGCGCAGCGACAGTGTGCGCATCAGTAACCTGATAGCCCCGGGGGGCGAAATCATTTTCGAGCTTAACGCCGAATACCGGGCCAAACTAAGCGACCTGGTGGCCGTGGCCTTCTTCGCTGACGCGGGCAACGTATGGTTTACCAGCACCCGTTTTTTTGAGGACGAGCGGGGTGCACTGCGAAGCGAAAACCTGCAACTGGGTGTGTCGGCCGGGTTTGGCCTGCGGTTCGACCTCTCGTTTTTTGTTTTTCGGTTCGATATCGGGCAGCAGGTGTATGCGCCCGACGTGCAGCGGCTCATCGTCAAGGACTTTCGGTCGCTGGGGGCTGGGCGGGCCCAGTTCAACATCGGCATTGGCTACCCGTTCTAAATGCGGGCGCTCGGGAGCCGATCGGCCTGCCGATGGGTTGTAGCGGCATGGCTTTTCATACCCTGCGGCTCGTCTTGGGCGACCAGCTTAATCCCCGGCACAGTTGGTACCAGCGGGTAGACCCCCAGGTGCTGTATGTACTGATGGAGGTGCGCACCGAGGCCACGTACGTGCGGCAGCACCTGAAAAAACTGGCGGTCTTCTTTGCGGCCATGCGCCGGTTTGCCGCTGCGCTCACGGCCCAGGGCCACCCAGTGCGCTACTACCGGATAACCGACCCCGACAATGGGCAAAGCTTCGAGGCCAACCTGCGCACGGTACTCGAAGCGGAGGGTATTCGCCGCTTTGAGTACCAGGCGCCCGATGAGTACCGGCTCGACCGGGCGCTGGCCGAATTTGCCGGCAGCCTTGCCATCGAAACAGCGTGTGTAGACACCGAGCACTTTCTTACCCAGCGGCACGACCTGGCCCGGCTGATGGGCAGCAAAAAGCAGTGGCTGCTCGAGACCTTTTACCGCCACGAACGCACCCGGCTGGGCATCTTGCTCGAGCCCGACGGCACGCCGGTGGGCGGGCGCTGGAACTACGACGCCGACAACCGCAACCCGCCCCCACCCCGTAGCGCAGCCTTGCCGCCACCGCCCGATTTCGGGAACGACTACCGGGAGGTGCTCTCAGACATCGCCGCAGCGGGACTGCCGCACTTCGGGCGGGCCGATGGGCAGGACTACCCGCTGGACCGCCCCCAGGCCCTGCAGGCGCTCCGAGACTTCGTTGCCCACGGGCTGCCCCATTTCGGTACGTACCAGGACAGCATGCGCACCGACGCCCCGTGGCTCTACCACTCGCTACTCTCGTTCGCCCTGAACGTGAAACTGCTGCACCCCCGCGAGGTGGTAGCCGCCGCCCTGGCTGCCTGGCAGGCGGCCCCCGAGCGCATCGGGCTGGCCCAGCTGGAGGGCTTTGTGCGGCAGATCATCGGCTGGCGCGAGTACATCCGGGGCATGTACTGGGCCCACATGCCGCGCTACGCCACGACCAACCACCTGGGCGCCGACCGGCCGCTCCCCGGCTGGTACTGGACCGGCGACACCAAGATGAGCTGCCTGCGCCGCGCTATCGCCGATAGCCTGCACAACGCCTACGCCCACCACATCCAGCGGCTGATGGTGACCGGCAACTTTGCAGCGCTCATCGGGGCCGACCCCGAGGAGGTGAATGCCTGGTACCTGGGCATTTACGCCGACGCCATCGAGTGGGTGCAGCTGCCCAATACCCACGGCATGAGCCAGTACGCCGATGGCGGCAAGCTGGCCACGAAGCCCTACGTGGCCAGCGGCGCGTACATCGATCGGATGAGCGATTACTGCGCCGGGTGCCACTACCGCGTGAAGCAAAAGACCGGCGCCGGGGCCTGCCCCCTGAACAGCCTGTACTGGCACTTTCTGCACCGCAACGCGGCCACGCTGGGGGGCAACTTCCGCCTGGCGCAGCCCTACAGCACCTGGCGGCGGATGGGCCCCGATCAGCAGGCGGCCTACCTCGCCACCGCCGAGGCGTACCTGGCCGAGCTGGAGACGCTCTAACCTGCGCGCTGGGCGGTATAGATGCACCGGGCGTAGCCGCCCAGGGCGCCCAGGGGTGGGGCCAGTTTGTCTACCGTGCAGGTGACCTGGAGGAGCCGGGGGTCGAGGGCCAGGACGCCCTCGGCGATGCGGCGGGCGACGGTTTCGATGAGCTTACGGGGGGTGGCCATCTCGTGGGCGATTACCCGATAGGCGGCGGCGTAGTCGAGCGTTTCGGCGAGCGCGTCGGTGGTGCCGACGGCGGGGCTATCGAGCTGGCAGGTGACCGAAACGCGGTAAGGCCCGCCCAGGGTGGCTTCTTCGGGGTACACGCCGTGGTAGGCGTAGAAGGGCAGGTCGTAGAGACCGACAGTGGTGCTGGGCATGGGAACGGGCTGAAAGGAGCGAAGGTGGGGCGAAGGTGGGAGGAAGGGCGGGGTATGTCCTAGACCTAATCTACCCTGTGGGCGGGCTACCAAAACCGCGCCCGCTGTGTACCTTGCAAGCAGAGCTTACTGCACATGCAACCGACGGTCCAGCGCATTGAAGACAAGGTCAACCTGACGTTTTTCCCCGAGCACCAGAAGGCCATTTACCGCCGCCTGGAGAGCAAGCACAGCCACGTCGAGATCGACACGAGCGATCCGCTCGATACCCAGATGGTGCTCAATTTGGGCCCGCAGCACCCGGCCACGCACGGTGTACTGCGCTGCGTGCTGAAGCTGGACGGCGAACTGATTGAAAAATGCGTGCTCGACATCGGCTACCTGCACCGCGGCATCGAGAAGCTGGCCGAGTACAAAACGTACCAGGAGTTCATGCCCTACACCGACCGCATGGACTACCTATCGCCCTACAGCAACAACGTAGCGCTGTGCCTAGCGGTAGAAAAAGTGGCGGGCATTGAGGCCCCGCCCCGCGCCCAGTACATCCGCACCATTGCCTGCGAACTGGCCCGTATCTCGGCCCACCTGCTCAGCCTGGGCACGTTTTTGATGGACGCCGGGGCCATCTCGATGTTCATGTACACCTTCCGCGAACGCGAGTACATCTACGACATCTTTGACAAGCTGGCCGGGGTACGCTTTACCGTGAGCCACAGCCGCATTGGGGGCATCCAGTACGACATGACCGACGAAACGGCGGCCATGATCGCCAAATGGGTGACGAGCTTCAAGAAAGAGCTGGCCGACTGGAACGCGTTCATCAACAAGAACCCCATTTTCGTGGGCCGCGTGAAAGGCGTCGGCGTGGTCACGAAAGAGGAGGCCATTGGGTACGGCTTTACCGGGCCCTGCCTGCGCGGTAGCGGCGTGGAGTATGACCTACGGGTGGCGGAGCCCTACCTGGTGTACAACGAGCTGGATTTCGACATCCCGGTGCGCACCGAGGGCGATGCCATGGCCCGCTACTTTGTGCGGATGGAAGAAATGAAGCAGAGCGCGCGCATCATTGAGCAGTGCCTGCAGAAGCTGCCCAAGGGCATCATCCGCGCCGACAACGCCAAGCAGGCCTATGCCAGCAAGCAAGAGGTGTACTACAGCATGGAGGGCATGATCCACGACTTCATGATGACCGACGTGGGCACGGTGGTACCCAAAGGCGCCGAAGCCTACCACGCCATAGAGGCCCCCAAAGGCGAGCTGGGTTTTTACATCCTGGGCGACGGCACGGGCAGCCCCTGGCGGCTGAAGATGAAGAGCCCCAGCTTTGCCAACCTACAGGTGCTCGAGTTTATGATGGAAGGCGCGATGGTGGCCGACACCGTAGTGCTCATCGGCTCGATTGACCCCGTGATGGGCGAAGCCGACAAATAGCCAACGCTTCTGGGTTAGAACCGAACCCCGACCCCGATGAGGAAGGGGATGACGGCATCGTTTTCTGGGACTTCGTCGTCGCCGACGAATACCTCGTCGCCATCGTTCACGCTGTCAAGCCCCGTGCGCAGGTGTAGGTACCAGCGGTCAGAAAGTGCGTAGTTGAGGCCCAGGTGGACGCCAAAGGCGCCGTAGCTTTCGGTTTCGGTGGCTTCGATCCGTCCGCCTTGGGTCCCGCGGAACACGTAGTCGCCGTTGTAGTTGTATACGCCCAGGCTAATGCCTGCAAAGGGGACCAGCTTACCCGAGCCAAAGTGGTAGGTGGCCGTTGCCATGAGGGGCACGATGGAGAGGTCGGCTTCTAGCTCGCCATTCGGCTGCGCCTCTACCTCGCTTTCGACGAAGACCCCGGTGTAAAAGCCCACCGAAAAGTGGTCGCTAACGCGGTACTGAGGCCATACCAGCACCCCACCCCAGTCGTCTTCGTCGGACAGCGCAATGCCCGCGCCCAGGTTGATCTCAAACCCCTGCGCCGCCAGGCTTTGGCCCAACACCAGGAGGACCCCAATGCCAAGAAGTGTTTTCATGGCTGAAAGCTACGGCTAACCCGCCGAGAGTAGTTGCGCAGTAGATAAATGATAGTCGTGCTTACCTTAGGGTACACTAACCTACACAACCTATGAAAAACACTGTACTAGCACTCGCAGTGGCCGTTGCACTAACGGCCTGTGGCCCCAAGGCCGCCGAGGCCCCCAAAGGCCTCTTGAGCAAAGCTGATATCGTTGGCACCTGGATGGCCATTGATGGCGGCGAGATGACGTTCAAAACCTACCAAAAGGAGCCCAACGACACCACGGTAGCCAACACGGCCGCAAACCTGGCAGCCTGGGGCGTAACCCTGGGCCCAGCGGTGTACAAGGACGATGGCAGCTACACCGCCCAAATGACCTTCAAGACCGCCAGCGGGCAAGACTCCTCGGTGACCGAGGTTGGCACCTGGGCGCTGAATGGCGACACGGTGAGCTTCCAGGCCACTAGCCCCAAGGCCTATTCGATGCGCTACCTGAACACCGCCTACCAGAACGGTGTCTGGCAGTGGAAAACGCTGGACCCCTACGACTTTGACGAAGACGGCGAGGTGGACGACTTCATGAGCGGTGCCTCGAAAAAGGCAGAGGCCCCGGCCCCTAAGCAGTAGCCACTCGCGAGACACAGAAAAGGGCCCCACTGGGGCCCTTTTCTGTGTTTTTAACCTGGGTTAGAGGTTGAATACCACCCCAAGGTTGAAGGGGACGAGGGTAAAGTCGTCGGAGAAATCGAACAGAAGCGTGGCCTCGAGGGCAAGCTTGTCGCTGAGGTAATAGCGCGCACCACCGCCCAGGCTTGTAGGCCAAACCTACACGGATGCGGTAGATGCCATGTTCTAGCTAACGACTACTTGGTGCCGGGGCCCAGCAGCAGTACAACGCCGAAGCTGAGGCTGTTGAAACTGAAGCTTGGGAAGAAGAATGTTTCGACACGATTCTCAACCCTCCCTATCTGATCAGTAACTGACTGATCTAGGGAAGAAAAATAGCTTTCCTGTACTGTAGAGTTCGAATAGTCCAGGCTAAAAAGAATAAAGCTAGCGGTAGCCAAGAAGCGCTCCGAAATTTTAACCTGCAGCCCCGGACGGATGCTAATACCAGCACCGTGTGAAGTTGTACTCCTTTCGAAGGCCTTGCTGCCCTGCGAAAAAAAATTTGTAAACTCATTTTTACGATAGGTGTAGGCTAGATCCGTTTCGGAGTAGACGTTTACCGCTTTCCACTCCGTATAGGTTGTTCGGAAGGAGGGCCCAATATTAAGCCCCAACTGGTTGGTTACTTCGTCGTCTGAGCCCGATGAGTAGGTTCGGTCCTGGGAAGAACCGAATACAAATATGGAACCGCCCCAGGCATTTTTTTGAGTGATCTGTTTGAACAGGCTTATGCCTACGGTACCCGAAAGGGAATTAAAACCGGTAGTTGAACCTGTGATCCCGCCGTCGGAATCGGAATCAGCGGAAAAACTGCCGGACAGTAGCCACTGGCCGGGCTCGATTTGGGCGGTTGCCGTGAGGCACAGGCCGCAGCAGAGGAATAGGTTATACAGTGCTTTCATGTGAAAAGTGTTAAAAGTCCGGCCTCAAGATGGCCACACGGACTTTTAACAGTTGTCAATGGCTTCCTAACGTGCCCTGGTTAACAGGTGCTTAAGAAACTGGCCACCTTGGGCTTACTCGCGCCCTTTGCCTAGTACCAGCTGCACCCCGATGGCGAGGCTGCCAAGCGAAAAGCCGGGGAAGAAGCCGTAGTCGAAGCTGCTCTCAGATACCTCACCGCGTAGGGCTACACTGCCCTGGTCGTCGAACTCGGTGATCTCGAGCGTCTCGTCGGTCATCGAGGCCCGGAAGAGCTCAAAGCTCAGGGTGACGACCAGGTTTTTGGCGGCCTTGACCTGCGCCCCGGGCCGGAGCGCGAGGTTGAACTGGTCGGTGGCACCGTCGGTGTTCTTAAAGCGCACGCCACCGGGGTTGAAGTCGTCGGCGTCGGCGGTCGCGTGGCGGTAGGTGAGCGAGAGGTCGGTGTATACGTTAATGAGCGGGGTGTTCGAAAAGAGCCGCCGGTGGGTGGGCCCAATGCTGTAGCCCTGCACGGTAGAGCGCCTGAGGGGGTTGCCAGAAGAGAAATCTTCGTCGCGACGGATGAAGTCGTAGCCCACCTCTAGCCCCCAGGCACCCTTGCTGCTGGTTTGTACCAGGAACTGGAAGGTGGCGTCGAGGTCGTCGCTGTCGGCGATAGGCCCTGAAGTCGAGCCGCCCTCGAGGTCCTGGGCCGAATTGGCGCCCTGAAAGCTGGCATTAAGCAAGAGCTGGCCGGGCTTGAGCTGGCCCGACGCCGAACCAGCTAGCAAGCCCAAAAGCAGGGCACACCACAGACTTCGCATGCCCAAAGATGAGCAAAAACCCTGCGTGGGCGCTGGGGGCCTAGGGTTGCTTGAGGTACACCTCGGCGCCGGACTCGACGAAGGTTTCGGCCATGGCCTCGAGGCCCTGCTGGCGGGCGGTGTCGAGGTCTTGGCCCAGCTTTTCGGCATAGTCGCGGATCTGCTGGGTGATTTCCATGCTGCAGAACTTGGGCCCGCACATCGAGCAGAAGTGGGCCAGCTTGGCACCTTCGGCGGGCAGGGTTTCGTCGTGGTAGGCGCGGGCGGTGTCGGGGTCGAGGGCCAGGTTGAACTGGTCTTCCCACCGGAACTCGAAGCGGGCCTGGCTCAGGGCGTTGTCGCGGATCTGGGCGCCGGGGTGGCCCTTGGCCAAGTCGGCGGCGTGGGCGGCAATCTTGTAGGCGATGACCCCGTCTTTTACGTCCTGCTTGTTGGGCAGGCCCAGGTGCTCTTTGGGCGTCACGTAGCAGAGCATGGCTGTACCGAACCAGCCAATCATGGCCGCGCCGATGGCGCTGGTGAGGTGGTCGTAGCCGGGGGCAATGTCGGTGGTGAGGGGGCCCAGGGTGTAGAAGGGAGCCTCGCCGCAGTGCTTGAGCTGCTCGGTCATGTTTTCCTGGATGAGCTGCATGGGCACGTGGCCGGGCCCTTCGATCATGACCTGTACGTCGTGGCGCCAGGCGACTTGGGTGAGCTCGCCCAGGGTGCGCAGCTCAGAAAACTGGGCTTCGTCGTTGGCATCGGCAATGGCGCCGGGCCGCAGGCCGTCGCCGAGCGAGAAGCTCACGTCGTAGGCCTGCATGATTTCGCAGATCTCTTCGAAGTGGGTGTACAGGAAGTTCTCCTGGTGGTGGGCCAGGCACCATTTGGCCATGATAGAGCCCCCGCGCGAGACAATGCCCGTGACGCGCCGGGCCGTAAGCGGGATGTAGCGCAGAAGCACCCCGGCGTGGATGGTGAAGTAGTCTACGCCCTGCTCGGCCTGCTCGATGAGGGTATCGCGGAACAGGGCCCAGGTAAGGTCTTCGGCTTTGCCGCCCACTTTCTCGAGGGCCTGGTAGATGGGCACGGTGCCGATGGGCACGGGGCTGTTGCGCAGAATCCACTCGCGCGTTTCGTGGATGTTCTGGCCCGTGCTCAGGTCCATGATGGTATCGGCGCCCCAGCGGCAGGCCCAAACGGCTTTTTCGACCTCTTCGGCGATGCTGGAGGTGACGGCCGAGTTGCCGATGTTGGCGTTGATCTTGACCAGAAAGTTTCGCCCAATGATCATGGGCTCGCTTTCGGGGTGGTTGATGTTGGCCGGGATGATGGCGCGGCCCAGTGCCACCTCTTCGCGTACAAATTCTGGGGTGATGGCCTTCGGCAGCCGTGCGCCCCAGGCGTTGCCGGGGTGCTGCTGGGCCAGTAGGTCGCGGTAAAGCTCGAGGCGCTGGTTCTCGCGGATGGCGATGTACTCCATCTCGGGTGTTACCACGCCCCGGCGGGCATAGTGCAGCTGCGTGACGTTGTGGCCGGCTTTGGCGCGCAGGGGCCGGTCTACCCGCGCGCGGTTGGGGAAACGAATGGCATCGAGCTCGGCGTCGGCCAGGCGCACGGAATGGTACTGGCTGCTGGCGTGGGCCAGGCGCTCAACGTCGCCGCGGCCCTCGATCCAGGGCAGGCGGATGGGCTTGAGGCCCTGGGCGATGTCAATTTCGGCCGAGGGGTCGGTGTAGGGGCCCGAGGTATCGTAGACTGTAATGGGGGGCAGGTTGGCATCGGTGAGGCCGATTTCGCGCATGGGTACCCGTAGGTCGGGGTACTGCTGGCCGGGCACGTAGATTTTGCGCGAAGCCGGGAAGGGGGCGCGGCTCAGCACGCTGCTATCGGGCTGGGCGGTGTCGCGGCGCTTGGCGGTCTTGGGGGGTATGGGTTGAGAGGTCATAGACCGTGGGTGCTGGGTTGTGGCGCAAAAAAAGGGTGCAGTAGCCGGAAAACGCGCTCGGGCGATGATTCATTCGTGCGGGGGCGGTGTAGATTCGGGGCTACGCCCGTCTATGCTCCACCCCCGATTGCAGGAAACCGAAGAGGCGCTGCGCGCCGAAGGCCATGTATATACGTTCACGATTCAGTCTGACTGCATCCTGTGCAACGAAACTCAGGGCTGCTACGCGGCCGAATCCTTCAAGGTGGAAGAGATACACGCCTTTGGGAGCAAGCACGAAACCCGGCGCCTGCTCTATGCGATCGTATTTGAAGACGGAGATAGGGGCATGATTCTAGGGTTGGCCCGTGAACTGGAAATCATTGAGGACCCCGAGCTCTACAGCAAGCTGATGGTCATTTAGCCCAGAACCTGTGGTTTAGCTTAACCACTTGCAAAGGCAAGCGCCAGGGGCCTAGCATTAACGCTGCATTGGGTGTAGCGCCGAAAAGCAGTGGGTTACTTAGTGCTATGGAACCGACCCGACCGACCCCCAACCTGGTAACTGAAGACCTGCGGCGGTTTGCCCCACTGCAGCTGACCCAACTCTCTGAACGGGCTCAAGAGGTAGTCGCACAACTGCGGCTAAAAGGTGCTTCGACACTGCTCAACGTATATCCCGACTTCCTGGTGTGCCAGGAAACGGGTACCTGCCTTACGGCCGACGAGTTTGAGGTGCTCGAAGTGCACGCCGTGGCAACAGGCCCGGTGCGTGAACTGATTTACCTGGTGCACGTACCCAAGTATGACGCCCTGGACATCATTATCGGGCGCAGTGAGGAACTGCGCACCATCGACGAGCCCCAGCTCTACTGCAAACTGTTGGTTATCTGGTGCTAGCTCGGTAGTAGATTCGGGCATGCATCCTAATGCCTACGATACCCTTTCTCAGGCGGTAAACGACCTAGTGGCGCGCGGGTTTACCCTGACCTTTCAGCTACGCGAAGGCGGCGTGTTCTGCGACACGCAGCAGCAGGAATTTCGGCCCGAAGCCTTCCGGGTCGTAGAGTTCCACCGGTTTGAGGGCAGCACCGACCCTGCCGACGAAGCCGTGGTGTATGCCATCGAAGCCAACAACGGTACCCGGGGGCTGCTAGTGACGGCCTACGGCGCGATGAGCAGCACCCTGAGCGATGAGCTGGTGCAGAAACTGCGCCTGGGGTAGCCTGATATCGACATTCGCGTTTCACTTTTGCACCCCATGAAACGCGTGTGGATGGCCCTGCTACTGGCAGGGCCGATAGCAGCCCTGGGGCAAACCGATAGCCTGGTGGCGGCCACCGATACGGTGGAGGTATTTGCCTCGCGTATTGTGTTCCGGACCGTGAGCCCGCTCCGGGTGGTCGCCTTGAACCAGGACCAGCTTGGAGCCCTGCCCGCCGTGAGCCTGAACGATGTACTGAGCTACGTGCCGGGGCTAGACCTGCGCGAGCGGGGGCCTTTTGGCGTGCAGGCCGACATCAGCATCCGGGGCGGTACGTTCAACCAGACGCTCGTCCTGCTCGATGGCCTGAAGCTCTCTGACCCCCAGACCGGGCACCACAACCTGAACCTGGCCCTGCCATTGGCGGCGCTGGGGCGGGTCGAGATCCTGAAGGGGCCGGGCGCGCGTGCGCTGGGCCAGAACGCACTGGCCGGCGCGGTCAACTTTGTGCCGACTACCGAGCTGGGGCCTAGCCTGACGCTCCAATACGGGCAGTACGACCTGGCCAATGCTGCCTTTAGTAGTGGGTTTACCCGCGGCACGAGCCGGCACCTGGTGGGCCTGGGCTACACCAGCAGCGCGGGCTACGCCCCCAATACCGACTTTGGCATCAGCCAGGCGGTGTACTACGGCCGCTACGCCCTGGGCAAGCAGACACTGACGGCCACCGGGGCCTACAGCGCGCGGCACTTCGGGGCCGACAATTTTTACTTCCCCGCCGGGCTGGAGTACGAGACCACCGAAAGCAGCCTCGCGGCCCTGGGGCTACGGGGGGGCAAGGTGACCGGCAACCTGTACTACCGGCGGCACTTCGACGACTACCGCGCCTTCCGCGACCGGCCCACCACGGCCCGCAACCGCCACACGAGCGAGGTAGTGGGCCTAGACGGCACCTACCGTACCCAGGCCCTGGGGGGTACCACGGCCACGGGGTTCGATGTGAAGAACGAGCGCATCCTGAGCAACAACCTGGGCTCGCACCAGCGCTGGACCACCGGGCTGTACCTGGAGCAGGCCTGGGAGCTCGGCCCCTGGGTGATCAGCCCTGGAGTATACACCAACTGGTTTTCAGACTTTGGGTGGGCGGCCTACCCCGGCCTCGATGCTGCCTACACCGGCCTAAACAACACCAAACTGTACGCGGGGCTAGGCCGGGCCTACCGCATCCCGACCTACATCGACCTGTACCTGAATACCAGCAGCAACCGGGGCAACCCAGAGCTGGAGCCCGAACGGGCCTGGACCTACGAACTGGGCGGCGAATGGCGTACAGGCCCCTTCGATGCCAACCTGGCCCTGTTCCAGCGCAGCGGGCAAGACCTCATCGACTACGCCCGGCCCCTCGATGCCCCCACCACCGACCCCTTCACCGCCCGCAACGTGAACGACCTCACCACCCGTGGCCTGGAGGCAGGCCTGGGCTACACCCGTCGCCTGGGCACCGAGCGTGAGGTGCTGGCCCTGGAGGTGGGCTACACCTTCTTGGAGCAGAACAACGCGCCTGGCGCCTTCACCTCGCGGTACGTCTTCGATTTCTTGCGGCACCAGGTGGTGGCCAGGGCCCGCCTAACCACCCAGCGCTGGGCGCTGGGGCCCCAACTGCGGTACGAAAAGCGCGTCAATGTGCGCGAAAACTACCTGCTCGACCTGCGGCTGGGCTACACCCTGGGCCCGGTCACGCTCACCCTCGAGGGTACCAACCTCTTCAACCGACCCTACGCAGACATCGGCGGGGTAACCCTGCCGGGGCGGTGGCTGCGGGGCGGCATCGTGTACCAGTTTGCCCGAAAACCAATCGCGTTCTAACCCACCCTGCGTGTAAGCTTCAGCTGTAGCCAGCCGGGGCTGTGGGGGGCGAGGTCAAGAATTGCGCCCAACAGCTCGGTGCGGGCGGCAAGCTCAACCAGCGCGGGGTCGGTGAGCAAGGCCTGGGCCGTGGTGTGGCAGTTGGGGGTTTCTTTGAAGACCAGCTGGAGCTGAACCCCTGCCTCAACATCAGCGAGCACCCCATTGATGTGGTTGCAGCCTGGGTCTTTGAGCAGGTAGGCCACCAGGTCTTGCGTCAGGCGGTAAAAGGTGTACTCTTCTGAGGGGGGCAGCCGCTGGGTAAGCCCCTCTGCGCTGAACGACAGCGCGTGGCCAGGGTACTGCTTCTGCAGGTCGATAAAGTAGGCCCGCAGGCTGGGGCCCAGGCCAAAGTCTTTGAGCAGGTTGGGTAGCACCTGCTGGGTCATGCGCCGCACCTCAAGCACGGCATCGTTGAGCAGTGCCTTGCTGGCCTCGATGTGCTTGCCGCCTTCGCTGCTGGGCAAGGCTTCGAGGTTCATTTTGGCGGCGCTGAGCAGCTGGCCAATGCTCTCGTGCAGGGTTTCGGCGATGCGCAGGCGGTCGCGTTCTTCCAGCTCTACATAGGTGGTGAGTTTCTGGGCCGTAGCCGAAGCCACCTGGCCGCGCAGGCTGATGAGCAGCCCGCCATCGGCGCCCGAGCTCACCACGGTGCCCTCTACCTGGACCGAGCCACCCGAGGGGTGCACCAGCCGAGCCCCTGCAGGTAGTGCAACGGCCTCAGCGCGCTGGTGGTGGGCCTGTAGCCACCCCAGGGCAGCAGTTTCGTTGAGTTGCAGCCGATCGCCAAAGGGTTGGCCCTGTACCGAGGCGAGCGGCAAGCCCACCAGGGCTTCGGCCGAGGGGTTGAGGTAGAGTACACGCAGCTGGCCATCGAGCACTACCAAGGCATCGTTGACGACGGTAAAGGCCCGCTCGAGGGCAGCCGTTGCCTGCTGGCGGGCAAGAAAGTCTTGAAAGCGGTGCAGGGCCAGCTCAATGTTGGTGCTCAGGTCGGTGAGCTGGTACGGTTTGATGATGTAGCCGTAGGGTAAAATGGACTTCACCCGCGAGAGGGTGGCTTGGTCGGAGTAGGCGGTGGTGAAGATGATGGGCACAGGGTAGGACTCGAGCACCTGCCCTGCGGTTTCGATGCCGTCGAGTTCGCCACCGAGCTTAATGTCCATGAGTACCACGTCGGGGCGTAGTTCCAGGATTTTGACCACGGCCTCTTCGCCGGTCATAGCTACGTGTACGACGTCGTAGCCCAGTTTGGTGAGTTTCACCCGGGCATTCTCGGCAATCAGGATTTCGTCCTCTACGATAAATACGCGGGTGGGCGGGTTGGGTGTTGGTGTCACAGGGAGCGGTGCCGCCTTGGCACTACGTTATGTGTAGGTTATGTTGTGTAATGCCAGCGTTACAAAATCTGCGCCCAAGATGTACCTAGGTGGTTTGTAGTAGAACGTAGACGGCCTGTTGGGGTTTCGGTGTGTGACTATTGGAAAGCTAGGCGCTATTGGCTTATTTTGCAGGGAATTTACAGTAGTTACTCGGCATGCACTTGACGAAAGAGGAGACGGCGGGCATTTTCGCGAAATACAGCCCGAAACAAGCGGCGAATGACAGTGGATCGGCCGAAAGCCAAATCGCACTTTTCAGCGACCGTATTAAGCACCTGACCGAACACCTGAAACAGCACCCCAAAGACAAGTCGACCCAGACCGGTCTGCTGCGTCTGGTGGGCAAGCGTCGGCGGCTTTTGGCCTACCTGCAACAGGTAGACATTGAGCGCTACCGCTCAATCATCAAGCTGCTGGGCATCCGCCGCTAAGGCGCCTGCCCAGCCCCCCATTCTGTATATGCAACGTTTTAGTGAACGCCTCGAGTGGGCCGAGGGCGAAGCCCTGACACTCGAGACAGGCTGGCTGGCCAAACAAGCCGACGGCGCGGTACTGCTGCGCAAGGGTGACACGATGCTACTGGCAACAGTAGTGGCCCGAAAGGAGATTGACCCGAACAAGGACTTTCTGCCCCTCTCGGTCGATTACCGCGAGAACTACGCCTCGGCAGGGAAAATCCCTGGCGGGTTTTTCAAGCGCGACGGTCGGTCGAACGAGTACGAAATCCTGACCTCGCGGGTGGTAGACCGCTCGATTCGGCCTCTGTTCCCCGAAGGTTACTTTGCCGACATCCAGGTACTCATTACCCTGCTTTCGTCAGATCCCGAGGTCAAAGGCGATTCGCTGGCGTGTGTGGCAGCCTCGGCGGCGCTATTGCTTTCCGACATTCCATTCCCCGAGCCGGTAGCCACGGTGCGGGTGTGCCAGATTGGTGGCCAACTGGTACTCAACCCCAAAACTTCTAGCCTGGAGCACGCTACGCTCGACCTGATCGTGGCCGGCACGCCCGACTCGATCACGATGGTTGAGGGCGAAATGCGCGAGGTGAGCGAAGAGGTGATGCTCGAGGCGCTGCGCCTGGCCCACGCCCACATCAAAGAACTCAACGCCCTGCAGCTCAAGCTGCAGGCACAGTGCGGCAAGCCCAAACGAGCCTTCGAGCCCAAGCTGGTCGATGCCGACCTCGAAGCCCGGGTACACGCTTTGGCCAAAGGCGCGCTGGCCGACATTGTGGCCAAACCTGTTGACAAACAGGCCCGGAGCGAAGCCTACGATACGCTCTGGAAACAGGTGCTTGAAACCCTGTTGGCCGAACGGCCGGAGCTAGCCGACGACGACGACCAACAGAAGGACGCCAAGCGCGTGTTCGGCGACCTGAAATGGTCGGTGGTGCGTGAACATTACCTAAGCACCCGCACCCGGCTGGATGGCCGGAAGGGGGAGGATATCCGCCCCATCTGGATCGGGCCTGGCTACCTGCCTCGCGCACACGGCTCGGCACTCTTTACCCGGGGCGAAACCCAGGCGCTGGGTACCGTCACCTTGGGTACGAAGCTCGACGAGCAGATGATCGACTACGCGACGCTCTCGACCTTTAAGCGGTTTTTGCTCCAATACAACTTCCCGCCCTTTTCAACGGGCGAAGTGAAGCCGCTACGGGCACCCGCCCGGCGCGAGGTAGGCCACGGCAACCTGGCCGAGCGTGCGCTGAAAAACATGCTCCCCGAAGACATCGAGTACACCATTCGGGTCACCTCGGATGTGCTTGAATCGAATGGCTCGAGCTCGATGGCAACCGTGTGTGCCGGTTCGCTGGCGCTTATGGATGCCGGTATCAAAATCAAGGCTGCGGTTTCGGGCATTGCCATGGGCCTTATCGTCGATGGCGACCGGTACATGATTTTGTCTGACATACTGGGCGACGAAGACCACCTGGGCGACATGGACTTTAAGACCACCGGAACCGCCAACGGTCTTACGGCCTGCCAGATGGACATTCAGGTGCGGGGCCTTTCTTTCGAGATCCTCTCAGAAGCCCTGGCTCAGGCCAAACGTGGCCGGGAGCACATCCTGAGCAAAATGAACGAGGTGCTGGCCGAGCCACGCGCCGAGCTATCGAGATACGCACCGCGGATGCTGCGTATGGAGATCCCATCCGACATGATTGGCGCTGTCATCGGTACCGGTGGCAAGGTTATCCAGGAGATCCAGCGCACCTCGGGGGCCATCGTCAACATCGAAGAGGTAGCCCAGGGTAACAAAACCATTGGCGTGGTTACCATTTCGTCGCCCGATACCGAGAAGCTGGAAACCGCACTGGCGCGCATCAACGCCATTGTTATCCAACCCGAGGTTGGCGAGACGTACGACGCGAAGGTGAAATTCCTGAAGGAGGCCGGCGCGGTGCTCGAGTTCATGGGCGGCAAAGAAGGCTGGCTACACATTTCAGAAATCAGCTGGAAGCGCGTAGAGACCATCGAAGGCACGCTGGAGGTGGGCGAGGAATTCCCGGTACAGCTCTTGGAAGTCGACCCCAAAACGGGCCGCTACCGCCTGAGCCGCAAAGCCCTGCTGCCCAAACCCGAAGGCTACGAAGAGCGCCCACCCCGTCCGCCCCGCCAGGATGGCGAAGGCCACCACGGCCGTGGACCGCGTCGAGATAACGGCCGAGGGCCCCGCCGAAACGACCGGCAGGACTAACTTTAGGCCATGAACATTCTGGTTACCGGTGGGGCTGGTTTTATTGGCTCTAATCTGGTAGAGGGTCTGTTGGCCGATGGCCATTCAGTACGCACGCTCGATAATCTGTCTACTGGGCGCCGGGAAAACCTGGCGCCCTTTGAGCGTCATGCCCAGCACACGTTCTACCACCACACAGTTACCGACAAGGCCTTCCTCGAGCCGCA
This sequence comes from Bacteroidia bacterium, assembly GCA_033763015.1. Lineage (GTDB taxonomy): Bacteria > Bacteroidota > Bacteroidia > J057 > JANRLA01 > JANRLA01. Next base: position 44,036 of record JANRLA010000060.1, read on the forward strand.
CGTTGCCTGGGCCGATCAGGTGTACCACCTCGCCGCACCGGTGGGGGTTAAGTACATCATGCAAAACCCCGTGCTCACGGTGCTCGACAACATCCGGGGCATTGATGCCGTGCTGGAGCTTGCCCACAAGTACGCCAAGCGCACGTTGGTAGCCAGTACCAGCGAAGTGTACGGCAAAAGCCTGGACCTACTCGACCCCGAGCGCACACGCAAGCTCAAAGAGGACGACTTCCGCATCGAGGGCAGCACCCAAAACCACCGGTGGGCCTACGCCAATACCAAGGCCCTCGACGAGTTCCTTTCGTTTGCCTATTACAAGGAGCATGGCACCCCGGTAGTAGTAGTCCGCTTTTTCAATACCGTGGGGCCGCGCCAGAGCTCGGAATACGGCATGGTCATCCCTACGTTCGTGAGCAAAGCCGTGCGGGGCGAAGACGTGGTGATCTACGGCACGGGCGAGCAGTTGCGCAGTTTTCTGCACGTAGACGATGCCATCCGGGCCATCCGGCTGCTCATGGGCACCGATGCCGCCCTGGGCCAGGTATTCAACGTGGGTAACCCCTTCGAGATAACCATCAACGCACTTGCCCAGCGGGTCGTAACACTGGCAGAAAGCCGCTCGGCCATCCGGCACATTAGTTACGAAGCTGCCTACGGGAGTGGTTTTGAAGATATGAACCGCCGCACGGCCGACATCGGCAAACTACAGGCGACCGTGCCCTTCGAAATCGAGCACGACCTGGACAGCATCCTGCGCGATACCATCGCGTACTACCGCGCCCTTACCCCCGCTGCCGTTTAGCCCACCCGGTCGGGGTTGTGGGCTAAAAAATCGGCCCACGAGCGGTAACTACCCCCCACCTGCTGCGTGCCCGCGGGGGCGGATGTCTGGTAATGAGTATAGGCGACGGCCAGCGCGTCGGTGGCATCGGGCAAGAGGTCGGTATGGTTGCGCAGCTCGGGTACCAGCTGTTTGAGCATCTCGGCGACTTGGTGTTTGCTGGCGTTGCCATTGCCCGTAACCGACTGCTTGATGCGTTTGGGGGCATACTCGGTGATGGGCACGTCGCGGGCCAGAGCTACGGCCATGACTACACCCTGCGCCCGGCCCAGCTTGAGCATGCTCTGCACGTTTTTGGCGTAAAAGGGCGCCTCGATAGCCATTTCGTCGGGTTTGTAGGCGTCGAGCAGGCGCTGCACGCTGGTGTAGAGTTGGTGCAGTTTCTGGGGGTGGTCCCAGCCGGGCTTGTTCAGGTGCACAACGCCAATGGCCAGTAGCGCCACGTGCTTGCCCTGGATCTGCAAAATGCCGTAGCCGGTGTGCTGGGTGCCGGGGTCTATGCCCAACAGCACACGGTCTGGGGCCGGGCCGGGAGTGGCCATGAGGCTAGCTGACCTTGAAGCCGAAGAGCGTCACGTCGTCTAGTTGTTCGCGGTCGTCTTTCCACTCCTTCCACTCCAAGTTAATGAGTGCCCGCTGGGTGCTCATGGTCTCCTGCTGGGTGCGCAGTACCAGGTCGCGGAAGCGGCGGGTGCTGAAGCGCTTCTCTTCTGGGCCGCCCAGCTGGTCGATGAAGCCGTCGGTGTAGAGGTACACCGCGTCGCCGGGTTTGAGCTGTACGGTGTGGTTGGTGAAGATGCGCTCTTCTTCCATCTGCTCACCGCCGATCGACTTTTTGTCGGCCCGAATCGAGATAAGCTCGGTGCCCTCGTAGTAGTTGAAGGGCAGGTTGGCCCCGGCGTACTCGGCCACGCGGTTGGTGGGGTCGTAGGTGCAGATGGCCACATCCATGCCATCGCGGCTCTCGGTGCCCTCTTCGTCTTGCTTTAGGGCGGTACGGACCCGGATATGGAGCTGGTAGAGGATGTCGGCAGGTCGGGTAATGCCGCTCTGGTTCACGATGTCGTTGAGCAGCAGGTAGCCAATGAGGGTCATGAACGCACCAGGCACCCCGTGGCCGGTACCATCGGCAATGACGATGACGTTCTTGCCGCCCATGTGGCTGAACCAGTGGAAGTCGCCGCCGACGATGTCTTTGGGCCGGTCGATGACGAACCAGTTGTCCAGGTGCGCATCGATAAACTCTTTGGCGGGCAGGATGTTCTTCTGAATCCGCTTGGCGTACCGGATGGAGTGCGTAAGGTGCTGGGCCTGTTCTTCGATCTCGGCCTTGGCCCGGAGCACCTCCTGGTTCTTCTCTTCCAGCTGCGAGTAGGCCAGCTTGAGCCGGTCTACCAGCAGGCGCTCTTTCTGCTCCAGCGCCAGACCCGAGGTATCGGCCAGCGATGTGATGAAGGTCTGTTCGTCGGCGCTCCACTCCCGGACCGGGCCCCGGTGTTCAATACTTAGGACCCCAACGACACTGCCCCCCTGCCGGATGGTGGCATCGAGTACGGCGCTGATGCCCTTGGGCTGGAAGACGGTATCGGCCAACTCGCGGGTACGCGGGTCGCGCAGGGCGTCGGCAGCGGCAATGAGCCGGTCGCGCTCGAGGGTACGGAAGTACACCGGGTAGTCGTCGCGCTTGATGGTCGTGCCCAGCGGGAAGGTGTGCAGCTCGGTCTCGTCCACGGCCACGCACCTGATTTCGGGGCTATCGGGCTCGTAGAGCCAGAGCGCCGCACGGATGGCGCCCAGCGTCTCGCGGGCCTGCCGCACGATAAGCTGGAAGGCTTCGTCGATGTTGCCTTCTTTGATGGCCGGGTGGGCGGTGAGCGAAAGGAGCGCCGACTGCTGCTTTTTGAGCCGGAACTCCATCGTCTTCTGCTGGGTGATGTCTACCAGCACGTTGATCGACTTGATGACCTCGCCGCCGGTATCGAGCACCGGGGTAATGGTAGCCACGACCCAGAACCGGCGACCGTCTTTGGTCTTGAGTTCAAGCTCGCCCTGCCAGATCTGCCCCTTTAGGATGGTCTTCCACTGTTGGGTGTAGAGGCTATCGGGCTGGGTGCCACTCTTGAGCAGCGTGTACCGGTTGCCCTCTAGGTCGGATCGGCTGTAGCCCGAAAACTCTATGAGCCGGTCGTTGACGTAGGTAATGTTGCCCTCCAGGTCGGTCTCGTAGACCATCGAGGAGTTGTTGAGCGCGGCCAACTGACCGGCAAGTTCTACCTGGGTGCGGCGCATATCCTCGTTGGCCGACATGAGCTGCTGCTCCTGGTCTAGGGCTACGGTGAGCGCCTGCTTGAGCTGTAGCTCCTGCCCCTTCTGCGAGGTGATGTTGAACGACACACCTATATACTTGTACGGCTTGCCATCGAAGCCAACTACGGGCGTGATGATGAGCAGGGCCCAGACATTCTCGCCGCTTTGGGTGCGGTTGAGCACCTCGCCGCGCCAGATCTTGCCGCTCTCTATGGTCTGCCACATGTGCTCGTAAAAGGCCGGGCTGTGCAGATCACTCTTCAGGATGCGGTGGTTCTGGCCGAGTACCGATTTGCGGTCGAAACCGTAGACCTTGGCAAACTCGAGGTTGGCGTAGGTAATGGCACCGTGGATGTTGGTCTCGGCCACGATTGCCGCGTTGTTGAGGGCGTTGATCTGGCCGCGGAGCTCTACCTGGGTGCGGCGCATCTCCTCGTTGGTGGCCTCGATTTCCTCGGCGTTCTGGCGCAGCTCTTCTTCGAGCGCCTGGCTTTCTTCCAGGGTCATGCGCAGCTCTTCTTCCATCACCTTGCGGTTGCCCTGCTCCAGGGCCAGCGAGACGATGTCGGCAACCGAGAGGACGAAGTTTTCTTCGTCGAGCGTCCATTGGCGCACATCGCCCTGGTGCTCTACGAGCAGAATGCCCACGTTGACACCCCCCAGGTGGATGGGCGCCGAGAGCAGCGATGCGATGCCGTTGGGGCCAAGGTAGGTCTCTGAGAGGTCGGCCGTTGCGGGGTCGTCCTTCGCGTGCTTGGCGCTGATAACCCGCTCGCCCTGCCAGGTTTCGAAGAGCTTGGGGTAGTCGCTGCGGCTGATTTCAAAGCCAGAGCTGTGGTGACGGGTTTTCTGTTCGTACAGGTCGAGGCACCGTACCGACTGGCCCTGTTGGGTGAAAAACCAAAGGCTCACCCGCTCGCCCAGGATGGCATAGGCCGTGGTTTCTGTAATAAACCGGAGGGCTAGCTGGACGTTACCCGACTTCAGGTCTACGTTACGGGTTAGCTCCTGCAGGGCACTGTTTTGCTGAACAAGCCGGTTTTCGAGGCTCTTTTGGTACTGAAAATCTTTGAGTACCAGTTGGTGCTCCTGCTGCGCGTCTTCCAGGCTCTTGCGGGTGTGGGCCAGTTGGTCGCTCACCTGCTGCAGGTTGGTGCGCAGCGACTCTTCGCTTTGCTTAAGGGAGCTGATTTCGTAGCCCGCCAGGAGGTACCGGGCCCCACCGCCGTTTTTGGGCAGCGGCGTGATGGCACTGGCCAGCCAGAAGGCCTTGCCGTCTTTGCGTTGGTTCTTGAGCGTACCGTACCAGGTGTTGCCGGTCTTGACCGTCTCCCACAGGTCGCGGAAGAAGTCGGGGCCGTGGTTGGGTCCGTTGAGGTGGGTAAGCTCGCGGCCTTCGAGTTCGCTGGCGGTATAGCCCGCCAGTTGGGCCAGGGCGGTATCGGTGTACACGAAGCGGCCCTCGGCGTCGAGTTCTGCAATGGGCAGTGAGCTCTCGATGGCCGATAGCCGGTCGCGCAGGTGCTGCAGGTCGGTCTCGAAGCGTTTGAGCGCCTTGTCTTTGTCGCTGTAGCGCTGTTTGCATTCGCCCAGCTCCTCTACGGTCGTGGCCAACTCGCGCTCGAGTTCGGGTAGCCGCTTGAGCTGTTCGCCAAATTTTTTCAGGCCAATGGCAACGGTTTCGGAATGCTTGATGGCCGAGACCTCGTAGCCGTAGTTGCCCTCGCCAAACTGCTCGAGCGCTTGCTCGATGTCGCGCAGGTCTTTGTTGAGCTGGTTGAGTTGCTGGCCCAGCCGGCCGAATTCGGTCTTGCCTTCGGGCAGTTTCTGACGGTTTTTGAGCAGCGTTAAGGCCTTGCGTGCCGGTTGAGCCGCCCATACCCCGCCCAAGGCCGCCAGCAACAGGCCCAGCAGTACGGCAAACACGCCCGAGGAAATCCCGACCAGGAAGTAGAGTTGTGTGTTGGTGGCAGCGGTGCTGGGCGCAGCCGAGAGGTGGGCCTGCCGCAGGGTGGCCAAGGCCTGGTTGGTTTCGCGGGCGCGGGCGGTGAGCGAGCGGCCCAGTACCACGGCGGCGGGGTCTTCGGCGACCTGTAGCGCGGGGTTATCGGCGGGCTTGCCCAGGTAGGTGGCGATGTCGGTACCAGTACGCAGCAATTCGCCCACCGATTCGGCGAGTTTCTCCTGGGCCTTGGGCGTGGTGAGGGGGGCATCGGCGGCCCGCTCCAGGTACCGCTTCACCCCAGCAGTAGGGTTGCCAGCCTGCGCTACGACCTGGGGTTTGTCGGGCTCGGTCGTAAAGCGCAAGAGCGCGTCTTGGTAGGCCTGCGCGTAGGCCGCAACCTGTAGCTGCAGGCTATCGAGCGCCTGCAGGGCTGGGGCTTGGCGGGCCAGTTGCTGGCCCGAGGTACCGCTCTGCAACAGGCCAGTAACCAATGCGCCACAGCTAACTGCCGCCAAAATGGCCACTGCGCTGGCAAGGAGCCCTATGCGTTTACCGGGTTGCATACGTCGTACTTCTGAGAGCTATCGGTAAATTTGAGCAAGTGTACAGGTAAGGCTTACCGACTGGGTGCACTGAACCACGGCCAACTACCTGTGCAACCCCAGCCAACTCGAAAATTAGGTAAAACTGCCGCACCGCAGCACATGCCTTGCCCACCGGGCCACCCGAAAGAACAATTTGGGCTGTTGGCATCCGCCCAGACGTGGCCGGGGTATCGGCTACCGAAACGGCAGATACTCACCCTGGCACTGGTGGCCGTGGGTGGGTACCTGGGCCTACGGCCCTGGCTGGTAGGGGGCTGGCAGCTACCGGTAGTGGGGCTACCCATGGCGGTTGCGGCCTGTGCGGCGGCCCTGCTTGTGCCCCTAAACCTGGGCCTAGAGGCCGCCAAGTGGCGAACAGCCCTGCGGCAGACCGTATGCTGGGGGCAAGCGTGGCGGGCCGTGGTACTGGGCACGGCCTTCGGGCTGGTAACCCCCAACCGGCTGGGCGACTACTATGGCCGCCAACTGGGCTTTGACCCCGGGCGCAGAGCCACGCTGGTTGTGGCGACGGCGCTGTGCCGCATGGCCCAATGGGTACCGCTGGTACTGGTAGCCGGCGGGTTCGCGCTGCAGCTACCGGTGGTGGGGGCGGCCTGGGGCCCCTTACCCGAACTGACCGCCCTCTGGGCCGCCCTACTCATCGGTCTGGCGCTACTAGCAGGCTGGGCCCTGCGCCGCTGGCGCGCACTCGAAGGCCGAGCCTGGCTGCGGGCCCTGCGCGGCCAACTGCAGCAAGGGCTGCGCTACCTGCGGCGGCTACCTGCCACCGTGTGGGCCGCTGTGATCCTGCTCAGTTGCCTGCGCACGGGGGTCTACCTGGCGCAGTTCGGGTTGCTACTCTATGGCACGGGGGCCGCAGCCGACGCGGGTACGGCGCTCTGGGTGGCCTCGGCGGTGCTGGTAACCAAATCGGTGCTGCCAAGCCTGACCTGGGGCGAACTCGGGGTGCGCGAGCTCCTGACCGTCAGCTACGGCGTTGCCCTGGGCCTGGCTGAGCCCCCACTGGTGCTGGCCAGCCTGCTGCTGTTCACCCTAAACCTGGGGCTGCCGGGCCTGGTGGGCGCCCTGCTGCTGCCCCGCACCGCCCGAGCGGTGGCCGCACATGCCTGAGTGGGCGTGGTGGGTGCTGCCGACCCTGTACTGTGGCTACATCGCAGCGCACGGGGTAGGGCTCTGGCAGCTGAGACGACGGCAGGTAGTACCCACGCCAACACCCGTGCTGCCCAGCCTGTCGCTCATCGTGCCCGTGCGCAACGAAGGCGCCCACCTGAGGGCCCACGCCGAGCGGTGGCTGGGGCAAGTGTACCCGGAGTTTACGGTGACGGTGGTCGACGACCACTCTTCTGATGGCGCCGCCGCAGGCCTGCCCCCCGATGCGCGCCTGCGGGTGCTGGCCCTGCCCCACGACCGGGTGGGTAAAAAAGCCGCCCTTGCGCACGGCATCGCCCACACCCACGGGGCTTGGGTGGTAACTACCGACGGCGACTGCTACCCGCTGAACACCGACTGGTTGGGCACACTTGCCGGGGGTATGTGCCCTGAAACGGTGTGCCTGGTCGGCCCGCTGCGCAAACGCCACCGCGGCAACCTCTTCGAGGCCGCCCAGGCGCTCGAGAGTGTGGGCCTGGTGGGCCTGGCGGCGGGGGCCATTGGGCTGGGGGCCCCTACCCTGGCCAACGGGGCCAACCTGGCCTTCCGCCGCACGGCGTTTGACCAGGTGGCGGGCTATGCGGGGATAGACCACCTGGCCTCGGGCGACGACGAGCTGCTGGTGCACAAGCTGGCCGGGGCGTTCGGTGGTCGTGCGGTCAGGTTCGTCTTTCACCCCCAGGCCATCGTCGAAACCCCCGCCGAGCAGTCATTACCCGCGCTTGTGCGCCAGCGGCTGCGGTGGGTAAGCAAAGGCCGCGCGTACCGCAACCCCTTCATGCGCCTGGGGCAGGTGGTAGCCTACCTGGCGTACGCCGTGCTGCTGCTGTACACGCTGCGGGTGGCGTGGGCGCCCGAGACCTGGCCCTGGGCCCTGGGCCTGTGGGCGCTTAAGCTGCTCACCGAGCTAAGTGTGCTCTACCCCACGGCGCGGCTCCTGGGCCAGCGCTACCTGCTCTGGTGGCTGCCACTGTACCAGCTGCCGTACCTAGTGTATGTGCTCTACATCGGGGTGGCGGGGTCGTTCACCCGGTCGTATGACTGGAAAGACCGCCGGGTACAGTAGCGCAACTGCCGCCCGGGGTTTACTTTAGTAGGATGCGATTGCTTTACCTCTGGGCCGCTTGCCTAGCCGTGCTGGGCTGCACCACCGGGCAAACCGAAACCCCACAGGCCGCCACACCCCAACTGCCCGGTGAGGCCGACCCCCGGCTGGGGTTTGTGCGCCTGCCCCCGGGCTTTAAGATTGCCTATTACGCCGAGGGGGTAGACAATGCCCGCTCGCTGTGCTGGGGCGCGAAGGGTACGCTCTTCGTGAGCACCCGCTCGGCAGGCAACGTATACGCCCTGCGCGATGAAGACGGCGACGGCAAGGCCGAAAAGCGCTACACAATCGCTACGGGCCTGCACATGCCCAACGGCATCGCCTTCAAGGACGGTAGCCTATACGTAGCCGAGGTGAGCACCCTGTGGCGCTACGACAACATCGAGGCCAACCTGGCCCAACCGCCCAAACCCGTCAGCATCTACACGAACTACCCTACCGACGACCACCACGGCTGGAAGTACATCGCCTTTGGGCCCGATGGCAAGCTGTACATCCCCGTCGGTGCGCCCTGCAACATCTGCAACCACCCCGAGCAGCCGCTCTACGCCAGCATTACGCGCATGAACCCCGATGGCAGCGGGCGCGAGGTCTTTGCCTCGGGCGTGCGCAATACGGTGGGCTTTACCTGGCACCCCACAACGCAGGAGCTGTGGTTTACCGACAATGGCCGCGACATGCTGGGCGACGACACCCCACCCTGCGAGCTCAATCACGCCCCACGCGCGGGGATGCACTTCGGGTACCCCTTCTGCCACGGGGGCACGGTGCCAGACCCCGAGTACGGTACGCTGGGCCCCTGCGCCAACTACACGGCCCCGGCCCAGAACCTGGGCCCCCACGTGGCGCCGCTGGGCCTGAAGTTCTACACCGGCACGCAGTTCCCCGAAGAGTACCGCAATCACCTGCTCATTGCCGAGCACGGCAGCTGGAACCGGTCGCAGAAAATTGGCTACCGGGTGATGAAAGTGACCCTGGTAGGCGACAAGGCCATTGGCTATACCCCCTTTGCCGAGGGGTGGCTTGACCGTTCGGGCGGCAGTGAGGTTGTGCGTGGGCGGCCGGTGGATGTGCTGCTGCACCCCGATGGCTCGGTGCTCGTCTCCGACGACCACGCTGATTGTGTGTACCGCATTTGGTATGCCGGGTAGCGGGCCCTTTGATAACTTACCGGTAACCTACACCGCGCGACGACCACACTATGACCACTACCACACGCCCTGTGTACCGCACCGCCGACGACTACTTTGCGGCCTACGGCACCCATCACCAGAACCCCATCAACAAAGCCTTTCACTGGGTATGTGTGCCCTTGATCGTGCTGAGCCTACTGGGGCTACTCTGGGAGGTGCAACCACTCCCGCAGTACCCGTGGGCCAACCTGGCGGTGGCCACGGTGGTACTGGCCCAGGTGTTTTACCTGCGCCTGAGTGTGCCCCTGGGCCTGGGCATGCTGGTGTACAGTGGGCTGTCGATGGCCCTGTTGTACCGCCTAGACCTGCTGGGCTACCCCATCTGGCTCATTAGCCTGGGGGTGTTTGTGGCGGCGTGGACTGGCCAGTTCATTGGGCACAAAATCGAGGGGGCGAAACCCTCGTTTCTGGAGGACGTCAAGTTTCTGCTCATCGGGCCCATCTGGCTGTTGGGCTTTGCGTACCGGCGCTGGGGCATCCGGTACTAGGCAACCTACCCCAAATGGGGGAATGTATCGGGGGTAGATGCCTGCTGGCGGCGCACCCGCGTATCTTTCCGAAACTATGGCAGTAGTTGTTGTAACCGGCGCTTCACGTGGCCTGGGGTTGGCGCTGGCCAAGCGGTTCGCCGCCGGCGGCGATACGGTGTACGGGCTGGCGCGGAACCCCGAGCGGCTCGCACAGGCGCAGGCAGCGCACCCCGACATTGAATTCGCGGCGGTAGATGTGACCGACCCCGAGGCCGTACGCGACTACTTTAAAGGCCTAACGGGCGTAAATGTGCTCATTAACAACGCGGGTACCTTCACGCCCCACCCCATCCGCGAAGAGCCCGAGGGGTTTTTGGAGCAGGTGCTGCGCGAGAATGTGCTCAGCGCCAGCTACTGCACCCATGCGGTACTGCAGGGCATGATCCGGCGCAAGGCGGGTACAATCGTCAACATCTGTAGCATCGCCAGCGTAAAGGGCTTCGCGACTGGTGGGGCGTACGTGGCCTCGAAACACGCGCTGCTGGGCTACACGCGCAGCCTGCGCGAAGAACTTAAACCCTACGGTATCGGTGTCATTGCCATCCTGCCCGGTGCGACGCTGACTAGCGCGTGGGACGGCACCGGCGTGGACCCCACCCGCATCATGGACCCCGAGGCCGTGGCCGCCCTGGTACACGCCGCCGTACAGGCGGGGCCCGGCGCAGTTGTCGAAGAACTGATGGTACGGCCCGCCCTGGGCGACCTCTAGCCCCCGCCACCCGCCGACATGACACCCCAACCCCCCTGCTTGGTTACCGGTGCCAGCCGAGGTATCGGACGCGCGGTGGTGCTAGCCCTGGCCCGAGCGCAACGCGGTGCCCACCTGGTGGGCGTGGCCCGTAGCGCCGAGGCGCTGGCCACATTGGGGCCCGAGGTGGCAGCCTTGGGCGGCACCTTTGAGGCCCTGAGCGGCGATTTGGCAACCGAGCCCGGGCTGCTGCGGCTCCTCGAGCGGCTGCCGCCGCGTCTTCGGCTGGGCTATGTACTGCTCAACGCCGGGGCGCTGGTAAACAAGCCGTTTGTAGAAACCACGCCCAGCGATTGGCAGCACACGTTTGCTGTGAACGTACTGGGTCAGGCCGAGCTACTGCGCCAACTGCTCCTGCGCGAACGGGTAGCCCCAGGGGCCCACGTACTTTGGGTGAGTAGCCGGGCCGGTATTTCTGGACCCCGCAAGTACCCGGGCCTCAGCGCGTACAGTGCGAGCAAGGGGGCGGTGAGCATCCTAACCGAGCAGTTGGCCGAGGAGCTGGCCCCGCTGGGCATCAGCGTCAACGCCCTGGCGCTGGGGGGGGTACAGACCGAGATGTTTGCCGAGGCCTTCCCTGGCGCCGAGGCCCCCGCGCAGCCCCAGGCCGTGGGCGCGTACGTGGCCGACTTTCTGCTCACGGGCCACCGCCACTACAACGGCAAGGTGCTGCCCCTCACCCGTCAAACACCCTAGGCCGTGCGGGGGTGGCGGGCGCGAACGGCGGGGTGGTTGGCGACGGGTGTGGGCCTGCTGGGAGCCGTGGGCGCCCTGGCGCAGGAGCGCCCACTGAAAGACCAGACGGTCACCTTCACGCAGTACATCGAAACCCTGACACGGCCCAGCACCGACAGTACCCGCCGCCTGTTTCTGGAAGGCACCCGCGTACGCTTCGACTATGGGGTCGACAAGCCGGGGATGGATGCCTGGTGGGCCAACGGTGGCCATGCGCTTACCAGCGGCCCAGGTCTAGTGAACAACTATAACGTCGAGTTCGACCCCGAATTCTGGCTCGTGGTGCGCGACCTGACCTTCGAAGCAGGGGTAGGTTTCGTGAGCTGCACGGGCCTCAAGTTTCTGGTCAAAGACTGCGTCTTTAAACAAGGGCTACGTTTCACTGGCAACGAGATCTCGTTTCTGGTCTTTGAAAACTGCCGGTTTGAGAATGGCGTAAAGTTTGACCGCAACACCGTAGCCGACCGCGTGGAGTTTACCAATTGCACGTTTTCGTTTGCGGGCGAGACAGAAACCTCGGGTTTTGACCGCACCAGCCAAACGCTCTTAGTCTCGGCCAAGAACGACCCCCTCGACCTACGGCTCACCGGCTGCCGGTTTCTGGCCCCGCCCGCGGCGGCCACACTGCCGCAGTATGGCATTGGGCTACACAACAGCAGTTACACCAACCTTAGGCTGCAAGGCTGCACCTTTGACGCGCCACTCGACCTCTCGCAGAGCATTGTGGCCAACCAGTTTACGCTCCAGCAGTGTACGCTCGGGCAGGGGCTGTACTCGAACGGCCTGTCGATCAACCAGCTAAATGCGCTGGTGGATTGGGGGAACCTGAAGGACTACCGGCTGCGGGTACGCGACCCTCAGTCGGGCCGCGTATGGGACGGCGAGTCGGCCTTCGGCACCGCCAACGAAACCCAATACACCCTACTGGCCAGTTGCTACGCCAACTTCTACAACACCTTCAAAAGCCAGGGCAACCGGTTTGCGGCCAACGCCGCCTACATCTAGCTCAAAACCATCGAGACCCGGCAGCAACGCCAGCTATACACCGAAACCGGCAGCAGCGAGGCGTATTTCATCTGGCTGATGGATCTGTTCCTGGAGGAGTTTTCCGACTTCGGCACCAACCCCATCCGCAGCATCCGCT
>JANRLA010000061.1:0-8624 GCA_033763015.1 Bacteroidia bacterium
TCGGCGGCACCTGCTCCGGTGATGAGTACTAACGAGTAACTATCGGCCTGCCAGGCCGCCTCGCCCTCGCCCCAGCGCAGGTGCACCAGGTAGGCCGTCGCGGCCGTCGCGCCCGGCACGAGTACGTCGCGGTACTGGGCCTGTGCCAGGTCGTAGGGCCGGTAGCCGGGTACCGCCAGGGTGCTACCGTCGAGCCGAAGTTCATAGCCGGTGGCCGACAGCGTATGCGCCCCACGCACCAGCGTAGCGGCTTCGCGCGTTTGGCCAAACGCGCCTGCACACAGGCACAGCACACAACCCATCACGCCCAGCGGACGTACCCAACTCAAGTAACGCATCAAAAAGGGAGACTATATTTGTTAAGTGTTCCAAAACTAGCAGAGCATTTGGAAGCCTACCTGGGTGGCGCACAGAAAAAAGGACAAATCCGGCAAGTCAACGCCTACTAGGTTGACAACCAGCGCCAACCGCTGTGTTACGCTTGGGTTAAGTTGGCTTCCGTCCGAGATAAGCCAACGCCATCTACATCGCCGCCGAGCTCAAAACACATGGCATCTGGGTGCAGGCCGTCACCCAACCCGCCGACACGGCCACACCCTCGGGCAGCCTCCAGCAGAACATCCAGTTCATCTTCTCGGAGTATGACAACCAGCTTCGGCGCGAGAAGATCATGGCGGGCCCAATAGAGGCGCTCCTCAGGGGCGAGTGGCCGACAAAGCCCTCGAAATCGCTGCCAGCTTGCCCGCAGCGTGGGTTTCAGGGCCCTTGGCCGAGCAGGTGAAACTCCAGTACCTGGTCTTTCCGGAAGGGGTTACGTACGACGCCGCTTCCGCTGCATTTCGAACCCCCCGCGTGAACACGTTATTCGAGCGAATCGGGAGGCTATCAGGCAGTTGCATCGGAACCTGCAACCGGGCGAAACCTCAATCCCGAGGATTTCGCCCGCCAGGGCGGAGAGGGAGGGATTCGAACCCTCGGTACGTTGCCGCACACACGCTTTCCAGGCGTGCCCGATCGACCACTCTGGCACCTCTCCGGGTAGCCTCACTTCTGGGGCCGCAAAGGTACCGGTTATTCGGCTACCAGGAGGTGGTAGTGCTTCTTCCCCCGCTGCACCAGCACGTAGCGGCCCCGCAGCAGCCCCTCGGCCGTAAAGGGTGAGGGTTGGGCGGGCTGCTTCTCTTTATTCAACCGAATACTGCCCTGCTCGAGCATCCGCCTAGCTTCACCTTTGCTAGGGGCAACTCCGCCCTCGTGCAGTAAATCTGCTATGGGGTAGCCAGCCTCGAAGCGGGTGCGGGGTAGTGTGGCCTGGGGCACTCCGTCGAAGAGGTCGAGCAGTGCAGTGTCGTCGAGTGCCGCCAGTGCAGCCAGGGGGGCGTCGCCAAAGAGTACCTGGGTGGCAGCCTGGGCCTGGGCAAGGGCTTCGGGGCCGTGGATGCGGGCGGTGACCTCATCTGCGAGCGCGTGCTGAGCCTGGCGCAGGTGGGGTTGCTGCGCGTGGGTGGCGAGCAGGGCTTCAAGTTCGGGTTGGCTCTTCAGGCTGAAGACACGCAGGCTGCTGGGCAGGTCGTCGTCGGCCAGGTTGAGCCAGAACTGGTAGAACTTGTAGGGCGAGGTGCGGGCGGGATCGAGCCACACATTGCCGCTTTCGCTTTTGCCAAACTTGGTGCCATCGGCTTTGGTGAGCAGCGGGGTGGTGAGGGCATACGCCTCGCCTTCATACATCCGGCGGATGAGCTCGGTGCCGGCCGTGATGTTGCCCCATTGGTCAGAGCCCCCCAGTTGCAGGCGGCAGCCCAGGGTGTGGTACAGGTGGGCGAAGTCGTAGCCCTGGATAAGCTGGTAGCTGAATTCGGTGAAGCTGATGCCGCTTTCAAGCCGGCTTTGGACCGAGTCTTTGGCCAGCATGTAGCTGAGGGTGAGGTGCTTGCCGGCGGTGCGCAGGAAGTCGAGCAGGTTCATGTCCTTGAACCACTCGTAGTTGTTCACCACGCGGGCGGGGTGGGGGCCCTCGAAGTCGAGCAAGCGGCGCAGTTGGGCCTCGACACCCGCCTGGTTGGCCCGCAGGGTATCGAGGTCGAGCAGTTTGCGCTCTTCGCGCTTGCCGCTGGGGTCGCCGATCATGCCGGTGGCCCCACCGATGAGGGCAATGGGTGTGTGCCCAGCCCGCTGGAGGTGTACCAACAGCATGACCGTGGCAAGGTTGCCGATGTGCAACGAGGGGGCGGTGGGGTCGAAACCAATGTAGCCCATGGCCCCGGGCTGGGCCAGGTAGGCCTCTAGGTTGGGGGTGCTGTCGTGGACCATACCACGCCAGGTTGTTTCGGCCAAGAAAGTAGAGGTAGGCATACCAGGGTGTCTGCTTTACAGGGCACAAAACTACCCACAGCCACGCGGCACACGGCCAATTTTGGTGGCTAGGACTGGGGTTTAAAAACGGGTGGTCATTAGGTGTTTGCCGCTAGGTCTTTCGGTTTTTGGTGTAAGTTTGTCTAGCGACGGTGGAAAGGTTCAGGCAAGTTTGGACAATCTGCTGGCGTTGGTACCATATTTGCACCGCTAGACCACGTACCCCCACATTCGGCATATGAAACCCTTTGCTTGGTTTGTAGTAGTTCTTCTGGTCAGTGTTTCGGCCCAACTGGTTCAGGCCCAGACCCCTGGGTTGGCCCAATTCCGTCAGGGCGAGGCACTTCGTAAGGCGGGCAAGTGCGCCGAGGCCATCGAACAATACAACACTGCCATCGCCGCCAATGCCACCGAGTATCGGTTCTACTTCGCCAAAGGCGTGTGCGAGGTGAAGCTTCAGCAGTTCGAACTGGCGCTGCTGACTTTCAGAAAAGTAGCCGAGCTCAAGCCCGACTACGGCAATGCCTACATCTACATTGCCAAGCTGGAGCTTCGCAAGCAGAACTACAACGGCGCGATTGTAGCGCTAAACCAAGCTTACGCCAATGAGCGCGAGACAGGCAAAAAGCTGCAGTACAAAGGCCTGGTTGTAAGTCTATTGCTGCGTGCGAACAAGCCCCAGGATGCTATGAACGAGGTGCGCCAGATGAAAGAACTGGCCCCTGATGACCCCAAGGTGTTGGCTGCCGAAGGCGACGTTTTCTCGGCGCTGAACAACTGGGAAGCCTCTATCCGCTCGTACACCCAAGCCATTGCCAAGCTGGAAGCTACCAGCCAAGACATCAATACCACGGGCAAGTACTACTACAAACTAGCGGTTGCGTACCACAAGTCGGGTCAGGTAGAGAAAGCTGACCAGACCGCCCAAAAGCTGGTAGCTACCCCGTACAAAAAGCGGTACGACAACCTGAAGCAGCAAACCAGTGCCAAATACTACGTCGCTATTGCGATGGGCTACTACCGCGCCAATGTATTTGGCAAAGCTTTAGAGTACGCCAATAAGGCTGTACAAGCCGAGCCTACCAACCCACTGGGTTACCGTGTGCTTGGCATTGTGCAACTGAAGAACGACCAAGCGGTACAGGGCATCGCGAGCTTGGGTCAAGCCGCCAACAACGAGAAGGATCCGGCCAAGAAATCGGCCATCTACTCGCAGATGATCAAAGTGCAGTTCAATGAGCGTGACTACAACGGTGCGCTACGTACTGCCAATGAAATTCTGGCCAAGAGCCCCGAGAATGCCAGTGTGTGGGGCCTGAAAGCCCAAGCCGAGTACAATCTGAACAAGTTTGTCGACGCTGTAAATTCAGCCGAGAAGGCAATTCAGTACTCGCCCAAAGACCCCAAGAAAACGGCTGCGTTTTACTTCACGCAAGGGCTTGCCGCCAATAAAGCTGGCAACTACGAGAAGGCCCGCGAGGCGTTCAAAAACGCACAACAGGGTTCCTCGTACCGGTTGGCCGCACGCATTGAGCTCAACTCGATCTCGGCGAAATAAGCGTACCGAAGGATAGTGATTGGAAAGGGCCCCAAGGGGCCCTTTTTCATTAGCTGTAGCTGTAGACTTCGCCCCGCACAGGGTCGGTAAGGTGCAACCGGGCGTTGCCATCGTAGGCCGCAACGCGGCCCGTGACCCAGGCCTCTAGCCCCAGCTGATTTGCACAGCCAATGACCCCCGGGGCAGCTTCGGGCTGCAGGTACACCTCAAGCCGTACCCCCATGTTGAAGACCTGGTACAGCTCGCGAGGGCTGGCCCCGGTACTACCCAGCAAATCGAAGACGGGTGGGGGAGGGGGTAGGTTGTCTTTCAGAACCGTAACCGAGCGCTGGGGTATGAAGTGCACTACTTTGGTTTGGCCACCACCCGTACAGTGGACGATACCCCCAAGGGGCAGGCCTAGACCAAACAGGGCCTTTAGAAACGGCAGATATGTACGCGTGGGGCTGAGCAGGAGTTGGCCCACGGTCTGGTTGGGCACTGGGCTGGGGTCGGTTACCCGGTAGGGGCCTTGGTACACTACCTGTTCCTCCAGGCCGGGGTCGTAGGTTTCTGGGTACTGGGCTCTGTAGTATTGGTGCAGCAGTTCGTGGCGTGCGAAGGTGAGCCCGTTCGAACCAATGCCGCTAGTGTAGCTGGGCTCGTACCGGGCCTGGCCAAATGAAGCGATGCCCACACAGACCATACCCGGGGTAAGCTGAATGTGCTGGACGGCCGAACGCTTTAGGCGCGTGGCAACGGTGTAGCCAACGTCGAGGGTGCGCACCAGGTCGCCTACATCCGCGGTTTCACCGCCAGCCGACTGTACCTCAATGCCCCACGTGCGCATGTGCTCGAAGAAGGCCTCTGCAGCGCCAATAAGCTCGACGACCACCTCGCCGGGTACTAGCCGTCGGTTACGGCCCAGGGTGGCGCTCACAGCAAAGGGCCCCAGCGCACCACTGCAGGCCATGTCGTCGAAGTTCATCACCAGCGCATCCTGTACGATACCACGCCAGACGGTGGTATCGCCCGTTTCGCGCCAGTAGAGGTACGCAAGGGCAGCTTTGGTGCCCGCGGTATCGGCGTGGAGGATGGTTGCGTAGGCGGGGTCGCCGGCCAGGAGGTCGGGCAGGAGCTTGCAGAAGGTGTCTGTGTAGAGGCCTTTGCTGATGCCCCGCAGCGCCTGGTGTACATCGGCCTTCTCGGGGTCTACCCCCCGGCTCAGGTAACTACCACTCATGGCCCTAGGGGGTTGAGGCCGGGACAAAGTCGAGGGTCAGAATCCGGAACTCGGTCCGCCGGTTCAGTTGCTCGTCGTCGTCAGAGAGCTCGGGGTACACCAGTGGCTGCGACTCGCCGAAGCCAAACGACCGGATACGGCGGGCAGACACCCCGCGTTCGATCAGGTAATCGACCGCGACCTTGGCACGCCGGTCGCTAAGGCCCCGGTTGTACTGCTCGCTGCCATTGGTATCGGTATGCCCGTCGATTTGTACGGTGATGCCAGGGTTGGTGAGCATAAGCTCGGCCAGGCGGTCGAGCTCGACGGTCGATTCGGGCCGAAGGTCCGACTTGTCGAAGTCGAAGTAGATGTTCTGCAGCACCACGGGCCGCGAAAGCTCGATGCGTTCGAGGAAGATGTCGATGTCGCGTTCCAACCGTTTGCTTTGGGTGATGCCCCGGGTACTGGCTGTAGCCTCGTTCTGCAGGTATTCGGGTGCTGTGGCGATGAGCTTGTAGTCGGCCTCGGGTTGTAGGGTAAACTGGTACCGCCCGTTTTGGTCAGTGCGGTAGGTGTCAATTGCAGTTTCGCGTCCGCTAGTGGCCTGGTAGAGGGTAACGGTGGCGAAGGGGATAATCTGGCGTGTGGTCCGGTCGCGTACGGTACCCTGTATGGTGATTTGCAGTACGACCGGTGGCAGCTTGCGCACGTAGTAGATGTCGTCGCTGCCGGCCCCACCTGGGCGGTTGCTGGTAATGAGGGCGGTAGAATCGGTCTGGAGCCAGAGCAGCGTTGTTTCGTCGAAGCTGCTGTTGAGCGGCGAGCCCAGGTTTTCGGGCGTAGACCAGGTGTTGAGGGCCCCACGGCTACGGTACAGGTCGAACCCACCCATGCCCGTGTGGCCGTTCGAGGCAAAGATGAGCTCGCCAGTGGCCGAGATATAGGGCTGTATCTCGTTGAACTCGGTGTTTACCTCGGGCCCGCAGTTGACGGGAGTACTCCAGACATTGCCTGCGCGGGTGGCGTACCACAGGTCGAGCCCCCCCTGGCCCCCGTCTCGGTCGCTGGCAAAGTACATGGTGTTGCCGTCGGGGGTGATGAAGGGCTGAATGTCGAAGGTGGCTTCAGTGCGGGTCTTGCCGCGCTCGGGTACCTCGCGGGTACGCGAACCGTTGACACCCTCTACCTTTTCATAAGGGCCCCAGGCACGTTTTTCGGCGTCCCAGGCACTCTGGTAGATACTGGCGCCCAATTCTTTTGCAATTCTACCCCCGCCGATAATGCTGAAGTAGAGAGTGGTATTGTCGGGCGATATGCAGGCCGAACCGTCTTCGTTCTCGGTGTTGATGAGCTTGCCCAGGTGCTCAGGCTTGCCGAAAGTGCTGTCGTTTTCCATGACAGCCGCCCATAGGTCGCTCAAAGACTTTTCACCCGTTTCGGCCGAGCCGTCTTCGGGGCCCAGGTTGCCAGCCCGATTGCTAGAAAATATTAAAAAACGTCCACTACTGGTGTTGAAGATGGCGGGGTCAGAATCTCCGCCCTTGCCTACCACCCCGATAGGGTCTAGGGCGTAGCGGGCGGGGTTGCGCAGTTCCTTGATGGCGAATTCGATGCCTTCGAGCTCTACTTTGGCTTGGCGCAAGAGGTAGTCGTTGCGTTTGTGTAGCTCCAGGAAGCGGGTGAACGACTGGGTGCTGCCCTCGTAGTCGCCGATTTTTTTCTGCTCCAGCCCGTACTCAAACCAGGTCGTATCGCGGCGGGTGGGTTCCAGGTTCAGGGCCAGGTCGTACCACTTCACGGCCTGGTCGGGCCGGTTGAGGTAGTAATTGCAGTGTGCCAACTGCACCAGAAGGTAGTAGTTCTTGGGGCTGGCGCGCAGGGCTTCGCGGTACACGGTTTCGGCCTTAGTGAAGGCCCGCTGTGCGAACAGCTGGTCAGCCTCGGCGATCAGCGCAGGCAGATCGGGGCGTTTGCCCCGCTGGGCTAGAGCTGCAGGCGCTACACCGCCCAGGAGTGCGACCAGGATTGCCCCAAACACCCACGCCCTGCATGACCCGAAGTTGCGCATAGCCGATTCGCACAAACCTACGATAGCCGGTGTGTGCGTACAAACCCGCACGGCGCTCGAACTTTCTGCGCGGTTGCGTGTTCCAACATTCGTAACCCATACCCTATGTACCCCGACTACATTGTTACCCCCATGCGGGCCGAGCTTACCGAAGCCGGTTTTGAAGAGCTGCGCGACCCCGCCGCCGTAGAAACCACCCTTACCACCGCCGAGGGTACCACCCTGCTGGTGGTGAATTCGGTGTGTGGCTGCGCTGCCGGTGCTGCCCGTCCCGGTGTGCGCCTGGCCCTGCAACGCGATAAAACCCCCGACCGCAAAGTGACCGTCTTTGCCGGGGTAGATACCGATGCCACCAAGAAGGCACGCGAATTTCTTTTGCCCTACCCCCCCAGCAGCCCCAGCATCGCGCTGTTCAAAGACGGCAAGCTGGTGCACATGATCGAGCGGCACCACATTGAGGGCCGCCCAGCCGAAATGATTGCGCAGAACCTGCAACTGGCGTTCGACCAATACTGCTAGCACTGCTCCGTGCTAGACGCAGAAAAGCCCGGCACTGCCGGGCTTTTTGGTTAGGTAGGGTAGGTTTGGGTTAGACGACCAGGATGCGCGGTGCAGCAGCCTTGATCTCGTCGCTGGCGAAGTCTGAAAACTTCGCAAAGTTGTCGTTGAAGAGCTGGGCCAGGTGGGCTGCCTTCAGGTCGTAGGCGGCGGGGTCGGCCCAGGCGCTGCGGGGGTTCAGCACCTCGGCGGGTACGCCCGGCACCTCGTTGGGGATGCTCAGACCGAACACGGGGTCGGTGGTGTAGGCTACGCTATCGAGTTTGCCCGCCAGGGCGGCGGCAATCATGGCCCGAGTAAAGGGCAGTTTCATGCGGCTGCCCACGCCGTAGGGCCCGCCAGTCCACCCCGTGTTAATCAGCCACACGTTTACTTGGGTGGTGCGCAGTTTTTCGCCCAGCATCTCGGCGTACTTGGTGGGGTGCAGCGGCAGGAATACCTGTCCGTAGCAGGCGCTAAAGGTGGCCTGAGGCTCGAGCACTCCGGCCTCGGTACCGGCCACCTTGGCCGTGTAGCCCGAGAGGAACTGGAACATGGCCTGCCCTACGCTGAGCTTGCTGATGGGCGGTAGCACCCCGAAGGCATCGGCGGTGAGGAAGAAAATGTTCTTGGGTACACCACCCACCGAGGGCTCGACGGCGCCGGGGATGTAGTGCAGCGGATAGGCCGCCCGGGTGTTTTCGGTGATGCGCTTGCTGGCGTAGTCGACGCTGCGGGTACCGGGGTAGAACTCGGTGTTTTCAAGCAGGGTGCCAAAGCGGATGGCCGACCAGATCTGGGGCTCTTTTTCGGCCGAGAGGTCAATGCACTTGGCGTAGCAGCCGCCCTCGAAGTTGAACACGCCGTTGGGCGTCCAGCCGTGTTCGTCGTCACCAATTAGGTTA
>JANRLA010000062.1:0-15430 GCA_033763015.1 Bacteroidia bacterium
TCGGCGGCACCTGCTCCGGTGATGAGTACTAACGAGTAACTATCGGCCTGCCAGGCCGCCTCGCCCTCGCCCCAGCGCAGGTGCACCAGGTAGGCCGTCGCGGCCGTCGCGCCCGGCACGAGTACGTCGCGGTACTGGGCCCGTGCCAGGTCGTAGGGCCGGTAGCCGGGTACCGCCAGGGGGCTACCGTCGAGCCGAAGTTCATAGCCGGTGGCCGACAGCGTATGCGCCCCACGCACCAGCGTAGCGGCTTCGCGCGCTTGGCCAAAGGCGCCTGCACACAGGCACAGCACACAACCCATCACGCCCAGCGGACGTGCCCAACTCAAGTAGCGCATCAAAAAGGGAGACTGTATTTGTTAAGTGTTCCAAAACTAGCAGAGCATTCGGAACCCTACCAGGGTAGTGGACACAAAAAGGACAAATCCAGCAACTCAACACCTACACGCTTGACAACCAGCGCCAACCGCTGTGTTACGCTTGGGTTAAGTCGGTTTTAGTGCCCTAGCTAGAGGCGCATCCTGGGATTCCTAAAATCCATAGTATGTGCTCTTCGTGACGCTGCGCTTACGGTAGCTGCGTTTGGAGGGCACTTCTTGAAGGGTATGGACCCCTCACAACCCCCGCACAGCCCCACGGCCCAAATGTGTAGGTCCCTGCAAGCTGGCGCACAACTGGCAAAGGTGCCGGGCAAGGGCGGCTCACAGGCACAGCGGGGGTCGCGGTCACCTTGCGTATGGGCAACCGATAGCGCAAAACCGGTTGGCACTACGCGCAAGCAGGTGCAGCGTTACGAACTACTAACGTAGTTTACGGGAATTCCAGCCCTACACCGCGTGGACACCCATACCGCACGTGGCCCGGTCGGAGTTTCTCCTAGTCCATGAACCCACTCCTACAGCAGTTTGCTAAGCGCGACGCTAGCGCCTACCGCCTTCAGACTGGCACGTGCGTGATCTACACCCGCGTCTCGACCAAAGAACAGGCCGACACCAACATGAGCCTCGCCACACAGCTCAAAGCCTGCGAAGCCTACGCCGAAAAACACGGCCTCACCGTCCTGGGCCGATTCGGTGGCACCTACGAGAGCGCCAAAAACGACGAGCGCAAGGAGTTCCGGCGCATGCTCGACTTCGTGAAGAAGGCCCGGCAGAAGGTCTCGTACATCATCGTCTACTCCGTCGACCGCTTCAGCCGCAGCGGCGCCAACGCCATCTACATCGCCGCCGAACTCAAGACCCAGGGCATCTTGGTGCAGGCCGTCACCCAACCCGCCGACACGGCCACACCCTCGGGCAGCCTCCAGCAGAACATCCAGTTCATCTTCTCGGAGTACGACAACCAGCTTCGGCGCGAGAAGATCATCGCGGGAACGCGTGACGCGCTTCGAAGGGGCGAATTCCCGCACAAACCCCCCAGAGGCTACATGAGCGTAACCCGCACTGGCAAACGCGTAATCGAATTCTCAGTGGAGGCACCGCTCATCCGACAAGCCTTTGAGTGGAAAGCCGAGGGGCTCACCAATGCCCTAATCTGTGACCGGCTCAAGGCCCGAGGACTCACCATCCTCCACCAAAAGCTCGCAGAACTCTTCGAAAACCCTTTCTACTGCGGGCTCCTGGCCCACAAGATGCTCGATGGGGAAGTGCTGAAAGGCAAGCACCCCCCACTGGTTACTGAAGAGCTTTTCCTAAAGGTCAACCGTATTGCCCAAGAAATTCCGCGCGGTTGGCGTATCAATGCCTGCAATGGACTTTACCCTCTCAAAGGATTTGTCCGTGACCTGGCTTCCCAGAAACCCCTGGTGGGCTACGAGGTGAAGCGCAAGCGGCTGCACTACTACAAAGCCAACGGTTCGGGGGCGAAGCTCAACCGTCGCATCGAACGGATGCACAGCCTATTTCAGGAGTACCTGGGTGAGCTCACACTCGATCCGCGTTGCATTGCCCCACTCAAAGAACTACTGGTTGCTGCGTTCTACGAATTGAACGCGGCCTCTATTCATACCTCGGTCGAGCTTAAGCGTCAAAAGGGAGCCCTGGAAGCTAAACTCGATAAGCTGGAAGTACGCTTTATGGAAGGCGAGTTCTCCAAAGCCCTTTTCGACAAGTACTCCGCCAGCTACCGGCAAGAGCTCATCGCTGTTGAGCAGGAAATAGAACAGGCCTCCATCGACTTATCGAACCTCCCGCAGGTACTCGACAAAGGACTCAAAATCGCGGCTAGTTTGCCCGAATTGTGGCTTTTGGCCGACTACGAGACCCGTGTCAAGCTCCAATATTTGGTGTATCCTGACGGGATTTTCTTCGACGGTAAAACAGACCGTTATCGAACCACGCGGGTGAACGAAATCTTCAGGCTAATAGCCTCACTGTCACGTAGTTACACCGAAAACAAGAACGGGAATCTTCGATGCGAAATCGAAAATTCCCGTCAAGTGGTGATGGAGGTACCCCCAATAACCGTATTTTAGGGGTACGATTAGGGCCAAAAATGGCCAATATGGGGCGATGGGGCTAGATTTAGTTAACCGCCTTTACCCCCTTAGTCAGAGGATAACTACCCGTTTGTGTTACCTCTGGGGACACCCCTCCAGGTGTGATACCTGAAGGAATCGAAACCCACTAGTTACCTTTGGACGTTTCTAGTCCAAATGGGTACAGTTCGCCTTCGGCTACGTCTGGAGAAAGCCAACCAGGCCGGTGAGGCCCCGCTTTACCTGGTGTACCAGCACCTACGTAAGCGGGCCTATTTCGCTACCGGGTACGCGTTGCTTCCGGCACATTGGGACGAAAGCCGGGGCAAGGTGAGGCGTAGCCACCCCCACAGCACCGAGCTGAACGGCTACCTAGATCGGCTCACCCAAAGCCTACTCAGCCTCGAACTTCAGTTACGGGCAAACGGGGAGCCGGTAAGCACCGAAAGCATACGGGCTGCCTTTCTGGAACTGGAACGGCCCAGCCCCAAAAGCCCCCAGGGCACCGATTCGGTTACCCTACTTGAGGCAGTGAACCGGTTTCTGGGCCAGCACGCGGCCCACCGTCGGAGCGCTACCCTGAAAACCTACAGAACCCTTACCCGACACCTGGAGGGCTTTACCCGGAAGAAGCCCACCCCATTGGCCGACGTGGACACGCGGTTTGCTACTGAGTTTACCGCCTACCTAGCCGAAAAGGGACTGACTACCACCAGCACTGCAAAGGTGGTGGCGATCCTGAAACGGGTGCTTCGGTGGGCCGACCTGGAGGCAGGCTTGCACGTGGCCCCGAATTACGCCCGTATTCGCGCCACACGCCCCCGAACCCCCGTAGGGGCTATAGCACTTACCCGGCAGGATATCGAGGCGCTGGAGGCCCTAGAAATCGCTAACAGGGCCTTAGCCGATACACGGGACGTGTTCCTATTCGGGTGCTACACGGGCCTACGGTTTTCAGATATCGAGCGCCTACGCCCCGAAGATATCGAGGGGGATATCCTACGCCTGGTGCTCGTGAAAACCGCCCAGCCCCTACGGCTACGGATGCTGCCCCAAGCGGTGGCCATTTTGCAGCGCCACCGGGGCCGGTACCCTACCGCCGCCCTCCCGGTGGTGAGTAACCAGGCGTTCAACCGGAACCTGAAGGCCCTGGGCCAGTTGGCGGGGTTCACCCAGCCGGTGGTGCGGGTAAAGTTTGTGGGTGCAAAGCGGATCGAAGAAGCGCTGCCCCGGTGGGCATTACTCACTACCCACACCGCCCGCCGGACGTTCGCCACCATAAGCCTGAGCCTGGGGGTAACGCCCACCACCGTGCAACGGGCCCTGGGCCATGCCGACGTGAGGCAAACGCTCCAGTACGTGAAGGCCACCGAAATCGAAATGGACACCGAACTGGTAACCGCATGGCAACACCCCCAAACATCCGCCTAGAGTTCAAAGACTGGGTATCGCAAGCGGTAGAGTACCCAGTCGAATACCTCTACGGAGCGATAGACCCGGAACGGGAATTTCCGCCCTTTCACCCGGTACGAAGTGTCCCCATCTTCGGCATACCCCAAAACGACCGGCTAGCAATACGAAGGCACCAGGCGGAGAATTGGCGTTTATGGGCTAGACAATTGACCCCTATAGAAAGTAGAAGCGAAGCTGTCAATAAACTATTGAAGGAGGCTGAAAACGAAGATGAACGGAACTGCCTATTACAGGAAGCTATAGTACACTGGGAAGAAATTAGGGATAAGTTCACCACCGAAGGGAGTATTTTTAGAAAAGAGTTTGATGACCTAATTAGTAAATTCATAAATAGAGCTTCGCTAACGGTGGCCCAGGCAGCCATGTTAGGAGTGGCCAGGCGTACTACCAATCACCCAGGGTATGCCGATCAAAGCGATACTGCAATTGCCCGGCTACTGAGTTCTGAATTTGACAAGTCGGTGAAAGCGCTTCGATTGGCTATAGTTAATAAAAGGTGGGATAGTACAGAAAAGGCTTTGAAAGCCAACAAAGCGGCTGTGCTCGCCTACTGTGAAACCCGCCCAGATCACCAAGAGGTGGCTGCACATGTTCGTAACCCCTGAATTTATTGCTATGACTATCAAGTAGTTAGCCAGCTGGGGCAAAAATTGTAACCCCTTCAGTAACCCCCTTACAGCGATTTGGCCCGCCAGGTTTGGGCCATGCACAAGCATACCACTACACGGGAGGCGATCACGGTACGTGAACTCTCCCCAGACACACTGGCCGATCTGGTAAAGACGGCAACGCTGGAGGCGCTGGCAGCCCACGAGGCGGCCAAACCTCAGACTGAAACCCTACTGAGCGCGAAGCAAGCCTGTGCGCTGCTGGGGGTGTGCAAACAAACCCTCTGGGGGTGGCGAGCGAAGGGCCTGGTGCCCACCCGTAAGGTGGGGGGCCGGGTGTTTTACGAAAAGGCGGAACTCCTTTCAGCCCTACGGCTGGGCCCACGAGGCAAGGGCCGCCGGAACCTGCAAACGGAAGGAGGTACCCATGAGTGCTAGTCCAATAGCTCCCACCCAGTACCTCCAGTTTGGACTAACTGAAGGACGAAGTAAGCAACGCCGGGCTTTGATAGCGCTGGCGGGTACAGAAAACCTGCCCAACTGGGTGGGCAGCGGTAGCAAGGGCCCGTTTGTGTATTTCGGGCCAGAGTATCGGAACGGTTCGGCCCACCGCCGGGCCACCTACAACCTTCGGGGCGGGGGTGGGGTACACGGTACGGGCGTATTCGTACAACCGGAACACCCCGGTATGGGGTGGGGCGATACCGGGCCGGATGGGGCAGCCCTTCTGTTTCAAATAGGCGAGCAGTTGGCAACCGTCGAAGTATGGGTTTTCCCTGGGCTACGCGCACACGCCCAGCACCTCTACAGCCGGTGGCTAGAGGGTGATCCCCAGCTCACCGCTTCGCTGGGCCAGCTTCAGAGGGAAGCCCACCCGCTCCCGAAGTGCCTATAGTAAGCGGGTTTTTGTAACTGAAACGGTAACGCTATGGGTATAGACACGGTACGGCTGTGGCTGCCCTTGCAATCGGATGAGGCGGCCCACCTACAGGGCCGCCTTTCGGTTGAAAGAGAGGTGCTAGATCGTCGAACGGGTGAGGTATCCACCCTGGGTAGCCTTGGGCCCCTGAGCTACTGCCTGAAACCGGACGGCTTGAGAGTTACCGGCTCCCTGCACAAATGGGTACACGGTACGAATGCCACCGAGGCGGGCCGGAAGGAGGTGAGGCTAGCCCTGGAGGGCCTTTCCGATACGGTGGGCCTCGACATGGGGCAGGCCCAGGTTACGCGGCTCGACATTGCCTACAACCTACCGGTAACCCAGCCGCCGGATTCGTACTTCGATGGCTTCGGTACGCCCTCCCGAATGACCCGTAACCAGACGGGCACCACCCTGTACCTGGGCAACCGCCTCCGGGTGCTGGTACTCTACGACAAGGCGAAGGAACTGGCCGCCAAGGGGGTGGAGCTACCCCCCGTGTATAGCTTGGGCCCGATGCTACGGGCCGAACTCAGGTACATGGGCCGGGTAGCCCGGCAACTTAAAATACCGGAACTTAGGGCAAGCCATCTGCACCACGAGGGGCACTACACCCACTTGGTGGGCAGGTGGAAGAAGGCGTTTCTCTCCCTCCCTACCGTACCCCGGTTCATGTTGAGCACCGAAGCCCCCCTCCAGGGCGCGAAAGACTTGGTGGAACGGCTGGCCGCCCGTGCCCTAGCGCACATGACCCCTCACGAAATCGAGCACCTACTCGCTGGGCTGCCCCGGAAAACACGATCTGACGTGAAGGCCAAACTGGCCGCGTTGGGCCGGAAGCCCCACCTGACTGCCCCAGACGAACGAAGGGCCGAATTTGACCGGAAGGTGCGGGAGGCAGCCGAGTTTTGCCGCTAACCTTCCAGATTGGAATTTTCTGACACGGTAACGCGCGCGCGTATGGCTAGTAGCGCTAGTCATTCGTGCAAATCGAACACCCCGTTCTTCCCAAGCAGCGGGCTTCCTGAAGTGTCATAGCCTTGATAGGGGTGCTACAGTTGTTCAGGCCCCGGCAGCGGCTATTGAAGTGGTACTTCTTACTGTAGGGGCCCATGCAACAAAAGACCGACGTTCCCTACACCTGGTGAGAATGCCCCTTGGGGTGGGCTACAGGGATGGGGGCCACGGGTGAAGCACTGGTAAGCACCAGGGCGCTAACAACTAAGGGCAGCACAGTTTTAAGCATGGGGCAGAGGGGTTGGGAGTAAGACCAATTTACATAGGAAAGGCCGCCCCCGAATAAGTCCAGGATTGGGGGTAGCCTAGGGGTTTTCGGACACGGTAACGCGCGTGCGTAGGGCTGAACGAAGGAGCCTAGGGGGGATAAAGGGGAGTTTGTGTTACCTCTGGGGACACCCCCCGGAAACAAAAAGCCCCAACTGCTTGACAGTCAGGGCCTTAAAATCAGTAGTTGTGGTGATGGAGGGAATCGAACCCCCGACACGAGGATTTTCAGTCCTCTGCTCTACCATCTGAGCTACATCACCTTACATCCGTTTGCCTGCCAAAGCACCAAACGGGCTGCAAATATACATGTCTCGCGTAAATGGTTTCGCCACCGGCAACAGATTGTTTCAATAGGGTGGCGGCGCGTGGGGTGCTACGCCACGGGGTGTAACGGCTCTAAATGCAGCCATGATGGGCCCGACAGTTGGGTTGTTTCGGTGCAGCGTGTACTTTGGGGCATGGCATGGTTTGCACAGCTGCTCTTCGCGGCAGTTTTCGTAACGGCAGTCGTTTTGTTTAGCCGCAGTGTGGGGCGCATCCGGCGCAACCTGCAACTGGGCAGGCACGAACCCCGCACCGACAACCGGGCGCAGCGCTGGCGCAACGTGCTGCTGGTGGCCCTTGGGCAGAAAAAGATGTTTGCACGGCCGCTGCCGGCGGTGCTGCACCTGTGCGTATACGTGGGCTTTCTGGTGGTGAACGTCGAGGTGATCGAGATTGTGGTGGATGGCCTGGCGGGCACGCACCGGTTTTTCGGCCAGTTTGGGGGCGTGGTCTACGACGCCGTTATCGCAGCGGCCGAGGTGTTCCTTGTGCTGGTACTGCTCGGCACCCTGGGCTTTTTGGCCCGGCGCGACCTCCTGAAGCTCAAACGGTTTACGGGTACCGAAATGACCCGCTGGCCCCGCATGGATGCCCGCATCATCCTCGTGACCGAGATCGTGCTGGTGGCGGCCCTGGTGGTGATGAACGCTGCCGACCAAACACTCCAGGCCCGGGGTGCCCCGCACTATGTGCAGGCGGGCGTCTTCCCGTTCAGTGGGGTGGTAGCCCCGCTGTTTGCCGGGATGGGCACCGGTACCCTGGTGGCCGTTGAGCGCACGGCCTGGTGGCTACACATCGTGGGCATACTCGCGTTTCTGAACTACATCCCCTACTCGAAGCACCTGCACATTCTATTGGCCTTCCCCAACACCTACTATTCCAATACCGGCATCAAACCCTTGGGTGGGTTTGCCATCGATGCCAACGTGAAGCGCGAGGTAGAATTGATGCTGACCGGTGACCCCTACGCCGCCCCGGCGACCGATGCCCCGGCCACACCCCAGCGCTTTGGGGCCAAAGACGTCTTCGACCTGCCCAGGGCCGACCTCTTGGCCGCCTACACCTGCACCGAGTGCGGGCGCTGCACCTCGGTCTGCCCCCAAAACCAGACCGGCAAACTGCTCAGCCCCCGCAAAATCATGATGGATACCCGCGACCGGGCCGAGGAAGTGGGGGTTGCCCTGGCCAAAACGAACGGCCAGTGGCAAGACGACGGCAAAAGCCTCTTGGGCAGCTACATCACCCCCGAAGAGGTCTGGGCGTGCAATACCTGTAGCGCCTGCGCCGACGCTTGCCCGGTCAACATCAACCCGATGGGCATCATTGTACAGCTGCGGCAGTACCAGGTGATGGAAGAGTCGGGTGGGCCCATGCAGCTCAACAGCATGTTCAACAACATCACGAACGCGGGCACCCCTTGGGCGCTCTCGGCGGCCGACCGGTTTAACTGGGCTGACCAGGTGGAAGTACCCGACACGAAGCTTACAAGGTAGCCGAGGTGAAAACGACCGACGAGGTACTTGTGCTGCTGCGCCAGGCTTTGCCCCGGCTGCAGGCCACGTACCCCATCCGGTCGTTGGCGCTGGTGGGCAGCTACGCCCGCGGCGAACAAACGCCCCAAAGCGATGTAGACCTTCTCATAGACATTGCGCCGACCATTGGCTGGGACTTGGCACTTGTCCACCAGGAGCTCGAAACCCTGCTGGGCCTACCGGTAGATCTAATCGAAGTCGGAGGGCTACGCCCCTGGTGGCACGACATCCTAGTTCCTGGCGCCCGCCATGTCTGACACAAATCTGGTGCCCTATCTATTACAGATGATCGACGCCGCTGCGCGCATTTCGAGATACACCCACGGGATGAGCGAAGCCGACTTTCTGGCCAGTACCCTTGTGCAGGATGCCGTTTGCATGAACCTGGAGGTGATTGGCGAGGTGGCCAACCGGCTACCGGCGGCGTACCAGGAAGCGAATGGCGAGGTAGATTGGCGTAAGATCATCGCTTTGCGGCACCTAATTGCACACAGCTACGCATCGGTAGATCTCCAGCGGATTTGGCAGATCGTTACCGTACAACTACCCAACTTTAGTATCACCTTACACGAATTACTCCGAAAGGCACATGGCTAACGTCGCAATCCCGTTGATGTCCGATTTTGTTGCCCGAGGCGAGAGCCCCGAGGTGCTGTTCTGGGTGGGCTGCGCGGGCAGCTACGACGAACGCGCCCAGCGCATCACCAAAGACTTCGCCCGTATCCTGGCCCACGTGGGGGTGAAATTCGCGGTGCTGGGCCCCGAAGAGACCTGCACCGGCGACCCCGCCAAGCGTGCCGGCAACGAGATGCTGTTCCAGATGCAGGCCCTGACCAACATCCAGGTACTCAACGGGTATGCCGTGAAAACCATCGTTACGACCTGCCCGCACTGCTTCAACACCCTTAAAAACGAATACCCGGCCCTGGGTGGCACCTACGAGGTGCTACACCACAGCCAGTTCTTGAACAAGCTGCTCAGCGAGGGGCGGCTCAGCATCCAGGGCGGGGCCTACAAAGGCCGCAAGATTACCTACCACGACAGCTGCTACCTGGGCCGGGCCAACGGGGTGTACGAGGCCCCGCGCACGGTGATCGAGGCGCTGGATGCCGAGTTGGTCGAGATGAAGCGCTGCCGGAGCAACGGCCTGTGTTGCGGAGCAGGCGGTGCCCAGCTGTTCAAGGAGTCGGAAAAGGGCCAGAAAGAAGTCAACACCGAACGCACCGAAGACGCGCTGGCCACCGGCGCCGAGGTGGTGGCGGTGGCCTGCCCCTTCTGCACCACCATGCTCACCGACGGGGTGAAGTACGCCGAGAAACAAGACACCGTGCAGGTGCTCGACATCTCCGAGCTTATCGCCCGTGCCAACGGCCTCAACCCCGCGGCCCCCAAAGGGTAAGTCTAGCCCTGCCCAACCACTACTTTTGCCCCATGCTACGGTGGTTCGTTGCCGGATGGGTGTGTCTGTTAGCGCTGCGGGTGCAGGCCCAGTCGTTGGGTACGGCCTACGCTGCGGTTAAGCTTAACGGGCTGTACGGCTACATCAATGAGCGTGGCAAGGTGATGATCCAGCCCCAGTTTGATGAGGCGGGGCCCTTTCAGGGCGACTACGCCATGGCCCGCAAGGGCGACAAATACGGCGTGATAGGCCGCGATGGCAAGTGGGTGGTGCCCCCCCAGTACCAGACCCCCATCGTGTTTTCAGAAGGTCTGGCGCCCGTGGTGCGCTCGTACCGCGACAGCGTAGCCTACCTTGAGCCCACGGGCAAGCTGCGCATTGGCCACCGGTTTGAAGAGGGCGGCGGCTTCAGGGCCGGGCTGGCACCGGTGCGGCAAGACCGGCTTTGGGGGTACATCCGCCCCGATGGGTCGTACGCCATCGCGCCCCGCTACCAGTTCGCCGACCAGTTTCACGAGGAGTTGGCCGTCGTGCAACAGGAGCGCAAGTTTGGCGCCATCACACCCAAGGGGCAGGTGGTCGTGCCGTTTGAGTGGGAGAATGCCCTCTATTTCAGCGAGGGGCTGCTGCCCGTAATGAAGCTGACCAAATGGGGCTACGTAAACAAAGGCGGGGCCATCGTGATACGCGGCAAGTACGACGAGGCCTGGCCCTTTACCGAAGGGTTGGCGGCAGTGAACGAGCGCGGCCGCTGGGGGTGGATAGACCGCACGGGCAAACGGGTTGTGGCGCCGCAGTTTTTGGTTGTACGGGGCTTCCGCAGCGGGCTTGCTGCGGTGCAGGCCGAAGACGGCACCTGGGGCTACATTACTACCCGGGGCAAGGTGGCTATCCCCCCACAGTTCGAAGCAGCCCTCGATTTTGCCTATGGGTTTGCGCCCGTGCGGTTGGGGGGCAAGTGGGGCTACATTACGACCGAGGGCGACTTTTTCCTGGTGCCGCAGTACGAAGACGCGCACAGCTTTGCCGGTGGTCGCTAGGGCATGGCTACTGCTGGGGGCGCTCGTGTGCCTCGAGGCGGGTGCACAGGTACCTCCGCTACGGGCCTGGGTGGTCGTCGAGGGCAAGTTTGGGGCCATCGACCCCAGCGGCAACCTGGTACTACCTGCCCGCTACGAAGCTGCCGGGCCGTTTGTTGGGGGGCTTGCCCCGGTGCAAGACGGGGGCGCCTGGGGCTACCTGCGGGCTACCGGCACCTGGGCCTTGCCCGTGGCCTACCAACAGGCGGGCCCATTTGGTAGTGGCGTAGCGGCCATCAACCGGAGTGGCTGGCGGGTCGAGCTGATCGACACCCTGGGCCAGACCGTAGTGCCACCCCGGTTTGGGTTCGGCTATGGGCATACACTGGGCGAGGCCGCCGATGGGGTATACCCTGCCGTAGACCCCAGCACACAGCGCTACGGGCTGGTTTCGGTCCGTGGCGACACCCTGCTGGGCTTCGACCTGGCGTACATCGGCCCGTACCGCAACCACCGGGCTGCGGCCGTGGTGGCAGGCGAGTGGGTGTACCTCGATAGCGCTGGGGCAGTTGTATTCAGGGCCCCGCGAGGCACCGAGGCCTTGGGCGAGTGGGGCGAGGGGTACGGCTGGCTGCAGCGCGAGGGCCGGTGGGAAGTTGTGGATGCTGCGGGCCGCGTTACGCCCATCCGCCAGAGCCGTTTCGAGTTCCTCGAGGCCCGCGATGCCGCCCCGCCTGGGAGCTTTTCTGGCGGCGTGGCGGCGGTAAAGGTGGGGGGCAAGTGGGGCTACCTGCGCCCCGACGGCAGCTGGGCCATCCGCCCTCAGTTCGAGGCTGCTGGCCCCTTTCGCTTTGGCTATGCACCTGCCCGGCACCTGGGCCGTTGGGGCTACCTGCACCCCGACGGCCGTTGGGCTATCGCGCCACAGTTTGAGTACGCCCAACCCTTCAGCCGGTAGGCCGTGGAGCTACCCACCGAGTTTGTACGGCGGATGCAGGCACAGCTGGGGCCCGGCTACGCGGCCTTTGCCGAGGCCCTGGCGGCACCCCCGCCCACCAGCCTGCGGCTACACCCGGCAAAACCTACCGAGCTGGCGTTCGAACTGGGCGCGCCCATCCCCTGGGCACCCGGCGGGTACTACCTGGGCACACGGCCCACGTTTGGGCACGACCCCGCCTGGCACGCAGGCGCGTATTACGTACAAGAGGCCAGCTCGATGTGTATCGGCCTGGCCCTGCTGCAAACCCAGCGCCCACTCCGGGCGCTCGACCTCGCCGCTGCCCCCGGTGGCAAGACAACCCTGCTGGCCAGCGCACTGCCTGCGGGTAGCCTACTCGTTGCCAACGAGCCCATCGCCAGCCGAAACGCTATCCTGCGCGAGAATGTGGCCCGCTGGGGTGCCCCAGGCGTGGTCGTAAGCCAGAACGACCCCGCCGAGTTTGCGCCCCTGGCGGGCTTTTTCGACCTCGTGCTCCTGGATGCCCCCTGCACCGGCGAGGGCCTTTGGCGGAAGCAGCCCGAGGCCATCGGCCAGTGGAGCGAAGCCGCCCTGGCCCACTGCGCCGCCCGCCAGCACCGCCTACTGCCCGAAGCCGCCCGGCTCGTGGCCTCCGGCGGGCGGCTCGTCTACAGCACTTGTAGCTACGCCCCCAGTGAGAACGCCGGGCCCATAGAGGCCCTGCTGCGGGCCCAGCCGGGCCAATGGGCCCCGGTACCCCTGCCTGCTGCCCAAACCTACGGGCTGGTGCCCGATGCCGTGGGCGGCTACCAGGCCTACCCCCACCGGGTGCGCGGCGAGGGCTTTTACCTCTGTGTGCTCGAGCGAAAAGAGGGGCCTACGTCGGCAGGGGAGCCACCCCCGCGCTGGGACCACCGGCCCGCGCCACCCGCCTGGGCCCCGTGGCTGACCGACGCCAGCGCCTACCGCACGTTTTTTACGCCCCTGGGCAGTTGGGTGTTCCCCGCAGCCCATGCCGACCCGTTGGCCCGGCTGCAGGCGGTGCTTCGGCTCAAGACCTACGGCACGTCGCTTACCGAAACCCAGGGCAAGACCGAAAAGCCCGCCCATGGCCTGGCGCTCAGCACGGTGGTTTCGTCGGCAGTGCCCACCCTGCCGCTGGACGACCCGGCAGCTGCGCGCCGGTTTTTGGCTGGCGAGGCGCTGGCGCTCACCGATGGGGGTGTTTCGGGCTGGGTGCGGGTAACGTACCGGGGCTTGGGGCTGGGCTGGGGCAAGGGGGCGGCGGGTCGGCTGAACAACCATGTGCCGCCGGGCTACCGCCTGCGCGGTGTGGCAAACGTGGCCGAGGTGTAGTTTTGCGGCCCATGGAGTTCGAAGCCCGCATACAGGCCCTTTTGGCCCAGGCCCAGGCGGCCCCTCTGGCAACACAGGCCGAGCTGGAGGACTACAAACGCCGCTTCACCGGCAAGAAAGGCGCCATTGCCGAGCTTTTCGCAACCCTCAAAGAAGTACCCGCCGACCAGAAGGCGGCCCTTGGCCAGGCGCTCAACCACCTCAAGACCCAGGCCGAAGCCCGCTACGCCGAGGCCGAAGCCCTGCTCAAGGCCCAGCAGCCCCTGGCCGACCAACCTGCCGACCTTACCCTGCCCGGTACACTGCGCCACACCGGCGGCCGCCACCCGCTGCGGCGGGTCGAGCGGCAGATTGTCGGCATCTTTCAGCGCATTGGCTTTTCGGTGGCCGATGGGCCCGAGGTAGAAGACGACTGGCACAACTTTGGGGCCCTCAACTTCCCGCCCGAGCACCCGGCGCGCGACATGCAGGATACCTTCTTCGTTACCGAAGACAAGAGTTGGCTACTGCGTACCCATACCAGCACGGTACAGATCCGGGCCATGGAGGCCCAGCAGCCCCCACTCCGGCTGCTCATGCCCGGCCGGGTGTACCGCAACGAGGCCATTTCGGCGCGGGCCCACTGCTTCTTCCACCAGATCGAAGGCCTAGTGGTTGACGAGGGCATTTCGTTTGCCGACATGAAGCAGACCCTCACCTACTTCGTCACCCAGCTCTTTGGCCCCGGGGTGCAAACGCGCCTGCGGCCCTCGTACTTCCCTTTCACCGAGATCTCGGCCGAAATGGACGTCAGCTGCCGGGTGTGCGGCGGGGCGGGCTGCACGGTGTGTAAGCACAGCGGTTGGGTCGAGATCCTGGGCTGCGGCATGGTCGACCCCCAGGTGTTGCGTAACGTAGGCCTAGACCCTGAGCGCTACAGCGGCTTTGCCTTTGGCATGGGTGTGGAGCGCTGCGCCCAATTGCTCTACCGCGTGCCCGACCTGAGGCTCTACAGCCAGAACGACCTTAGGTTTTTGCAGCAGTTTGACCAGCTCTCGGTTTCGGGCTAAGGTTTTGCACAATCGGGGGGGCGGGGGCTGGTGTAAGTTGGGCTAACGTCTTATTTTGCAACTGCCTAGGAATCGTCCCCTCGGCGTTGTTGCGCGTTTCGCCTGTCTGGCCCATGGTGAATTACCAGGAACTCTTCGAACTGGTATCGGTGTCCTCGCATACCCTGCTGGACGAGTGGGACCGTCGCATCGACGCGCTCGCGCAACAGAACGGCTCTGAAGAGCACCTGCGCCGCATCAGCAAGTACCTGCACCAGCACTACGAGCGCCACAACCCCGAGCCCATCATTGCCGAAACCGATGCCAATGCCATCATCCTTTCGGTAAACGATGCCTTCTGCCGGATTTCGAAATACCCCCGCGAAGAGCTCATCGGCAACAACATCAACC
This sequence comes from Bacteroidia bacterium, assembly GCA_033763015.1. Classification (GTDB taxonomy): domain Bacteria; phylum Bacteroidota; class Bacteroidia; order J057; family JANRLA01; genus JANRLA01. The sequence continues at coordinate 14,791 of JANRLA010000062.1, forward strand.
TGTTGGCCAGCAGCCACACCGAGCCAGGTGTGTTCACCGACCTCTGGAACCACATCTCGGTAGGCAAGCCCTGGATTGGCGAACTGCGCAACCGCGCCAAAGACTACGAGACCTACGCGGTAGAGATCCTCATCGTACCCATCCTCGACGAGAACGGTAAGCCTGAGCGCTACTGGAGCATGGCCTACGACATCTCTGAGCGAATTGCCAAGCAAGAGCTGCTCGAGGCCAAAAACAAAGAGCACCACGATAGCCTGCAGTACGCCAAACGTATCCAGAAGGCCATCCTGCCGGTGAACAAGAGCATTGACGAGCTCTTCCCCGACTGGTTTGTGATGTACCGGCCCAAGGATCTGGTGAGCGGCGACTTCTACTGGTTTGCCCGCAGCATCCGCACGGCGTTTATTGCGGTGGTAGACTGTACAGGCCACGGCGCTCCGGGGGCGTTTATGAGCCTAATTGGCTTCAACCTCCTGAACCAGATTGTCAACGAGCGCAAGATTTACAAGCCCGGCGAAATCCTGACCGAGCTGCACAGGGGCGTACGCACCACCCTGCGGCAGGACGAAGAGGGCAGCCGTAGCCGCGACGGGATGGAGGTGTGCCTGCTGGCCATCGACATCTACGACGACACCTTCGA
>JANRLA010000063.1:0-4591 GCA_033763015.1 Bacteroidia bacterium
AGGGTGGTGTATTCGGTTTTGAGGTCCTGTAGCTCGCGCTCCAGCGCGGCCACACGGCGGGCCTGGCGCTCGGCCTGGTGCGAGTTCCAGACGTAGACCATGCCAATGCCCACCAGAAACACGGTAAAGACCAGGTTGGCCTGGATGAGCTCCAGGAGGCTCAGCCGCCCCGATACGATGCCCCAGGCCGTGCGTACCTGCCGCTGGGCGTAGCGGAGCGCAGCCCAGCGGGGTGGGGCAGCTGGCTTGGGGGGCACCTTGGGCGTAGGTGCCTCGGGCTTTAGGCGGTTGCCCGAGGGTGTGGGGCGTGTACGACGGAGCCAGTCCACGGTTAGGGGGTTACGTTGGGTTGGTAAGCGGCTGCCCGCAGTTTCGCGCTGCGGGCACGTGGGTTGATTTCGACCTCTTGGGCCGAGGGGACGATGGGCTTTTTGGTGAGCGCCTGCCAGGGGTTCAGTCGGCGGCCGTAGAAGTCGGTCTCGGGCACCCCTCGCAGGTTGCCGCTGCTCAAGAGGTTTTTTACCAGCCGGTCTTCGAGCGAGTGGTAGCTGAGCACCACCAGCCGCCCGCCAGAGGCCAGCACCTGGGGCGCGGTCGTGAGCAGCTCTTCCAGGGCGCCCAGTTCGTCGTTCACCTCAATGCGCAGCGCCTGAAACACCTGGGCCAACAGGGCCGCGTTGTTGCGGCTGGCAAACGTTTTTTCGACCAGCGCGACCAGCTGGCCCGTTGTTTCGATGGGGCTACGGCTGCGCTGCGCGACCACCGCCCGGGCCAGGCGGCTAGCGCCGGTGAACTCGCCGTAGCGGCTGAAGACGCGGTACAGGGCCTCTTCGGGGTAGGTTGCCAGGAGCTCGGCTGCTGTGGGCCGCTCCCCGGCCGTGGCCAGGCTTGCGCCCTGGGCCATGCGCATGTCGAGGGGGCTTTCGAAGCGGAAGCTGAAGCCCCGCTCGGGGCTGTCGAACTGGTGGCTCGATACCCCCAGGTCGGCCAGGATGCCCGTTACCGGGCCTGCCGCCAACCGCTCAAGCTCCCGGCCCAAAAACCGAAAGTTGACCGGCAGCAGCGTAAGCCGGGGGTCGGGCAGGCGGTTGGCGTACGCGTCGGGGTCTTGGTCAAAGGCCAACACGCGCCCCTGGGGGGCCAGCCGCTCGAGTAGGCCTCGGCTGTGACCACCCCCGCCGTAGGTGCAGTCGATGTACAGCCCCTTGGGGTCGGTTACCAGCAGCGCCAGGCTTTCGGGGCCCAGCACCGGGGTGTGGTAGGGCGGGGTCAGGGTAGCGCTCATGCGGCTGGCCCCTCGGGTTGCATGACGGCTTCGGCCAGGGCAGGTAGCCGGCGCAGCGACTCGTCGAGCCAACTGCGGTAGCGCTCGGCGGCCCAGCACTCAATGCGGTCTAGGGCCCCGATGAGCACCAGTTCTTTCACAATACCGGCCTCTTGTTGCAGGGCCTTGGGCAGGTTGATGCGCTGCTGGCCATCGAGCGCAACAGGTGCTGCGCCGCTCTGAAACAGGCGGGCAAAGGTGCGGTTGGCTTCGTGGTACTGGCTGCGGGTGTAAATGCGCTGCAGCTCGGCCTCCCAAATGGGGGCGGGGTAGAGCACCAGGCAAGGGTCGAGGCCACGGGCCACGACGAACGCCGACCGGTGGTCGTCGGCGAGTTGCTGGTAGAGCGCGGTCGGCATCTGAAAGCGGCCTTTGTCGTCTACCCGGCAGGTGTATTCCCCGTAGAGCAAGCCCATGGTGCGTGGAAAGCTGGGTAAAGGTACCCAAGAATCCCACATCTCCCCACTTTTACCCACCTAGCCCCACACAGCCACTAGCGTGCTGAGTATGAGGGCGTTAGGCGGCAGCTTGCCACAGGCGGTTGGTACTGGCCAGGCTTTCTCCCCTCAATTTCTCACACCCTAGCCCCTTCGGCCACAGGCAGTTATGCATAGCCTAGCCCGGCCGAGGGAATATTTCCACGCAAGTGTGGATAAGTACCCGAACTGTACCCATCGTTCAACAAAAAACCCCAGCCGCGGGGCCGGGGTTTTCGCTTTCAATCGCCTGAGTATCAGTTAGGCCAATATCTGGGCCGCGTGGTCTTCGGTCTTCACCTTGTCAATGACCCGGGCAATCGTCCCGGCCTCGTCTATGAGGTACGTCACGCGTGCGGTGCCCATGTACTTTTTGCCGTACATGTTCTTTTCCACCCACACCTGGTAGGCGGTTACCAGCTGCTGATCGGGGTCGGCCAGCAGCGGGAAGGGTAGGCTGAACTTGGTGGCAAACTTGGCGTGGCTGGTGGTGTCGTCGGTGCTCACGCCCAGTACCACGTACCCGGCGGCTTGCAGCGCGGCGTAGTTGTCGCGCAGGTTGCAGGCCTCTTTGGTGCAGCCCGGGGTATCGTCTTTGGGGTAGAAGTATAGCGCGATCTTCTTGCCCCGGTACTGGGCCAGGGTGTGGGTCTTGCCGTCTTGGTCTTGGGCGCTGAACGCCGGGGCGGGGGTGCCTACTTCGAGCATGGGGAGGTGTTGTGCTTAGGTTCGATGTACGAACAGCCGCAGCGCCCCCTCGGTTTCCGCAAGGCTATTTGTACCCTTTGGGGGGGTCTTTCTCGGGCACCTGGATGCTGCCGGGGATGCCGATGAGCGGGAATTCTTTCCGATGCGGGAAGAACTCGAAGTCTTCGGGCATGAACATCCGCCGAAAGTCGGGGTTGCCCTCGAACACAATGCCCATCATGTCGTACGCCTCGCGCTCGTGCCAGCCCGCGGCCGGCCAGAGGTCGACCACACTTTTCACCACCGGGTGGTGCTCTTCGAGGCGGCATTTTACGCGGATGCGCAGCCGATCCGTAAGGTTCGTCAGGTTGTAGAGCACCTCAAAGCGCAGCTCGTCGGTGTAGTGGTCTACCGTGCCAATATCGGCCAGGTAGTCGAACCCGTAGGCCTCTTTCAGCTCTTTCAGGGTAGGGTAGAGCTGGTCGGGCGTTACGTGCAGCGACACCTCGCCTGCGTACATCGTTACGTTGAGCACCCTGGGTTGCAGGGTAGTGGCGATCCGTTCGAGCGCTTGGTGCATAACGGGCTGAAGATACACGCTCTTGCCCGTTTGTGGCACAAGTCAGCCGCCCCCTAAGGCGTTACTTCGAGCGGCCAGGCGGCCACTACCTGGCCTGTGGCAGGGTCGGTGAGCCACAGGGCCACAAACACCTCGCTGGCCGGTAGGCCCGTGGGCAGCACCAGTCCGGCCGAACCCGAGAGGGGCTGGCCCTCCACCCAACTGCGCACCACGTTGCGGTGGCTCAGCGTCCGGCCTGTGTTTTCGCCGCGTTTGACGGCCACACTGGCGCTGCGCTGCACCAGGGCCACGCTGGCCTGGTACCGGGCTTCGGCAGCTAGGGTATACGCCACAGTGAGCGTACCGCCCGCAGCCGTTACCTGCGCTGTGCGCAGCGAAGCCGTGGGGGCGGGTAGGCTGCGCACCAGCTGCGCCAGCCGGGCGCCATTGCTGCCCACCAGTTCCTGCCGACCCGCCACCACGGCCTGTGGGGTGTAGATGCTCGTAAGGCCGAAGCGGCGGCCGTAGGCCTGCTGCCGCGCCGTGGCCTGGGGCAGGCCAAAGGGGTCGCGCCAGCCTATGTAGTCCCAGTAGTCTACGTGGAACGACAGGGCCAGCACGCTGGGGTCGGTCTGCGCGAGCTGGCCCAGCACGGCATCGGCAGGGGGGCAACTGCTGCACCCCTGAGAGGTGAAGAGCTCGACCAGGTGGCGCGGCGGCGGCGGGGTGAGGGCGGTGGTGGTAGGTGTGCCGACGGGCGTTAACCAACCCAGTATCCAAAACGGTAACCCTAGTAGCATACTCGTAGTACCCCCTGGCCCCGCAAAACGTGGCGCCCCGTCTGTAAACGAATGCCCAACGGGCTATTTCTCGCTGTCGAGCGCGCTCATGAGCGGGGTGGGGTAGCGGTCGCCGTGGGCCGCCCCGGCCGGGAACGTCGCTTCCAGTTGCTGGAGCTCGGTGGTGGTGAGCTGTACCGATAGCGCACCCAGGGCCTCGGCCAGGCGGTCGCGCCGACGGGCCCCTACCAGGGGCACGATGTCGGTGCCCCGGCTCAGCACCCAGGCGATGGCAAGCTGGGCGGGTGTGCAGCCTTTGGTGGCGGCCAGGTCGTGCAGGGCAGCGACCAGCGCCTGGTTGTGGGCCAGGTTGTCGCCCTGGAAGCGCGGCAAAATGGCGCGGAAGTCGCCCGCCCCGTACTGCTGCCCCGGCTGGGCGATGAGGCCCCGCGAGAGTACCCCGTAGGCGGTTACGCCAATGCCGAGCTCGCGCAGGGTGGGCAGAATCGTGCCTTCAATGCCCCGGCTCAAGAGCGAGTACTCGATCTGCAAGTCCACCACCGGGTGCACAGCGTGGGCCCGGCGTACGGTATGCGCGCCCATCTCGCTCAGGCCCAGGTAGCGCACGTAGCCCTGGTCGATGAGCTCCTTGATGGCGCCCACGGTGTCTTCAATGGGCACCTCGGGGTCTAGGCGCGAGGGCCGGTAGATGTCGATGTAGTCTACTTTCAGGCGGCGCAGGCTGTAGGTGCAGTAGTTTTTTACA
>JANRLA010000064.1:0-21726 GCA_033763015.1 Bacteroidia bacterium
GCTGGCGTAGTCGCGGAAGTTGCTGCCCAGGTAGTAGTTGTGGTGGTGGATGTTGGGTACTTTGCCCTTGACCCCCAGGTAGATGGTGAAGGGCGCAAGCGTCCAATCCAGCTTATCCAGTTTGGCGGGTGCGTGGGTGGCGCGGCCTAGCACCTGGCCCCGAAAGGCCGCCGCGTCGCTGTTGCACACATACACATTGGCCGAAAACCGGTTACCGGCTGTGTCGGTAAACGCTTCGACAAACCCGCCGGTACCGATGGCGGCTGTCACCTCGGTATTGAAGTGAAACTCGGCACCCCGACGCGTGAGCTCGGCCACCATCTCCTCGACGATGCGGTACATGCCGCCTTCTACGCTCCAGTAGCCGTCGTGCTCCAATTCGGTGTAATTCAAGAGGCTGTACACCGAGGGCGTATCGAAGGGGGTAGCCCCCAGGAAAAACGCCACGAGCGAGAACACAATCTTCACCTCCTCGGAGGTGAAGTGACGGCTGAGCTCCTCCCACATGGTGCGGAAGAGCTTGGGGGCGTGCTTCAGGGGAACGGTCGCCAGGGCGCCGTAGTGCTGCACCCGGCCCGAGAGGTTGCGTTTGACGATGCGGTACTCGGTGTCGTGGAAGATGCTTTTGGCACCGGCCAGGTAACGCTTCACCTTGGCGACAAAGTCGGGCTCCAGCGCGCCGAAAGTTTCGGCGAGCTTGTCGAGCGACTTGTGAATCAGAAATGGCTGCCGGTGGTGGGCGAAGTTGACGGCGTACAGCGGGTCGAGCTCTACCAGGCGCAGCGGGTTTTTCATGCCTACACTCGAAAAGAGCTCGTCGAATTCGTAGCTCATCGAGAAGAACGAAGGCCCTACATCGAAGGTGAACCCGTCTTTGCGCAGCTGGTTAAGCCGCCCCCCAGCCTGGTGGTGCTTTTCAAGAAACGTAACCTGGTATCCGGCGTGGCTGAGGCGTAGGCCCGTGGCCAGCCCCCCTAAGCCAGTACCAATAATCAATGCACGGGGTTTCACGTAGGCAATAGTGGTGTGTTCAGGCGGTACAACTAGACACTACGGTAGCTTAGTTCCGTTCTAAGTTCTAGCTACACCCAAACGCGTAGTAGCACAAAGAAGGCACTCATTAGGCCTACTAGCCACAGTGCCAAGGGGTTACGGTAGCTGGGCACGTACCGGGCATGGCCCCATTGGAAGGCCAAACTGGCAGCAAGCCAGCCCAGGTAATTCTGCGGGGGGGCCACCCCACCCCAGAACTGCCAGAAGCCCAGCCGCGGGGCCAGGGGTTCTATCAGCGCATCGAGGGCCACCATGAGGGCTGCCCCCAAGAGAATCTGAAGCGCCCGATGGCGCGCCAGCCGCCGGGCCACTTCGGCGCCCGCAAGCACCAGCAGCAGCCAGTTCACGCCAATGACCGGCGGTACGGCCCAAAACTTCGGGCCCAGCGCCGCGCCGTAGTCGTACCACCCAAAGGGCAGGCCGGTGTGCACACCCACCAGCTCGAGGCCGTAGCCCAGCGCCACCACGCTGAGGGCCCACGGCCACCAGGTGTGCAGCCGGGGCTGGGCCGCCCGGAGCACCAGCGCAGCGCTGAGGAGCAGGTGTACGGGGGTGAGGGCCAGGGTGAGGGCACGGCTGGTGGGCCAGGCAATGCCCACCACACCCACGGCATACGTGATGACCAGGATGGCCTTGGGGCCTACGCGAACCTTCATCGATAGGGTAGAACGGGTCTAGAGGTTGCAAAGATTCCGCGCCCAGGTTGAGTTTGCCGGTGGTGGGGTCTACCTTTTGGCCAATGAACCGAAGAACATTCCTCCAGCGCTCGGCCGCGGCCGGTGTGGGCGCCCTGGTCATTGGCAGCGCCCTAGAGGCCTGTACCCGCGTGGCGGTGGATACTGAGCGGCCCATCCTGGGGCGCCCCCCCTTCACCCTGCCGCCGCTGCCCTACCCCTACGAGGCGCTGGCCCCGCACATCGATGCCGAGACGATGCGCATCCACCACACCAAACACCACCAGGGGTACATCGAAAAACTGAATGCCGCTCTGGTAGGGTACCCTCAGTACGCGGCCACGGCCCTGGAGCAGCTCTTTGTCGAGCTCGATAGGCTGCCCGAAGCCTTGCGCCCCGTGGTGAAGAACCACGGTGGCGGCCACTACAACCACAGCCTGTTCTGGCAGTGCCTTACCCCCACCCCCAGCACGCGCCCCAAAGCCCTGACCGAGGCCCTGGTGCGCGACTTTGGCTCACCGGAGGCCTTTGAGAACCAGTTTGCCCAGGCGGGGCTGTCGGTGTTTGGCTCGGGCTGGGTGTGGCTGGTGCAGTCGGAGGAGGGCAAGCTCGCGGTTGAGACCACCCCCAACCAGGAAAACCCCCTGATGTACCCCGCCCAGGCGGGCAGCAAGCTGCTCTTGGGCCTCGATGTCTGGGAACACGCCTACTACCTGAACTACCAAAACCGGCGGGCCGATTACCTGGCTGCGTTCTGGCAGGTAGTCGACTGGGGCTTTGTCGCTGGGCGTCTAGCCACAAAATGACCGTAACTTGATTTGGTGCTGCGCGCTGAAGCCAACATCTTTACCGATTCTTCGGGTCGAAGGCTGTTTTGACTCGGGTTTGTACCGAAAACCGCGTGTTCGCCGATACTGCATCTGCCTTTACCACCCGCCGGGTAGACGAAAGCGCACAGGCTAGCGCGGTCTATGCCATCTACCCCCACGAGACCTACGGGCCACTGGTGGGTGCGTTTGTGGTGGCCCACAACCCCAACGGCGGTCTGAGCCTGCGCTACCAACGGCTGCTGCCCGAAAACGCCGACCAGTTCACCAGCATTCTCGACGAAACGGACCTCAAGCTCGTCGAGCTATTGGGTGCGCTTTCGCCCCACCAGCTGCTCAAACGTTTTGGCGAAAAGGGGATGACCCCCCAGAAGTTTGCCAAGAAATTCGGCGCCAGCCCGTACAAAGAAGTGCTCTGGGGCTTTATCCAGGGGCAGTTGGCGGCGGCCTACCCGCTCTTGGCCGACCGGCCCCTGTACTTGTCGGCCGGCGACGGCTACCCAGCCGATAAGCCCCTTCAGTTGCTGCCTTCGCCGGCGAGCATGCGGTTTTTCTTTACCCGCAGCCCCGAGGGTACCGACTACCGGGTCGAGGTGGTGCACGGCGAGCGGGTACTCGAGCTGCACAGCACTGATGGCGAGGTGCTGCTCGACGAACCGGCGTGGATCCGGAGCGGAAACACGGTGGTGCGCTTTGAGGGCGAGGTCGACGGCCGCAAACTCAAGCCCTTCTTTGCCAAGCCGGTTATTCGCATCCAGCCCAAGTTTGAGCAGGATTACTACGAGAAGTTCTTGACCAAGCTGCTCGAGCAGCACGAGGTATCGCTCAAGGGCTTTGCGCTGCACGAAGTAGCACCCAAGCCCGAGTTTTTGCTCCAGCTCTTGCGCAGCAGCCAGCGGATGTACACCCTACGGCTGCGCGTGGCCTATGCGGGCGTCGAATTCCTGCCCGGGCAGGGCGCCGAGGCCCAGGTACGGGTGCTCAAGGGCGGGGGCGCCGAGGTACAGTTCCAGAAAATACTGCGCGAATTGGCCACCGAAACGGCCGTTGCGGCCCAGTACACTGCCCTGGTGCCCGAATTGGGCTTGGCCGACTTTCAGGCTACCGAGCCCGAGGTGTACGCCTGGCTGGCCGAGCACCTACCGGCGCTACAGGCCGCGGGCATCCGGCTGGTGCACGACTACCCTGGCCCGCGGCTGTTCACAGGCCCCTATGCCCTGCGCTACGCCGTGCAGCGGCAGGCTACCGAGGTGTACGCCACCCCACTGGTCGAGGTTGACAAGCATACCCTGCCACTCGACCGGTTTTTCGACAAGCTGCGCAACCTGGCCTCACCGCCGCTCACGACCCTCGACGGCGAGGTGTTTTACCTGCGCCCCGAAGAGCACCTCACCCTGCGCCACCTGCTCGAGGTGGGCACGCTGGAGGGGGGCCGCCTTCGCCTGAGCGTTGCCCAGGCAGCACTGCTACCGAACGTAGACCCCGTGGCCCTGGGCCTGCCCGGTGGCATTGGCTCGCTGCCCGAGGCCACCCTGCCCAAGCAGCTTACGGCAACGCTACGGCCCTACCAAAAGGCCGGGTTCGATTGGCTGGTGTTCCTGCGCGACCACCACTTGGGGGGCATTCTGGCCGACGACATGGGCCTGGGCAAGACCCTACAGGCACTTACGCTCCTGGCCCACGAAAGCGAGCGCAAGCCCGAGCACCCCTCGCTGGTAGTGGTGCCCAACTCTTTGCTGTTCAACTGGCTTCAGGAGATACGCAACTTCACGCCCCAGCTCAAGGTGCACGTCTACGCGGGCACCAAGCGCGTGCGCACCGAGAACAGCCTGTTCCGGTACGACATCCTGCTCACCACCTACGGCATGGTGCGCCAAGACATTGGCCGCCTAGCCCGCACGCGGTTCCACTACATCGTGCTCGACGAGAGCCAGTACATCAAAAACCGCGACGCCAAGACCACCCAGGCCGTGCTCAAGCTCGACGGCAAGCACCGGCTCTCGCTCACCGGTACGCCCATCGAAAACAGCACACTGGAGCTCTGGACGCAGTTTCAGTTCCTCAACCCAGGCCTGCTGGGCGGCCGGCGCTTCTTTGAAGACCACTACGCCACGCCGATAGAAAAGTACCAGGACGAAGCCCGTGCCAACCGCCTGAAACACCTGGTGCGGCCCTTTATCCTGCGGCGCACCAAAGGCCAGGTGGCCCCCGAGCTGCCCGAACTCGTCGAGCAGGTGCGGTACTGCGAACTGAGCCCCGAGCAGGAGCGCCTCTATGACCAGGAGCGCGAACAACTGCACGCCAGCCTCTTCAGCGAGGCCCTGGCGACGGAAGAGAACTTCGAGCGCTCCAAGTTCCAGATCCTATCCTCGCTCCAGCGCCTGCGGCAGATTGCCATCCACCCTCGGCTCATCGACCCCGACCATCCAGATACCGGCGGCAAGCACGAAGCGCTGTGGGAGCACCTGGAAGACATTCTGGCCGAAGGCAGCAAGGTGCTCATCTTCAGTCAGTTCGTGCGGCTGCTACAGATCCTTAAGACCGAGCTTAACGAACGCGGGGTCACGTACAGCTACCTCGACGGGCAGACCCAAGACCGCGAGAAGGCCGTCAACTACTTCCAGGAAGACCCCAACGTGCAGGTGTTCCTCATCAGCCTCAAAGCCGGCGGTGTGGGCCTAAACCTGACGGCCGCCGAGTACGTGCTGCTACTCGACCCCTGGTGGAACCCCGCCGTCGAGGCCCAGGCCATTGCCCGCGCCCACCGCATTGGCCAGCACCGCACAGTGTTCGCCTACAAGTTCATTACCCAGGGCACGATCGAGGAGTCTATCCTTGAACTCCAGGCCCGTAAGGCGCGCGTGGCCAACGAAATCATTCAGAACGACGAGCAATTCTTCAAGAAGCTCACCCGGCAAGAGCTCCTCAACCTGCTTGACCGGCCCCGGCAGGCGCCGCTGGCAGAAGACGCGTAAAGAGCCGCCGCGCGTTGGCGCTGGTTAGCTCGGCCACCTCGGCGTAGGTCATGCCCAGGGTTTCGGCCAGTTTGTGGGCCACCAGTTGGGTGTGTGCCGGTTCATTGCGCTGGCCCCGGTAGGGCACCGGCGGCAGGAACGGGGCATCGGTTTCGAGCAGCAGGTAGGCGGGGTCGAGTGCCCGCACGGCCTCGGGCAGCGGGCTGCCTTTGTAGGTAAGCACACCCCCAAGCCCCAGGTAGCACCCGGCGGCGATGGCGCGCCGGCCCTCGTCGGCGGTGCCGGTGAAGCAGTGGAAGACACCGGTGAGGGTGCCATCTTGGGCGGCCTCGACGCAGGCCAGGGTTTCTTCGAAGGCATCGCGGCTGTGCAGCACGATGGGCAGGTGGTAGCGCTTGGCCCAGGCCAGGTGGGCGTTGAGGCTAGCGGTTTGCCGGGCGAGGGTGGTTTTGTCCCAGTACAGGTCGAGCCCCGTTTCGCCGACCCCGTGGTAGCGGCCGGTGGCCAGCTCGGCCTCCAGGCGCGGCAAGAGGGCCTCGTACTCGGCGGGTACGTCGCAGGGGTGCAGCCCGGCCATGGGGTAACATAGCGTCGGGTGGGCCCGTGCCAGGGCGTTGAGCGGCCCCAGGCTCTCGAGGTCGATGTTGGGCAGCAGAATGGCGCTGCATACCGCTGCGGCGCGGGCTACGACGGCCTCGCGGTCGGCGTCGAACTTGGCGTGGTAGAGGTGGCAGTGGGTGTCGATGAGCATGGGGCTACAACCTACTGAGCAGGTCGGCCTTTTTCTCTTCGTACTCCAAGAGACTCAGTTTGCCGTTCTGGAAGCGCTCGTGGAGTAGGTCTATCGTGCGCATGACCTCGTCGCGGAGCTCGAGCCAGCTCAAGGAACTGGCGCTGTACTGGCTGTAATCGGCCTTCTCGGGCATCAGGTCGTCGGCCTTGGGCTGGAACGAAAGGGTATCGAGCGTACGGGCGAGCACCTTGGCCGCGTCGGCGTCTTTGGTCTTTAGGCTCAGGCGGTGGGTGTTGCCCGAGGTGTTAACGTCTACATCCACGTACCGGTCGCGGGCCGTAGCGCCCTTGAGGTCTTCCAGGTTCACCGAGCCCTTTTCGTGGTGCAGCTGGGTGTCGGTCAAGACGATGTAGTCTTTGTCGAGCATCGTGCCATAGGCGTGCACCGCAACCACGTCGGGGATGTTGATGCGGGTGTAGGTATTGAGCACCCGCCCGGTGATGCCCGAGGGGATGTTGGGCTGGACGTAAAAGCCCAGCCGCTCGTCGGAGGGGAAGTTCCGCTTGATGACTTCGGTAAAACTGGTGGCCATGGGTGGGGGGGGGTCGGTGGGGGGTTAGTAGCGGCGGCCTTTCCAGACCACTGCCCACGGCAAGATAAAGTAGAGGGGCAAGACCAGCAGCGAGAGGCTGAAGTATACGCCCCAAGGCACCAGCCACGCCCCGTGCACCGGCAGACCCAACCGCCGGGCACTGGTGGCGATAAGTAGGCCATCGGCCAGCCACTTGAGCGCAAAAAAGGCACCTAGCCAGGCCCAGTGCCCGCCCAGTGCCAGCCCGATGGGCAGCAGCGCCCCCACCGCCTGCAGGTAGTACACCGCCCGGGCGTGGAAGGGCGCCTCGAGCCCCCCCTTGTACCAGCGCTTGCGTTGGTGGAGCAGCGCCCGTAGCCCCACGATGGGTGCCGAGCGGTTGGCTACGCTGGGGGCAAACACAAACCGGCACCCGTAGCCTGCCGCCCGAAACGCCTGGAACAGCCGGTAGTCTTCGGTGATGCTGAAGGGGAGGGCCTCGTAGCCGCCCAGGGCCCGGTAGTGGCTGTGGCGGTAGGCCATGTTGTTGCCCACGGCCGTGACGGGCAGCCCACGCTCGGCGAGCGCCTGAAAAGCCCCCACGCCGTAGCGCCAATCGAGCCCCTGCAGGCGGGCAAACCACCCGGGGGCCTCGACGACCGTGGGCCCCGAGACCAGGGCGATGCTGGGCGTGGTAAAACTGCTCACCAGGGCCTTGGCCCAGGTGGGGGGCACGGCAATGTCGGCGTCGGTGACCAGGAGGAACTCGGTACTGGCGGGCACGTGGTGGGCCAGTTGGGCCAGTACGTTTTGCTTGCCGCGCTGGCCGGGCAGGTCGGTGGTGATGGCGATGTAGTGTACGCCGGCGTGCCGAGTGGCATACCGACGGATGCACTCGGCGGTGCCGTCGGTCGAGCGGTCGTCGCCCACCCAAAGGGTGAGCTTACCGGGCGGGTAGTCCAGCGCCAGGAGGCTGGCGAGGCACCGGTCGAGGTTGTGGGCCTCGTTGCGGGCGGGCACCAGCACGGCGACGTGGGGCCAGGGGTAGCCCTCGCCCCAGACGGGCGTAGAGGCGCGCCTGCGGGCCAGGGCCACCACCAGCCAGAAGTGCACCAGCGCGTAGAGGGCCAGGTACGCCAGGGTACCCCCCAGTAGGGCAGTTGTCACAGGGTAGCGAACCGGTAGCCGCGGGCAGAAAGTTCGGCGAGCAGGGGCGGTAGCAGCTGCCGCAGCTGGGCCTCGGCCGTGTGCGAATCGTGGCAGACCAGGATGCTACCGGGCCCGGTGGCGCCGAGGATGCGCGGTAGCTGGTGTGCCAGGCGGAAGTCGGGCCGGTAGTCGTGGGTCAAGACATCCCAAAGCCAGACCGGCCCCAGCCCCCGCAGAGCCGCCACGCGGCCCAACGGCAGGTGGCCGTAGGGTGGCCGAAAGCCGCAGGTGGCAGCACCCAGGGCGTCCTCGACCGCAGTTTTGCCGCGCTGGCAGTCGGCCCAATAGGCCCGCCAGGGGGTACGCCAGCCGTCGGGGTGGCTGTAGCTGTGGTGGCCCACCGCGTGGCCCGCCTGCTGCAGTGCCCGTACCAAGGCCGGGTGCGCTGCGGCTTGGAGGCCCTGGCAGAAAAACGTTGCGCGGGCATCGGCGTGGGCCAGCGCCTCGAGCACCCAGTAGGTCACCCCGGGTGTGGGGCCGTCGTCGAAGGTAAGGTAGCAGGTAGGGCCTGCGGCAGGGCCACGAAAGCGGGCGTAGGGGTGGGCCCACTGGCCCAGGTGCCGCAGGGCCGGGTGCACTTAGCGCTTGCGGGGCCTGGCCTTCTTCTGCATGTCGTTGAAGCGCTGGTCGTTACGCTCGCGGATCATTTCCTGCTGCTTCTTCTGCTGCTTTTCGAGCCAACCGGCCAGGCCGCCGCCACTGGGCTTGCCGCTTTTGCCGCGCTGTTCGCGCGAGGCCACAATCTTGTCGTGCAGCTTGTCCTGGTTAATCGTGGCCTTGATAGCGTAGGTCTGGGCAATGGTCAGTACGTTGATGACCAGGTAGTACCAGCTCAGGCCCGAGCTGTAGCTGTTGAGCACGAAGAAGAACCCGATGGGGAAGATGTAGCCCATGTACTTCATCGAGGCCATGGGGCCACTAAAGGTTTGCCCTTGCTGCGAGACGTAGGTGTACACCACCTGCGAGACGGTCATCAGGAGCGCAAAACCCGAGAGATGGGCACCCAAGAGTGGCACTTTGAACCCAAAATTGACCAGTGTGTCGTACGTCGATAGGTCGTTGGCCCACCAGAAGGCCTGCTGCCGCAGCTCAATGCTCTGGGGGAAGAAGGTGAACATCGCGAAGAAGACCGGCATTTGCAGCAGTAGCGGCAGGCACCCGGCCAGGGGGTTTACCCCCACGGTGTTGTAGAAACTGAGCTTGGCCTGCTGCAGCTTGGTGGGGTCGTCTTTGTATTTCTCGTCCAGGGCCTTTACCTCGGCCATGTTGTTCACCACCTGCATCTTGACGTTGCTCACGTAGCTGCGGTAGGTAAGGGGGCTCAGAACGAGCTTGACGAAGACGGCCAGCAGCAGGATAATGACCCCGTAGTTGGTCGTAATGCCCTCGAGCAGGTTAAACAGCGGCACAATGACACCCTTGTTGATCCAGCCCACGGGCCCCCAGCCCAGGTTGAGCTGCTCGGCCAGGCCCACTTTGTAGCTGGCCAGGAGCGAACGGTCGTTGGGGCCCAGGTAGAGCTTCATGCCCACGGTATCGGCATTGGCCGAGGCCAATTGGATGCGCTGAGTGCTGCTCAGGCGCTGCAGGGGTAGGCTGGGCAGCGTGGGGCCTTCGGGTTGCAGGGGCTCGGCGCGCAGGCTTACGTCTCGGAAGGGGGTATCGGGCAGCAGGGCGGCCTGAAAGAACATGCTCTTTAGGCTCACCCAATCGGCCGACAGAATGCCTTTCTTCTCCTCTACCTCGTCGGTGGCGACCGAGAGCTTTTCGACCTCGTCAGACTTGTAGTACACCTGGGTGCGGTTGAGCTGCTCCTGCCCGTTTTGCTCGGTCCAGGGCACGCCCACGCTAGCTTCAAGGTCTACGAAGTTGCCCCGCAGAACGCCCTCCAGGCCCACGGTTTTTAGGGCATAGCCCACTTCGTAACCCGTACCCCGGAAGGTGTAAATGTGCTCCAGGTAGCGGCCCGGGGCCAGCTCGGCCCGCAGGCGCACGGTCTGGGTAGCTTCGCCCTGGAGCGACACCGACTCGCTGGTCGAGGCCGTGTAGTACAGGTCGCGGGTGTGGATGACCCGGTTTTCGTACCCAAAGGTGAGGTTCAGGTACGTTTCGGGGTTGTTGGGCAGCACGGGCAAGGGCTGGCCCCGGAAGTCGCGGTGCTTGTTCAGGGTTACGGGCCTGAGCTGGGCGCCGTGGGTGTGCACTTCGGCCGTCAGGTCTTCGGTCACCACGCGCACAACGCGGTCGGTGCCCGAGGCAAAGGGGGCAAACACGCCGTAGCGGGCGGCCGCCTGGGTGCTATCGGGGGCCGAGACCGTGGCCTGCGGGCCGCTGGCTACCGGCGCGGGGCCTACCGCAGCCTGGCTGTCGGGTAGCGTAGGCTCGGTACGGGCCTCGGTGGGGGTAGGGGTACCGGCGGCCGGTTTGGGGGGCTGCTTCGGGCTGAAGAAGTACAGCCAAATCAGAATGATGGCACCGATGAGAACGATGCCTGTTACACTGTTTCTGTCCATGAATTGCCTCTGCGCGTGCGGCGGGCAAAGGTAGGCCAAATCTGGTCATGGGCCGGCGGCTGCGCCCTTAGCGCCCCGCCACCCCTCAACCCACGCACCAAAGATGCCAGTAGCGTACGCCTAAATACGTAGATTTGTTACGTATAAGTACCGACGTATATTTGCACGACTTAGGCCTGGCCCTGCAACACAGCGAAACGATACCGTTAGCCGTGGGGCCTACCGTTGTATATTTGACCTTGCCTACCCACCCGCCAACTGCTTGTCGTAAAATGGATTACACAGCTGTTGCCGCTCTGCGCCACACCCTAGCCCGATGAACGCAAAAATCCTCTTACCGCTCATTTCCGAGTACGTAAAGGATCCGGCGCTGACCGAAAGCGAGGTCAGCGACATTGTGCTCATCGGTAAAGAAATGGATGTGACCGCCGAGGCCGTGCGTGCCCTGGTGGCCACCGAGCGCTACCGGCAGCACCCTTCCACCAGCCTCGAGCCCATCGTACTGTTCTACCAGTTGGTGGTCACTTTGGGCTACAACGGGCGGCTGACCAAAGAATCGACCGATTTTCTCCACGCCCACGGCCAAGCCCTGGGCCTGAGCCACACCCAGACGGGCCTGCTCATTCGGTGCTACCTCGAAATCACGCAGCGCAGCACCCTGCCCGACCGCCTAGTATACCAGCTCATGCAGGCCCTGGCCGCACCCGGCATGCTCACCGGCGAACTGGAGGCCTTCGTTCGTTCGCGCGCGGGCCAGCTAGGCCTCTCGCTGGAGGTCTACACCGCACTGCTGCACCTGGCCGCCGAGCCCAACCCCACGGGCAGCCGCCGTTTTAGGCTCTACGAAGAACTGCTCCAGGCGCTGGTAGACGAGGGCAGCCTCCTGGCACCGGCCCGTGAGTTTGCCCTGGAAGTTGCCCGCAGCCTGGGCATCTCGGAAGACATCGCCTTTGCGATGATTGATGTAGTGCAGCAGGCGGGGCAGGAAAACCCCCAGGAGAATATCCCGCTGCTCGATGCGCTGGTGAAGGGGTTCGTCCGCCGTGGGCTGACCTCGACCGAGGAGCGTGAGTTTTTGGCCGACCAGGCCTACCGCCTCAAAATACCCATTGCGGGCGCCGATGCGCTGGTGCGCTACGAGCTGTTCATCGCCAGCCGGCAGGCAGGCCCCGCCGAGCAGCAGCTGCAGCAGGTGGTACACCACCTGGGCCTCAACGGCCAGGCCACCTCGGGCCTTTCGGCCTACGTTACGCAGCTGGAACTGGAGCTAAGCCAGGTAAAGGGCGTCGCCAGTTACGTACAGCGCGTCGAAGAGGCCATTCATGCCAAGCGCGTGGCACGTGGCGAGGTGCGCGTCAGCGAGCGGGAGGCACCCACCCAGGCCAGCTTTGCCGCCCAGGAGACCGCCCCCAACCAACGGCTGGAAACCCCCGAGCCCGTCGTGACCGGCGCAACCGAGGTAACCGAGGGCCTGAATGACCACCTGATTTACAAGCTCGATACCGAAGCGTTCGCCTTCAGCAAAGCCAGCCTCTACAGCCACGCCCGTGGCTTTACCTGGTACCTGCTGCTCAAAGACGCCAAAAGCAACCGCCCAACGGCCAAGTTGTTGGTCCTCAATGGGCAAGAGGTAGATACCACCAGCCTGGGCGACCTTACCTTTAGCCCCAACGGCCTGCACAGCGCCTACAAGCAAAAGCAGGATGCCAGTGAAGTGGTGGTGCTCAACAACCGGGCGGGCGAACCCTTCGATGCCGTGGGGGCGCTCACCTTCAGCCTCGACGAGACGCACTTTGCGTACCTGGCCAAAAAAGGCCGCAGCTGGCACGTGGTGCTCGATGGCCAACTGGGCCCACCCTCGCCAGCCCTGCGCGACCTGCACTTTAACCCCGCTACCCACCGCATTGCCTACGTTAACTACAACAAAGGCGCCTGGCAGGTGGTGCACGACGGTCTGGAAGACAAAGTGTACAGCGCGGTGGGCGGCATCACCTTCAGCCCCGATGGCAAGCACCTGGTGTACTGGGCCAAAAAGGGCAACCAGTACTTCGCCATCATCGACGGCAACGAAACGGCGGCGTTTTCGGGCGTAGGCGAGTTCACCTTCAGCCGCGATTCGAGCCAACTGGCCTACATGGTGAACCGCGACCGGCTCTTGGCCGTGGTGCACAATGGGCGGGTGAGCGAGAACTACGACATCATCCGCAAGCTCAGTTTCAGCTCCGATGGCCGGAATCTGGGCTACATGGTCAAGAAAAATAACCGCGAGTACACCGTCGTCAACGGCCAGCCCGAAACGATTTACGACAAGGTAAATGGCCTGATGTGGAGCCACGTGGGCACCGCCTACGCCTACGAGGCCACCAACGGGCGCGACAAAATGGTGGTCCTGAACGGCCACCCAGGCTCGAAGTTTGAGCAGATTTCGGGCATCACCTTTAGCCCCGTCAACGAAAGCCTGGCCTACGCCGCCTACCGCGACGGTGCCTGGTACGTGGTACACGATGGGCAGCTGAGCGAGCCCTACAGCGACGTGAACGAACTGACCTTCAGCCCCGACGGCAAGTACCTCACCTACTTTGCCAAGGTAAAGGCCGAGTGGCAGGGCGTAGTGCGCAACGGCGAGCGGCTGTATGCCCACCCCAGCCCCAAATACCTGTGCTACAGCGACGACGCCGACCAGCTGGCGTACCTGTACTTCCAGGGCCGGCACTGGCACCTGGTGGTCAATGGCCAAGAGGTTGGCAAACGGGCCTACGAAAACGTACTCCAAGGCCCGCAGTACGACGGCCGTAAAGGCTGCTTCTACCTGCTCACCCAGGCCGAACGCGACATCCGGCAGGTAACTTTCGCGTAAGCCCCGTGGCGCAGTACCGTGTCTGGCCAGCCGCCGAGAAGCTGTTAGGCGTAGAAGCCACGTTCGAGACCCTGCCCGACGCACCCCTGGAGGTACAGCTACCCACCTGGCGGCCCGGCCGCTACCACGGGCAGGACTTTGCCGCTGCGCTCGTGGCCCTGGAAGCCCACACCGCCGAGGGTACGTCGCTGCCACTTGTCCAAACCGCACCGCACGCCTGGCAGGTGCCCCCCACCGGCAGCCCCCGGGTAACCTTTCGGTACCAGGTCTACTGCCCCCACCTCGACGCTGGCACGAGTTACCTCGCACCTAACCTCTTCTACCTCAACCCCATCACCTGGGCGCTGTACACCCCGGGGGAGGAGGATGCGCCCTGCAGCCTTGAGCTCTCAGGCCTGACGCCCGACTGGCAGGTCGCCGTTGCGCTGCCCGAAGCCAGCCCCGGCCTGTACACCGCCCAGTCGTACCACACGCTGGTAGATAGCCCCCTGGTGGCCGCCCCCAACCTGCTGCAGTGGGCCTTTCGCGTAGATGGGGTGCCGTTTGTAGCCGTATTCTGGGGCGCGGCGCTACCCGATCCCGCCTGGCGTGCGGGCTACGAAGCAGCCATAGCCGCCGTTTGGCGCCAACACCGGGCCGTCTTTGGCCACTGGCCCGTGGCCACCCCCTATTACCTGCTCTACCTCTTTACTGACCAGTCGTTTCGGCATGCGGTGGAGCACAGCAGTAGCTCGATGTACGTGCTGCCCGAGGCCACGGCCAGCAGCGGGTCGGCCTTCCGGGCCGGGGTACAGGGCATCACCGCGCACGAGCTGTTCCATACCTGGAACGTAAAATGCCTCAGGCCCGCCGCCCTGTGGCCCTACCGCTACGACCGCCACCCGGTTACCGCGCTGCACTACCTCACCGAGGGGTTTACGTGCTACTACGAAGAGTTGGCCCAGGTGCGCGGTGGGGTGATTGATACCCCCACGTTCTTCGCGCGTCTGGGCGAAACCCTAACCCACATTGCCAACCGGCCTGTGGGCCCCACGAGCCCCAGCGCCGCCGAGCAAAGCCGCCACAGCTGGCACGTGCTAAGCCGCTACCGACCCACGGGCGACACCACCACGTTTTACGACACGGGCCAGCTCATCGCCCTGGCGCTCGACCTTACGCTGCGGCTGCACCACGGCACCTCGCTCGACGCTGTGCTGCGCGGGCTCTACCAGCAGTATTATTTGAATGGCTTGGGGCTGCCCGAAACAGGGCTACAAGACTACCTCGAGGCAACTACCGGCACGGCGTGGAACGCGTGGTTCGCCCGGTGGGTGTTCGCCCCGCTCTATGGGCCTGGGGTGGCCGATGGCCTGCGTGAACTGGGCCTTCGGTATACCGAGACGACGGCCGACGGCCAGCGCAGCGTTACCCTCGAACCTGGCGACCTGCCGTTGGAAGTGCTGGAGCGTTGGCTAGCCCCACTCGGCTAGCCGCGTGCCGACCCCAGAGGGCTGGGTATGCCATATCCGGAAGACCGGCGCAGCGCTGCCGGTACCCATCAGCTGCGTGAGCTCTGTCGAAAACTCCGCAGTCAGCGCCTGGGCGGCAGGGTGGCTAAAACAGGTGTAGAGGTGCGTTGTTACCCCGCCAAAGACCTTGCCCCCCGCAGCGGCCAGGTGGGTGCGGAAGGCGCGGGCACGGCCCTGCACCATGTTCCAGACCTCGGGCAGGCCCTGGGCCTGGGCAATGGCCTGCCAGTGGGCATCGGGTGGCGGTGGGGCGTGGGTAGGTAGCCCTTCTATCATGCCTGCACCTACTAAAATATCTCCCTCAGCGCCCATCCCACTGCCCCAGGCCCCGGCAAAGCCCCAGGCGTCGAGGTATAGCGGGGCGTAGCCCAGCCAAGCAGGGCTCAGGTACAGCCAGGTACTGGGGCTAGGTAGCTGCGTAGCAAGCTGATGCACCAGGGCCTCGAGGTCGGGCCAGTGCACCTCGGTGTGGCCGGGCAGGTACACCAGCACGTCGGTAGGGTGCTTTGCTGCGAGCGCCGCGAGGTCAAGCTCGCCCAGGTGCTGCGCGGGCATCGCGTAGGGCGGGCGCTCCCCCCCGTGCAGGGCTACCCAGCGGCGGGGCGGCGCGAAGAGAGCTGCCAGGGCGGGGGCAATCAGGCCCGCCACGGGGCGCTGGGTCTGGAGTAGGTAGTGCCAGGGGCTCACGGTTGGGCGGCAAGTTCGGCAAAGGCGGTGGGGCTCAGCTGCTCGGCCCTGAGGCCCGCAAGGGCGGGCGGCAGGTTGACGGGGAAGCCCTTTAGGGCATTGCCCAGGGTCTTGCGACGCTGGTTGAAGGCAGCCTTGACCAGGGCCTTGAACCGCCCGAAATCGACGGCGGGCACCCCCTCGCGGCGCTCGAAGGTGATGACCGCACTGGTCACCTTCGGCGGGGGCCGAAACACCCCGGGCGGCACCGTAAAGTGCAGTTCAGCGCGGTAGTAGTACCCCGCCAGCACCGAGAGGATGCCGTACGTGCGGCTGCCCTCGGGGGCGGCCCAGCGCTGGGCCACCTCGCGCTGCACCATAAACACCAGTTGGCGTACGTGCTGGCGGTGCTCGAGGGCATGAAACAGAATGGGCGAGGAGAGGTTGTAGGGCAGGTTGCCCACCAGCACCGTAGGGCTGGTGCCCAGGTCGTAGGCCAACACATCGCCGCCGATGACCGTGAGGGGGGCGCTGGCGTAGTGCTGGTGCAGGTACGCGACGCTTTCGGGGTCGTACTCGATGGCCGTTACGGCAAGGCCGCGCTTCAACAGTTCGGCGGTCAATACGCCGGTGCCGGGCCCGATTTCGACAACCCGCTCGCCGGGCTGGGGCGCGGCCAGAGCGGCAATGCGCTCGGCGATGCGGCGGTCGGTGAGAAAATGTTGGCCCAGGTGCTTCTTGGGCCGCACGCTGGCCCCAGGGTGTGGGTCGGGTTCCTGGCGGTGCACGTTGTAAGTTTACGGCCCCTTCTGCTACCGTCATGCGCATTGTTCACCTGCCCCACCTGAGCACCACCCTCCCCACCGCCGTCTTGCTCACCACCGAAGACCTGGCGGCCACCAAAACGGCCATTGCGGGCCTGACACAGGGGCACCTGGAGGTGACCGAGGCCATGGCGACGGCCGATGAATTCACGGCCTACCATACCCCCCAACGCATGCTCTGGTTCTACGGGCTGGGTACGGCCCAGGGCCTGCACCCCGAAAAGCTGCGCATTGCCCTCACCAAGGCCGTGGCCAAGGCCAACGAGCACAAACAGACCGAGCTGCAGGTCGTCTGCCTGGGCCTGGCCCAGCACCCCGAGGCCGAGACCCTGCTCCACGCCCTGGGCGAGACCCCCGGCCTGGCCGCCTACCAGTTTTTGCCGTACAAGACCAAAGACCGCGAGAAGCTTACGCACAAGCTGAGCCAAGTGGGCGTATTCACCGACGGGCCCCAGGCGACCCCGCGCCTGGCCTTCGGCGCCCGGGTTGCCGAGGCCACCAACCACGCCCGCGACCTGGTGAACGAGCCCCCCAACGTGCTCACCCAAACCGAGCTCGCCGCCCGCGCCGAGGCCCTGGGCCAGCAGTACGGCTTCAGCGTAACGCGCTACGGCAAAGACTGGATAGCCCAGCAGCAGATGGGGGGCCTCTTGGCCGTAAACCGCGGCAGCACCGAGCCGCCCACCTTTACCGTGCTGGAGCACAAACCGGCCTCGGCGACCAATGCCCAGCCGGTGGTGCTGGTGGGCAAGGGCATTGTTTTCGATACCGGGGGGCTTGACCTCAAGCCCAGCGCAAGCATGGATACTATGAAGTGCGACATGGCCGGGGCTGCCGCCGTCATCGGCACGTTCTGCGCCCTGGCCGCGAACCAGGTGCCGCTGCACGTGGTGGGCCTGGTGCCCAGCACCGACAACCGCCCGGGGGTGAATGCCTACACGCCCAACGACGTGATTACGTTTGCCGACGGCACGACGGTCGAAATCCGCAATACCGACGCCGAGGGTCGGCTCATCCTCGCCGATGCACTGCTCTACGCCAAACGCTACAACCCGGCGCTGGTAATTGACCTGGCGACCCTAACCGGTTCGGCGGTCATCGCCATCGGCTCTATCGGTATGCCGCTCTACGCGAAGGATGCCGAAGCGGCCGCCGAGGCCCTCCTGCGCATCGGGCAGCAGGTGTACGAGCGCTCGGTACGGTTCCCGCTCTGGGACGACTATGCCGAGCAGCTCAAGAGCGACATCGCCGACATGAAAAACATCGGGGGGCGCGAGGCCGGGTCTATCACCGCCGCCAAATTCCTCGAGCACTTCACGGCCTACCCCTGGATCCACCTCGACATCGCCGGGCCCGCGTTCCTGGAGAGTGGCAAGTACTACCGGCCCAAAAACGGCACCGGCTGGGGCGTGCGCCTGCTCACCGAATTTTTACGCACCTACGGCCGCTAACCCCCTACCATGAGCGCAGACGCCCCCGAGCAGCCCAGACCCCGCATAGCCATCTCCCTGGGCGACCCCCACGGCATTGGTACCGAGCTGGCCCTCAAACTACTGGAAGACCCCCGCATACTCCGCCTGTGCACCCCCGTGCTGGTGGGCTCGGGTAAGGTGCTGCACGTGTACCGCAAGCTGCTCGACCTCGAAAAGGTCGTCTACCAGCAAGTAGATCACCCCAACGACATCCGCCCTGACCGCATTAACCTGGTCGATGCCTCGGCCGAAGTGGGCAAGATCGAACCAGGGGTTGCCAGCCCCGAGGCCGGTAAAATCGCCTTCGAGGCGCTGGAACTGGCGGTAAAGTACCTCAAGCAGGGCGCCGCCGATGCACTGCTCACCCTACCCATCGACAAGCAGACCATCCAGAGCACCGGCTTTGCCTTCCCTGGCCACACCGAGTACCTGGCGGCCCAGTTCGGCGGGGGGCAAACGCTCATGCTCATGGTGCACCCGGGCCTGCGCGTGGGTGTCGTCACGGGCCATATCCCCCTCAAACAGGTGCCCAGCGCCCTGACGCAGACCGGTATTGTGCAGAAGCTCACGGTGCTGAAGGAGTGCCTGCAGCTCGATTTTGGCATACGCAAGCCCAAACTGGCCGTGCTGGGCCTGAACCCCCACGCCGGCGACGGCGGCCTGCTCGGCGACGAAGACCTCTCGGTCATCGCCCCTGCCGTAAAACAGACCTACAACAAGGGCTGGCTGTGCTTTGGCCCCTACAGCGCCGATGGGTTCTTTGCCATGGGCCAGTACACGGGCTTCGACGGCATTCTGGCCATGTACCACGACCAGGGGCTTATCCCGTTCAAGACCCTGAGCCGCGGCGAGGGCGTGAACTACACCGCCGGGCTGCCCATTGTGCGCACCAGCCCCGACCACGGCACGGCCTACGACATTGCCGGTAAAGGCGTGGCCGACGTGACGAGCACCCGCAACGCACTCTACCTGGCGATTGACACCTGGCGCACGCGGGCCGAGAACAAGGCACTGCTCGAAAACGCGCTGGGGGCCGTAGAACTACCCGCTCACCTGAAGGCCGAAATGGACGAAACGGTGCCCGACGAGCCCGAAACCAGCAGCCACACCGCTATGGCCTAGGGCATATAACTGGGTTGGCTACCAGTGGCCCGACGAGCCGCCGCCGCCGCTATCGCCACCCCCACCCCCGCCGAAGTCGGAGCTGCTGCTGCTCGAGTCGCTGTCGTAGCCCCCGCCCGAGTAGCCGCTGTCGTAGCTGCTACTGTCACTGGAGTCGTCACCGCCCCCGCGCTTGCCGTAGTACTTGCGCAGGAACCAACGAGGGCGTGCAAAAAATAGAACAGCGAACCCTGGGCCGATGAGCGGAAAAATGGCCCACCAGGCTCCGTTGATACACGGTAGTACCAACAGGCCAAGCACCGCGCCTGCTACCCGGCCCACCCAAAGGCTGCGTTTTTTGGGCTGCCGTTTGAGCTTGCCGCCGGCAACAAACCGAAGGATACCAATCTGGTGTACCAGCGCACAGAAAAAGCCCCCCAGTGCCCCCAGCCCCAGGTGAATGGCAACGGCCCAGTGCAAGGCGCTGTGTGGGTTAAACCCGAATGGCAGCGTACTGCGCGGGGGGAGTACCTCGTCGGTGGCTGCGCCACGGGCCAGGGCGTGCACGGCGCGGGCACCCGCCGCCAGGGCATCGGCGTAGCGCCCCTCGCGCAAGAGGGGGTTCATGATTTCCTCGCGGATGCGGGCAGTGAGCGCGTCGGGCACGGCCCCTTCCAGGCCATAACCGACCTCGATGCGCAGAAACCGGTCCTCGAGCGCCAAGACGATGAGTACCCCGTTGTCCTTGCCTTTCTGGCCTACGCCCCAGGCCCGGAACACGTCGTTGGTCAGGATATCGCCACTGCGGCCCTCAAGCCCCCGCACCAGGAAGATGAAGTACTGGTTCGTGGTGCTGTCTTCGTAGGCCTTAAGCTGGGCGTTGAGCGCAGCCTGCTCATCGTCGGTAAGGATGCCGCTGGGGTCGGTTACGTAGTTGGTGGGCCGTTTCGGGAACCGCGCCTCCTGCCCGTGGCCGGCGTACACGCAGCCCACGACCAGCCACAGCGCTAGAACGGTGGTACGCAGGGTTAGGCCCATACGCGGGTGCCCTCGGTGCAGTTTTGGCAGATATCGATGGCCCCACGGCGCTGGGTGAGCGTGCGGCGGAAGGCGCGGTAGGCGTCTCCGCGCCAGATGGCCCCGAAGCTGGCCTCGGGGTAGGTGCCCATGAGGTAGCGGGCGTCTTTGTCGAAGCAGCAGGGCAGCACCCGGCCGTCCCACGTCACTTCGGCGCCCGACCAGAGCTTCCAGCAGTGGTTAAGGGTACCGGCCTTGAGCCGGAAACCGGCGGCGGTGAGGGTGTAGCGGCGGTAGCGCGCCTGGGTGGGTATCAGCTCGGCACCGGGGCCATCGGTATCGTAGATCTGGGCCGTCTTGAGGGCCAGTTTGTCGACCCCCAGTTCGCGGGCCAGGGCGCGCATGGCCCCGATTTCGTGCTCGTTGTGCCGAAAAACAATGAACTGTAGCTCGACAAACGGCGTACTGGCACCCGCCGCCCGTTTGGCCGCCACCAGGTTGCGGATGCCCTCGAGCACCGTGGCGAGCTCGCCTTCCTTGCGGTACTGGCTGTAGGTGGCCTGCGTGGCCCCATCCACCGAGACCACCAGGTGTTGCAGGCCGCTCTGTACGGTGGCCTGGGCCGCCTGGGGCGTTAAAAAATGGGCGTTGGTGCTCGTGCCGACAAACAGCCCCCGGTCCGTCGCGTAGCGCACCAGCTCGAAGAGGTGGGGGTTCAGGTATGGCTCGCCCTGAAAGTACAGGATGAGCTTGCTGGTGGTAGGCGCCAGCTCGTCGATCAGCCCATAAAACACCTCGGGTTTTAGTCGCCCGGTAGGCCGTGTAAACGCCCGAAGGCCCGACACGCACTGGGGGCAGCGCAGGTTGCAGGCCGTGGTCGGCTCAATGCCCAGGGCAATGGGCAGGCCCCAACGAACGGGCCGCCCCACCAGGCGGGTAATGAGGTAGCTGGCCCAGACCTGCAGCGCGTTCCACAGCCGCCGCCAGGTGAGCGATCGCAGCACGAGCCAGGCCAGGCGCAGGTGGGCACGCATCCGCACCAAAACTACTACCCAAACTAGGGTACAGGCGCTTGAAAGAAGGCAAAGGCGCTCTGGCCGTAGGTGCGGGCCTGGGCAAAACCCGGCTGGCCCTCGAACGACTCGCTGGTGGCGTGCTCGAGTACCACCCAGCCGCCGGGGGCCACCCAACCCCGGCTGCGTACCTGTTCTACCAGTGCAGCCTTGCCGGGGTAGGCGTAGGGGGGGTCGAGGAACACCAGGCCAAAGGGCTCGGCGGGCCCTGCGAGGAACCGCTCGGCAGGGCTGTGCACCACCTCAAGGTTGCCCACGGCCCAGCTGAGGGCCAGCTGCCGCAGGTAGCGCACGGTCTTGCCATCCTTCTCTACGGCTACCACGCGGGGTGCGCCCCGGCTGATGCACTCTAGGCTTACCCCACCGCCGCCGGCAAAGAGGTCGAGCACCGGCGTGTCGGGCCACACGGTGTGGTTGGCCAGGATGTTGAACAGGGCCTCGCGGGCACGGTCGGTGGTGGGGCGCAGGTGGGGGCCCGCCGGTGGGTCGAACCGCCGACCGCCCAGGTACCCACCCACGATGCGCACGGCTATTTTGCCCCGACTTTTTCGGGCAGCAGCAAACCCTCGGTCACGAAGGCCAGCTCATCGAGCTGCAGCCCGGCGGCGTTGAGCTCGGGGTGTTTGGCGTAAAAGGTCCGCACACGCAGGTAT
>JANRLA010000065.1:0-5670 GCA_033763015.1 Bacteroidia bacterium
GGTTTGGCGGCGCTGGGCGCGCTCTACGGGGGTGTAATCGGGTTTGCCTTGGGGCTGTACCGCGACTACCCCCGGGCCGATGCCGCTGTGCACACCCAGTACCACTACCAGTGGTTTGCCGACGACAGCCTGCGCAGCCCCGAAGCCTATGGCTGGACGGGGTACGAGGAGCTCAGCTTCACCTCCGACGGCCTGAAACTGGGCGGCTGGTGGTTCCCCGCCACCGACAGTAGCGTAACGCAAACCCTCATCCTGGTGCACGGGCGGTGGAGCAGCCGCTACCGCTTCGTGAGCAGCCTGCCGGTGCTCGATAGCGCCCAGGTGCGTCGCTACGCCAACGTCTTTATCCCCGACCTGCGCAACAGCGGCACCTCCGACGAGGCCCCCACGGGCTTTGGGCAGCTCTTTGCCCGCGACCTGGCCAACGCCGTGGCCTACCTGAAGCAGGCCAAAGGGCAAACCCAGGTCTTGCTCTACGGTCAAAGCCAAGGGGCGATGGCCAGCATGATCTACGCCGCTCGCCCCCTCTTCGAAGCCCAGCGGCAACAGATTGGCGTGCGGCTGGGCGGCCTGCTGCTCGAAAGCCCCTTGGCCAATGCAACAGCCAACGTACTCGACAAGGGCGCGAAAGACGGCTACCCCAGCTGGTTCGTGCGCCACACCCTCAGCTGGTACGACCTGCTCTACACCGGCGGATTCCTCGACTCGATGGACCTCAGCACCCTCGTGCCGGCCATCGAGGCGCCCGTTACCCTGACCCAAACGCGCAGTGACAGCATCTGCCCCACGCCCATCTTCGAGCAAGAGCTCGCCCAGCTGGGGCCCCTGCCCAGCCACGTGCGCCTGGTGTGGTTCGAGGCCGGCAAGCACGCCCGCACGGTCTGGGAGCCCGCCAACCGCCCCCGCTTCGCGGCCTTGCTCCATGACCTCGTTGCAGGCACTACGGCCGAGGCTCGGGTACCGTAGTAGTTTCCGCTGCCGTTCAGGCAACCCAGGTCTACCGGTCGGTAACCAGCTATGCAGCCGCCAGCGCCTGCTGGTAGCGGCGCAGCCGTGGGTGGATGAGGGCGAAATACACCGGCGGCACGAGCGCTAGGAGTACCATACCCGCGTAGCCGGTGGGCAGCTTGGGGCTCTGGGGCTGGTGTTTGAGGGTGTGGTAGTGCAGGCTGCCGTTCATGTGGTGGTCGGCGTGGCGTGTCAGCTCGACGAGGAAGAACCGCGTAACGTGGTCGCTGTCCCAGGCATGGGCGGGCCCTACACGCTCCAGCTTGGTGCGCGTGAGGCCGTAGTGTTCAATGTAGTTGGTGAGCTCCAGCAGCACATTGGCCAGCAGGGCCTGCCGCAGGTAGGCAAACACCGCCCAGGGCCCCAGCGTAAATCCGAGCACTACGTTCAGGGCTACCATGGCTCCGAGCATACCTACGGCGTAGTTCTGGGGCCCGTAGGGGGCTTTACCGGCTTTGCGCAGCCGCTCGGCTTCGTACGTAAAGGCATCACGCAGCTGGCCAAAGGCGCTGCGGACGATGAAGGCATAGCTCCACTCGCCGAACCGTGCAGTGGTGGTGTCTTCGGTGGTGCCCACCAGCCGGTGGTGTACCCTCAGGTGCGCTACGTAGAAATAGGGGTTACCGGTCGTGAAGAAGAGCCACTTGCTGCCCCATTTCCAGAACGCTTCTTTGCGGTGGCAGAGCTCGTGGGCCACGACGGTACTGCTGGCGCCGCTGTGTACCCCTACGCTACCCGCGGCCCAAAAGAGCGTCCAGCCCTGCAGGCTGCCGCTAGAAATGCCATAGAACAGCGTGCCGAACGTGGCCAGGGGAGCCAGCACGTGCAGCAGCAGAATGGCATCGGGTACGCGGCTCTCGTGGTAGTTGTTGCTGCGGGTACGGGGCAGCACCAACTCTAGCACGCTGATACCCAGCAGCGATACTACGAAGTTGGTCGCGGCCCAGGGGCCACCGGCCAGGTTGCCAAACACGGTTAAGGTGGCCGGCGCCAGGCTGATGAGGTAGAGCCAGTTCCGCCAGGCGGCGGCGGGGCTCTCGGTGGCGCGAACGGGGAGTGCGGCTTGCATACGGATAGGTTTTACCTAAGTTACGGTTCGGTTACCCAATCTACGCTTCTTCCGTATGCAAAGCCTTCGTCCGGCGCTCGTGTGCGCCGCTTTACTGGGCGTCTTGGCCCTGCCCAGCGCCTGGGCCCAGCGCGCCCCAGCCCCCAGCGGCCCTGCCGTCCCACCCAGCCACCTCCAGGCCCTGAGCTACCGCAACATTGGCCCCGAGCGCGGCGGGCGCAGCATTGCCTGCACCGGTGTGGTGGGCGATCCGCTGACGTACTACTTCGGGGCCACGGGCGGCGGCCTCTGGAAGACCACCGACGGGGGCCTGAGCTGGGCCGCTGTCACCGACAGCTTCCTCACTGCCGCCAGCGTAGGGGCTGTGGCCGTAGCGCCCAGCGACCCCAACGTGCTCTACCTGGGCACCGGCGAGCGCGACATCCGCGGCAACATCAGCCCCGGCGACGGCGTATACCGTAGCACCGACGCCGGCAAAACCTGGCAGCACATTGGCCTGAAGGACCAATCGTTCATCGGCCGCATCGCGGTGCACCCCCAGAGCCCCGACGTGGCCTATGTCGCTAGCCTGGGCCGGGTATTTGGCAACAAGACCAACGGCGGGCTCTTCCGCACCACCGACGGGGGGAAAAGCTGGAAGAAAATCTTGAGCAAAGACGAGAAGACCGGCGCCGTGCACGTCACCCTCGACCCCTCCAACCCCCGCGTGGTCTACGCCAGCCTCTGGGAGTGCTACCGCAACCCCTGGCGCATGAGCAGCGGCGGGCCCGGCAGTGGCCTCTACAAAAGCACCGACGGCGGCGAAACCTGGGTGAACCTGAGCCAAAACCCCGGCATGCCCACCGGCGTACTGGGCAAGATCGGCGTTGCTGTATCGCCCGTAAACCCTAACCGCGTGTGGGCTATCGTGGAAAACGAGCCCGGCGGTGGGCTCTTCCTGAGCCTCGACGGCGGGGCCACCTGGGCGCGCACCAGCAGCGACCGCAACCTGCGCCAACGGGCCTGGTACTACAGCCACGTCGTTGCCGACCCCCAGGCCGAGGAAACGGTGTACGTGCTGAACGTGAACTTTTTGAAGAGCATCGACGGCGGCAAAACCTTTGGCCGCCTGCGCACCGGCCACGGCGATTACCACGACCTCTGGCTCGACCCCCACAACCCCAACCGCATGATCGTGGCCGACGACGGCGGGGCCGAGGTGACTGAGAACGGCGGCCGTAGCTGGACCGACCTAGACCTGCCCACCGCCCAGTTCTACCACGTTACGCTCGACAACCAGTTCCCCTACCGCGTCTACGGCGCCCAGCAAGACAACAGCACAATTAGCGGCCCCAGCCGCACCCTGGGCTACGGCATCGGGCTACAGGAGTGGTACCCCGTGGCCGGCGGCGAGAGCGGCTACATCGCCGT
This sequence comes from Bacteroidia bacterium, assembly GCA_033763015.1. GTDB lineage: Bacteria > Bacteroidota > Bacteroidia > J057 > JANRLA01 > JANRLA01. Next base: position 3,488 of record JANRLA010000065.1, read on the forward strand.
AGACCCCCGCACCCCCGAGGTCACCTACGGTGGCTCGTACGGTGGCTACCTGACCCGCTACGACAAACGCACCGACCAGGAGCGCAGCGTGAGCCCCTACCCCAACAACCCTATGGGCAGCGGCGCAGGCGCGAACAAGTACCGCTTCCAGTGGACCTACCCCATCGTCTTCTCGCCCCACGACCCCAAAACCCTCTACGCCACCGCCCAGGTGGTGTTCAAGACCCAGAACGAGGGCCAGACCTGGACCGTCATCAGCCCCGACCTCACCCGGGCCGACAGTACCAAGCTCCTCTCTTCCGGTGGGCCCATCACCCAAGACAACACCTCCGTCGAATACTACGGGACCATCTTCGCCTTTGCCGAGAGCCCTGCCCAGAAAGACCTCCTCTGGGCCGGTAGCGACGACGGGCGGGTCCACGTGAGCCAAGACGGCGGCGCCAACTGGAAAGACGTCACCCCCCACGGCCTGCCCGAGTGGGCCCTCATTTCCATCCTCGAGCCCAGCCGCAGCAGCGCCGGTACGTGCTACCTGGCCGCCACGCGCTACAAGCTCGACGACTTTAAGCCCTACCTCTTCAAAACCACCGACTTTGGTGCGACCTGGACGGCCATCACCACCGGCATCCCCGCCACCCACTTTACGCACGTGGTGCGCGAAGACCCCAACCAGCCCAAGCTGCTCTACGCCGGCACCGAGTTTGGCGTCTACGTTTCCTTCGACGGCGGAGCCCGCTGGCAGCCCCTGCAGCTCAACCTGCCCGTAACCCCGGTGCGCGACCTGGCCGTACACGCCCGCGAGAAAGACCTCGTCATCGCCGCCCACGGCCGCTCGTTCTGGATTTTAGACGACCTGACGCCCCTGCACCAACTGGCCGAAAGCCTGCCCAGCGCACCGGTAGCGCTCCTCGCGCCACGGCACAGCTACCGCCTCGGTGGCGGCGGCGGCGGCCAGGCCGTGGGCAGCAACCCGCCCAACGGCGTACTGGTGCACTACACCCTAGGCGCGCCCCTGGGTGAAAAAGATACCCTACGGCTCGAGGTGCTCGATGCCGAGGGCAAGGTGCTGCGCACCTTTACCAACCACACCCGGCCCAACGGCAAGCCCCTAGAGCGCGACAACACCTTCTACCCCGACCCCGACGCCACCCCCTACGGCGTGCTCTCCACCCGCGTGGGCCTGAACCGGTTTGTGTGGGATATGCGCACCGAGCCCGCTACCGAACTGCCCGGTGCTGTGCTCTGGGGTGGGCAGCCCGCAGGCCCCAAGGTGCTGCCCGGCTTCTACACCCTGCGCCTGACCCTGGGCGAAACCGTGGCCACACAGCGGGCCGAAATCCGCCTCGACCCCCGGCTGCAAACCAAACTGCCCGAGCTCGAGGCCCAGTTTGCATTTGCCCAGGCCGTTAAGGCCAAGATCAGCGAGGTGCACCAGGCCATTAACCGCCTGCGCACCGTGCGCGAGGCCGTGAACGGCCAACTGGCCAAGCTGGAGGGCGCCGAAAAAGACAGCCTGCGGGCCGCGGCCAAACCCCTACTCACGGGCCTGACCGAAGTCGAAGAGGCCCTCTACCAGACCAAAGCCAAAGCCGGGCAAGACCTGCTCAACTACCCCATCCGCCTGGGCAACAAGCTCACGCTCCTGGCCCAGGAGGTAGAGGGCGCCGATGCCCCGCCCACCGATGCCGCCCGGCAGGTGCTCGCCGACCTGACCCCGCCCATCGACGCCGAACTCGCCAAGCTCAAAACCCTCCTCGAGGGCGAGGTCCCCAAGCTCAATGCCCTCATCAGCGCCCTGGCCCTGCCAGCCATCCGCTGGCAAGAACCCAAGTAGCAGTAGTACTACCGGCACCAAAACACTTGCTTTTTGGTGCCGGTACGTAATTGAAAACCAATGGGTTACGGGCACATTCGCCACCCGTAAGGCCTTACGCCCGCACCGGGCGCTTGAGGCCGGGGTAGCGCATGGGGTACTCGGCATCGGTCTGGCCCTTGCCAATGCGTTGGAGCTTGCCCTTGAGCAGGGCCTTTTTTAGGGGCGTGAGGTAGTCTACGAAGAGTTTCCCCTGGGTGTGGTCGTATTCGTGCTGAATCACGCGCGCCCTGAGGCCACTAAAGGTCGCTTCGTGCCAGGTAAAGCTGGGGTCCTGCCACCGCAGGGTGATGACCGGCTGCCGCAGCAC
>JANRLA010000066.1:0-1977 GCA_033763015.1 Bacteroidia bacterium
GCCCGGGCTTCGTCGCGCAGGTTGGCAATGAGCTGCTCGCGGGCCTGGTCGGCGGTGAGGGTAGCCACTTTCTCGAGCTGGGTAACGGCCAGGAGGCGCTGCTTCTCGACCTCGTCGGTTTTGGTGTGCAGGACTTCGAGCTTCTTGTCGTAGGTCTCCTGCTGCTCTTCCAGTTTGCGCTGCTCCTTTTTGAGCTGGTCGTACTTCTGGTTGAGCACGGTTTCTTTCTGTTTTACGCGCGTCTCGGCTTCACGGAGCTTTTCTTCACGGGTGCGGTGGTCGGCCAGGTGCTCGTTCTTGAGCTCCTGGATTTTGTCTTTGGCCTCGAGGAGCTTGGCCTTTTTGATGTTTTCGGCGCGGGCTTCGGCCTCGGCGGTGAGCTGCTCGGCGCGCTCGCGTGCGGTGGCCTCGATGCGGGTAGCCAGCTGGCCCAGCAGGTAGCGGCCAATGAGCAGGCCGGCCAACAGGCCGCCAACGCCAACAAGAACGTAGTACAGGATCATGGGAGGGTGAGTAGGTAGGGTGTACCTATCCACGCCGGGCTAGGGTGCCAGTAGCGTTACCCCTGGGGCTCGAGCTGGTGCAGGGTGCGCAGCAGCAGGCTATCGAGTGTTTGGAAGCGGTCGGCCAGTTGTTGCGAGCGCCGGGCCCAGTCGCGCCGGGTGGCGGCACTTTCGGTGGCCAGCTCCAGGCTGCACATAAGCAGCAGGTAGGCTTCGTCGGTGATGGCGTATGCGGCGCGGTAGTTGGCCACCTTCTGCTCAATAACAGCTACGGCGTCGCGCAGGTGACCGGCCTCTTCGGCACTGGCAACCACAGAGAGGTTGCGGCCCAGGAGGTTGACAGTGATTTCGCGCTTGCTAAGGTCTTCCATGACGGGGTTCACGTAGGCGTGAACAAAGTGGCAGGGGCAGGTAGGTGGCTAACGGGTATGTAGGGTTGCCCCGGTTTCAAGGGCAAGCTCCGCAAGTGTCCGGTCGATAGCTTCGATCAGGGTATCGATCTTGGCTTTGTAGTCGGGCGAGGAATCGGTTTTGGTAAAACGTTTGGCCAATTTAAACAAATTCAGCTGATCTCGAAGGCCCTGAATTTCATGTTGTTGCGCCTGCAGGCGGCGGTCTTTCTCGGCAAGCTGCTGACGCAGGCTACCCAGCTGGTCTTGCAGCCGCGCCACAGCCAGGGCCAACTGCTCGGCCCGCGCAATGGCGGCGTTGGCGCGTTCGAGGTCGGCGTTGAGTTCGGCTTCCACGTTGGGTTGGCAAGGTGCTCAAGATAGCCCAGCGGGGCAATGGGTTAGGCGCCGGTAAGGTAGAGTTCGATGAGGCCGGGGGGGGCGTTCACCCGCAGGGTCTGTGCGTCTATGTCTTGTGTCACGACAATCTCGGGGTGCCAGGGCAAGAGAATCTCCACCCCCGGGCGGTCTTGTGAAACGATGAGCAGCAGGGGCTGATCGGCCCGCGGCTCTACGGCCACCACTTCGCCCAGCAGGCCGTGTACCGCATCGATGACCCGGTACCCCTCGACGGCGGGCAGCGGAAGGTCGGACCCCTCGTCGTCAACCTCCAACTCGTACAGTTCGGTCTCGGGCAAGTGCACCTCGATCCCCTTGAGTACCAGGGCCGCTTCGGGGGTATGGTACCCGGCCACGTGCAGCAACACCCCCTGGGCAATGTGCCGGAACTCGGTTAGCTGCGCCGGGAACGCCCGGCCGTGGGCATCGACCAAGGTTACCGGGCCAACGGTATCGGGCAGTTCGGCGGGGTCGACTTCGAGCCGTGCCTTGACCTGGCCCTTGACCCCATGCACCGCTACCACGGTGGCAATACAGACCGTGGGCTCGGTTTCGGGTGCCACGGTGGCTTACTCGGCTGCGGTTTCTTCGGTGGCTTCTACAGCCTCATCGGCGGGCGCTTCGGCGGGGGCCTCGGCGACTTTCAGTTTCTCGGCCTGCTTGTCGGCACGGGCCTGGGCTTTCTT
>JANRLA010000067.1:0-6531 GCA_033763015.1 Bacteroidia bacterium
GGTTCACCCGGGCCTCCCACAGGGTGCTGTCCAGGGCCAGGGCGTGGTCCAGGTCGGTTTCGGCGGCCGGCAGTTCCCCCAGGGCCAGTCGGGCCATGCCCCGGTAGTGGTACGCCTGTGCGTAGCGGTTGTCGTAGGCTAGGCAGCTATCGAAGTCGGCAATGGCGCGGGCGAAGCGTTCGAGCGCGAAATAGGTGCGGCCCCGGCCATAGAGCACGATGGCATGCCCCGGGGCCCGCACGGCCAGGCTATCGTAGGCCAGGAGCGCACCCTCAAAGTCGCCCAGGCGGTACAGCTCTTCTGCGCGCTGCGTAAGCCGCGCAAAATCGTGCTGCCCATAGGCAAGCGGTACCAGGCCCGTGAGTAGCCCTACCAGGAATAGGCGTTGGCGCACAGGATGCAAAACTAGGGGTTGCAATAGCGCGCCAGGTAGGCGGCGGCGTTGGGCTCGCCCAACTTGTGCGCGGTGGCGAAATCGTGGCAGGCGCCGGTCCGGTTGCCCAGGCGTTCACGGGCAACCCCCCGGTTCAGGTAGGCAGGGCCAAAGCCAGCGTTTAGGCCGATGCTACGGTCTAGGTCGGCCTCGGCCTCGGCAGTTCGGCCCAGTGCGTAGTAGGCCAGGGCGCGGTTAAAGTAGAGGTAAAAGTCGGTGGGCTGCAGGGGCTGGGCCAGGTCGAAGTAGGTCAGGGCCGCAGGATACTTTTCCAAGTGAAGGGCTGCGATGCCCAACTGGCTGTAGCCGTTGGGGTACTGTGGGTCGAGGGCTACCAGTTGCGTTAGGTCGGCGTAGGCACCGGCGTGGTTTTCTTGCCGCGCGCGGGCCTGCGCCCGGCCTTCGTAGGCCAAGGCTAGGTCGGGCCGCAGGTCGAGGCATTGGCCGAAATCGGCTTCGGCTGCGGGCCAGTTGGCCTCTTCGGTGTAGAGTAGCCCCCGTTCCAGGTAGGCCTCCCAGTAGTCTGGGGCCAGTTCCAGGGCAGCAACCAGGTCGCGCAGCGCCGATTCGGGCTCGCCGAGTTCGCGCAGCAGCTGGGCCCGTTCCAGAAACCAGTTAGGCTCGCTGGGCAGCAGCTCGAGGGCCGCCGTGAGGTCGGCCAGAGCTTCGCTGGGTTGGTGTAGGGCCCGGTGTACGGCGGCGCGGTCGGCGTACGGCTGGGGTTCGCTGGGCAGCAAGGCAATGGCGGTCGTCAGGTCGCTCAGGGCGCTGTAGTACTCGTTTAGGCGCAGGTAGGCCCGCCCCCGGTCGGCGTACACGTCGGGGGCTTCTGGGTCAATGGCCAGGGCAGCGTTGAAGTCGGCCACGGCTTCGCGGGCGGCGCCCAGCCCCAGTTTGGCCACACCCCTGAAGTAGTAGGCCGTCGCATGGTAGGGGTCTTCGAGGATGAGCTCGGTAAAGTCAATGAGCGATTCGCCATAGCGCTCACGCTCCAGCTTGGTGGCGCCCCGCAGCAGCCAGGCATCGGCCAGGGTGGGGTCTAGGGCCAGGGCACGGCTGAAATCGGCTTCGGCACGGCCCCATTGCTGCAACTGGAAGTAGGCCTGGCCCCGCAACAGCCAGGCTTCGGCCAAGTCGGGCAAGTCGGCCACGACCCGGCTTAACTCTGCTATCGCTCCTTCGTAGTCGGCCCGGGCATACGCCTGTTGCCCTTGGGCCAGCGGGGCACTACCGGTCTGGCCAAAAACTGGCAGCCACGCACAAAAAGTGCTCATGAGCAGGCCCAGAAGACAGACGCGGGTGTGGAAGAGCACAGGAATTACTCACAAAACGTAGCCAGGTGATGGGCTTACGCGCTCTGCGGCCCCCAAAAGCTGTATACTTGGCTGAATCTAACTAAACTTCGGTCATGAACGAACGTAAACGCAACGTCATTGCCCTGCTTAACAAAGAAATAGAAGCATTGGAGAGTGAGGCGAACGAACTGCGCCAGTCGCTACAAGAAAAGGAGAATGAGATTAAGGATATCCGGGCCGCCATCAACATGCTTCAGGGCAGCTCGGTCAAGATCCCGCTCTCTACCAAAGTGATCGATACCATCCAGGAGATTGGCCGCTTTGCGACCTCGGCCCAGATTGCGCAGGCCCTTCACAAGAAAGAAGAGTACCTCGACATCAAGGCCCTTAAGCGCGATGTCAACTCGCAGCTCAACCGCATGAAAAAGAAAGGTGCCATTGCCGTCGACGACAGCAAGCAGGTGCAAACGTTTGGGCTTATTGATTGGACCACGCCCGATGGCAAGGTCATCGACGCTTTTAAAATCAAACTGAACTAGCCGCTAGTACCGGATCTTGGCGATGCGGAAGGCCCGTTCGCGGGCGATGTAAAATACCAGTATCGCGCTCGAATTGCTGATCTGTTCAGCCGAGCCGCGGTAAAAGATGTCGTTGTTGGCAAAGTTCTGGAAGTAGGGCTTCGGGGCGCCCACACGGCCTTCGTAGTCCATGCCGACCAGGTACACGTTCGAACCCCCTACCCGCTCACTGGCCCGGTAGAAAAACAGCACCTGGTCGCTGACGACAAGCGGGAAGTACGAAAGCTCCAGGGGGCTATCCGACACCTGGTTTTTGCGCAAAATCGAGGTCCACTCCACCCTGCCGTCGGGCCCCACCGAAATGGCCGCAACGTTGTCGTAGTGGTAGAACGTGGTGTAGTTCACAAACCCCCCGTACCCAACGCCCACGCCTACGCGGTCGGCTTGCGAGGATTTGTAGAACTCTTCGGCGAGCACCAGTGCCCCGCCATCGGTCCGGAGTACAATGTCGTCGAGGAAGAGCGTAGTTAGTTCACGGCCCCGGTCGATCTGCCGTGCGGTTAAAAAGTTGGCCAGAAACTCGTTGGCAAACCGGTTGTAGCCCGTAACGGTAAGCGTGGTGGCATCTTTGGCCACCCGGGCGTAGAATACCCCGATAAATGAGCCGTTGCGCTGTTCGCTGTAAAAGCCTACCGCCACCACATCGTCGTTGCGGTCTACTTTCAGGAGCATATCGGTAATGTACTTGTCCTGCAATTCAAGCCGGATTTCCTGTACCGAGCGTCGGCTAGGCTCAACACGCACCAGGGCATAGTCGTATACCTGGCGTTCGCGGTCGCCTTCGCCCAACGGAGTGATGCGGCCCACTACCCACACCGTGCCGCTGTTGCCAACGCTGGTCTGCTGCCATTCAAACTCCTCGTTTACGTAGGGCAGAGTCACCGATCCGGTGTCGATGCGGCTCTGGCCGCGTTGGAGGGCCAGGTAGGTTAGGGTAACGGGCCGCCTGTCGTAGGCGCGGTCAGAGCGCGGGGGGTTCAGCTGCCCAATACCCACCAGACGGGCCTTGTCGACCGAGCGCTCGAAGGTAAACAGGCCCCGCAGCTGGGTTTCGTAGTTGCTCACGGCCACCACTTCGTCGGTCGTAAGCGCTCGGCCATCGAGGGTGTAGCGCGCTACTTTTTCTACGACCTGGTTCTCCTTGGCCAGGTAGTCGGCGTAAAAGACCAGTATCTCCTGGCCAACCACAAAAAGGCCCTCTAGCTGCCGTCGGTCATTGGCCTGGTAGAGCGGTAGTTGCCACTGCCGGTTGAATGCCCCATCGTACTTGTATACGCTCAGGTCGCGCGAGCTGTTGCGCTCGGTATTCGCCACCGTGACCAGGCCCCCATCGGCCGCAACGTACTGGAACTGAATGGGCCGCGGTTCGCGCCGGTCGAGGCTTAGCTCCGCCTCCACCGTCTGGCCAAGGCCTGGTGCGGCCAAAAGTAGCGCCCCAACCCCCAACCCCAGTGCCCGGCGTAGAACCTGCATGGCTACAGAATCTTGGTGATGTTCATGGCGACCCCCAGGTTGCCATCGACCTTGATTTTGCCCATCATAAAGGCCATTGTAGCGTTGGTCTTGCCACCCAAGACGCTCTCAAGGGTTTCGGCGCTTAGGCGCACCAGGCAGTCCGATTCCAGGTTCTCGTTGCTCACCACGTTGGGCACCTGGGTAGCATCTACGTGCACCACCTGCTCGCCGTCGATCAGGAATTTCACTTTCGCATTAAGCCCCGAGTCGGTGCCGGTTTTCTGGCGGATGGCGTCGGTAAACTGGTCTAGCGTCATGGCAGGTAACGGTAGGAGGGTTAAGTGTTAATTGGCCCCGGGGAACGAGCTGGGCGTTTTGCGTTGTACCGGCTGGGTCTTGGTCGTATCGGTCGGCGGGCTTGCGGCCGGGGCATCGCGCACAGGTGCTTTGCTGGCCGCGGCATCGCTACCGAAGAATGTATCCCACTGCGTAATGGCTACCGTACCCAATGCCGACAACCCCACTAGGATAAACATGACCATCCGCATCCGCTTGGCACCGGGGCTTACCGGCTGCGGTGCCGCTTTCTTGGCCGGTTTTGCACCCCCTTTGGTCGGCGTCTTGCCTTTGGGCGAGGCGAGGCTGCGTTTCTCGGGTGCCTTAGCGGCCGGTTCGGGCGTAGGGGCTGGGGCCGCTGGCGGGGCTTCGGGTAGCACCACGGCCTTCAGCAGGGGAGCGGCCACCGACTGGGCCAGGTCTACGGGCTCGAAGATGGGCAGGTTGTAGGGCCCCTTCTTCAGGGTGCCAAACCCCTCCAGCTCGACATCCACCAAGCTTTGGATGTACTGCACCACCGTCAGGCCAATGTCGCGGGCCAGGGTTTCGGCTTCAGACTGCGGCTTGCCGGTTTTTTGAACCAGGAAGCGGACGAACGCAGCGGCAGCCTCGTCGCCCCGTTTCAACTCCACGCTTTCGATCGGCGGGTGCAGTTCCTGGGTGGTGGGGTCGAAACGGGCCTTTTCGCGGCGGCGCACAAAGGTGCCCACCCCCGGTACCGAGAACAGGTCGAGTTCGTGCAGCGCTAAAAGCAAATAGGGCTTGAAATCGAGCGCCATGTGTACCCAAAGCAGCACAGGGCTGCTTCGTTTGGCGAAACTACCAACTATTCGGCCAGTAGCTGTTCCATCGTGGCCGTGAACTCGGCCACAAACTGGCTGTAGGCCTCGCCGGTGCCCGGCCCACTAAAGCCTGTGTGGATTTTGCGCACCCGCCCAGCCTTGTCTATAAAGATCGTGGTCGGGAAACCCAGCACGCTGCTGAGCATGGGCAGGGCCTTACTGGCGGCCTCAGAGGTGCTCTCGCCCGCCACAGCAAAGCGGTAGCGGACATCGAGCTTCTGGCGCATTTTCTCTATGCGGGCGTTGGCGTACTCGGGGGCGGGGTTGCGCTCAAATGCCAGGGCGATGACCTCAACGCCACGGGCCTGGTTACGGCGGTACCAGTCTGCGAGAAAGACCGTTTCGTCGCGGCAGTTGGGGCACCAGGTACCGAAGATCTGCACGACCACCGGCTTACCGGCAAACGCCGGGCTGGGGTAGGTAACAGTATCGCCGGCGGTGCCGGGGAAGCTGAAGCGCAGGCCACCCGCGCCGGGCTTGAGGTAGGCCAGCGTGTTGGCATCGGGCAGTTGGGCGGTGCTGTCTAGCCGGGCGCTGAAGGTCTTGCGGCCACTCTTGCCGGTGTAGTAGGTGCCCTGCAGGGTGCCATCGGGTAGTTTGCCGGCGACGAAGAGGTAGGCCCACTCGCCGTTGAAGGTGCTCAGGCGGAGGCTGTCGCCGTCTGCGATGCCGGCCAGGTAGCGGTAGTCGCCGGTTTTGGTGAGGAAGGTGCCCGTAACCTGGGCGCCCTGCTGCTGGAAGAGGCCCACGGCCTGCGAGGTGTGGCCGTCTTCGTGCGTAAAGGTGGTGGCGTAGCGCCCGCCGAAGCTGCCAGGGGTTTTGGCGGGGTCGAGGGGGAAGCGGCTGGTGTCGGCGGCGGTGAGGTAGATAGGCAGCTCGTAGCCGGGGGCGTAGGGCTTGACCCAGGTGCCGACGAAAGTGGCACCCTCGCGGCGGAGGCGCAGCTCGGCATCGAAAATGTCGATGGGGACGGTGAGGGAGTCGCCGCGGAGGGGGGCGGGGTCGAGGACGAGGCGCTCGTCGGCGTTGCGGAGGGTGAGCTGGACGGTGCTATCGGTTGGGGTGGCGACCTCGACCAAAAAGGGCACCTCGATGCCCTGGGTGCGGACTACGGCGCGCCAGGTGCCGGTGGACAGGGGGGCGCCGGGATCGGTGGCGGTGGCGGGGCCGCAGGCGGCGAGGAGCAGCCCACCGAGGGCCAGGAGCAGAAGACGTTGCATAGCTAGGCGTAAAACTAGCTGTGCCAACACCGAAAGCCAGCGCCCAGTTGCGCCGGGGCGGCCGTTGAGGGATCGTTAAGGAATGGGGGATAGGTAGAAACGGGCTCACCCCGCAGCGGACGTGGAAACCACGTGCTGCAGGGTGTGGGAAGGCCTGCCCCCCGCGGTGACCAAACCGGGGGTATTGGGGGCTGCAACGCTGCGTGCGAGCGTGCATCCGGTTCGCCCGGTCTTGGGGGGCCCCCGCATTTGGCGGGGTGCCGGGCGGCGACCTACAAGGGGCGGGCGCGCTGGCGGCAGACCATCTGACAGGTAACTAAGGATAGCCTGCCGGGCTGTGCCGGGCTTCTGTTGCTTGGCCGAGCTTGCCGC
>JANRLA010000068.1:0-8712 GCA_033763015.1 Bacteroidia bacterium
CACGCCCGCGAGGGCATGCGCCTGGCCTGGTACCGGCAGGTAGAGCGCCGCGAAGAATTCCTGCGCACCCTGCGCGAGCGCAAGAGCAGCCACCAGGCCTTCCTCAACGACCTCATGCGGCGCCGGGGGCTTAAGCCTGCGTGGTACGCCCCCGCTTTGTGGTGGTTGGGTGGGGCGTTTGGGTTTTGTACCGCCCTGTTGCCCACCCGTACGGGGGCCTGGGTGGAACAGACGCTCGAACGCTGGATACTGCTGCGCTACGAACGCTACCTGCACCAACTGCGCCTGAAATTTAACCTGCGCAGCATGATAGAAGCCATTGCCCTGCAGCGCCTGCCGCATACAGAGCCAGGCACCGATGTGCTGATCGCCCTCGAGCAGTTCCTCGGCGAGCAGCAGCGCCTAATCGAGGCCCGACGCCTGCCTGCCTAGGCAATCATGCGTGCCCGCTCCTCGGGGCTGGGCAGCTTGCACGACTCGGCGTGGCCAAACCACGCGTAGCGGTTACGGGCAATCCAGTCGTATACCCCGTGGCGCAGCACACGGGGCACCAGGTAGCCCAGCCATGCCACGGCGAAGACACCCCCCAGCAGCCGCCCGGCCCGTAGGGCCATGTCCGACTTGAGGTACAACCGGTTGCGGTACACCAGCACGGCCGAATCGAACGTACGGGGGTCGACCCCCAAGGGCCCCAGCAGCGTCTGGGCAAGCTCCGACTGCAGGGTACAGAAGCGAAAGCGGCCCCTGCGGTCGTAGCGGAGCACTACCTGCACGCTGCGGCTACAAAACCCGCACGTGCCATCGTAAAACAGCGTTGGGCCCGCCAGTACTTGTTCCGGGGTAGCTTTCATACGTAGTAAACGCTAGCTCCGTAGGGTTAGTTGGCCAGGATGGTAAAGGCGGTACGGCGGTTTTGTGCCCGGCCCGTTTCGGTATCGTTGGTGGCGATGGGGCGGGTTTTGCCGTAGCCTTTGGCCACCAGCCGCCCAGGAGCAATGCCGCGCCCAACGAGGTAGTCGCGCACTGCCTGGGCCCGTGCCTGGCTCAGGGTCTGGTTGTAGCTATCGCCGCCCACGTTGTCGGTATGCCCCCCGATCTCGATGTGCACGCTGGGGTTTTGGGTCAGGAAGTGCACCGCGTTGGCCAGCTCCGGCCCCGACTCGGGCAGCAGTTCGGCGCTGTCGTAGGCAAAGAAAATGTTCCGCAGCACCACCGTGGCCCCTTGCCGGATGGGCTGCAGGGCAATGGCCAGGTCGTAGTACGCCTGGCCCTCAATGCCCTTGAGCGAGAAGTACTGGCTGTAGAACAGGTACCCCGGGGCATCGACGAAGGCCGCGTAGTCGTCTTCCAGGGGCAACGAGGTCAAGAATTGGCCCGTCGCCACGTTGCTGCGCACCCCACGGGTGGTGTCGCTGCCGCTTAGGCGCACCAGGGTCACCTCGGCGCCGATGGGCTTGCGCGTCAGGCTGTCGCGCACGGTGCCCCGCACAAACGTGGCCCGCAACTGGGGCCGGATGCTGGGGTCGAGCGCAAAGGTGTACAGGTCAATCTTGCCCAGCCCGCGTAGGGTACTGCTGTTGAAGTAGCCCTGGGTACCGGCCGCGTTCACGAACAGGTTCTGCTCGTTGCCGGGGGTATTGATGGGGTGGCCCAGGTTGCGCGGCGGGCTCCAGCCGCTGTCGGTGCGCGTGGCGAGGAACAGGTCGCGCCCGCCAAAGCCGGGGTGCCCGTCTGAGGCAAAGTAGAACGTGCGGTCATCGGCGTGCAAAAAGGGCCCGTACTCGTTGCCGGGCGTGTTGATCGGTGCGCCCAGGTTGCGCGGCTCGCTCCAGGCCGCGCCGCTGTAGGTGCTCATCCAGATGTCGGTGCCCCCCAGGCCGCCGGGCCGCGCCGAGGCAAAAAAGAGGGTGCGGCCATCGTTGGCCAGGTTGGGGTGGCTGTCCCAAAACCGACTGTTGACGATGGGCCCCAGGTTTTGGGGTTTGCTCCACTGGGTACCGCTGAGCTCGGCGACGTAGAGGTCGCAGTCGCCCTGCCCATCGCGCCGGCCACAACCGGTAAAAAACACGTACTGTCCATCGGGCGAGATGCACGCGGCCCCTTCGTTTTGGGGGGTGTTTACCGGCGGGCCCAGGTTTTCGGCCGGTTGCCAGGCGCCGTTTTCGTACCGGCTGAAGAAGAAGTCTTCGGGGTAGCCACCCAGGAAGTTGTCGTAGTCGCCGGTGCCCTCCTTCCGGCGCGAGGTGAAAAACAGCAGCCGGTCGTCGGCCGTTAGGTAGGGCAAGTACTCGTCGGCTTCGGTATTGATGGCCGGGCCCAGGTTGTGGGGCTCAAACTGCACGGGGTGCTCGATGGCCTGGGCCGCAAACCGGGCGCTGGGCAGCTTCAGGTTGGCCTCCTGCCGCAGCTGGTACGACGCATTGGCGCGTGCCGGGGGCGCCAGGAAGCGCAGGTAGTTGGCCTCGGCTTCTTTGTAGCGCTGGGCCTGGGTGTAGCACTCGGCCAGGTAGTAAAACAGGTTCCAGGCCTCGGGCCGCCACCCGGGCTCGGCCTTCAAGGCATTTTCGAGGTGCGGCAGGGCCTTGCCCAGGGGTGCCCCCTGCGCCTGGGCATCGAGAAACAGCGCCTCGCCGGTACGGAAGTGCGCCATGCCAAACCGGGGCTCCAGCGCCAGGGCCGCCTGAAACTGCACCAGCGCCTCGCCGTAGCGCCGGTAGCTGTACTGCACCATGCCTGCCTCGTAGAGCTTGAGCGCTTTCTTTGAGCTGATGCCGTAGTACCGCGGGTCGGGATTCACCTCGGCGCCGGGCACGGGCGTGGGCTGGCCCTTGCGCTGGGCCAGCAGTGGCAGCGCCACCAGGGTACACCACACAGCAAGGAAGAAAGAGCGGGCCATGTTAGGGGATGTTCAGGTGCTTGTGGGTCTGTACACTCATGCGCCAGGTAGGGTGGCTCAGGCAGTAGGCCACCACCCATTGGGCGCTTTCGGGCGTGTACCATTCGGGTTGGAGCAGCCGCAGGCAGCTGGGCCGTACTTGGGCGGCGTGCCCCTCGGCCCAGACTAGGTCGTGCCGGTTGTGGACGATGACCTTGAGCTCGTCGGCCTTCGCGTAGTACTCGGGCAGGGGCGCCTTGAATTTTTTGGGCGAAAACGTCACCCAATCCAGCTCGGCCGCGCCCAGCGGGTTCGTGCCACTGGTCTCCAGGTGTGCCCGCAGGCCGCGCGCCCGGAGTGCCGCCGCCAGTGGGCCCAGGTCGTGCAGCGTGGGTTCGCCGCCGGTTATCACGGCGTGGCGCACACCGGTAGCCGCCGCAGCATCGGCCAGCGCATCGGCACTGAGTACGGGCCAGTTGGCGTGCCAGCTGTCTTTTACGTCGCACCAATGGCAGCCCACGTCGCACCCCCCCAGGCGGATGAAGTAGGCCGGCGTACCGGCAAACGCCCCCTCGCCCTGTAGGGTCAAAAAGTGCTCCATCACCACGTAGTCGCCCACTGCCAGGGGGGGCAGCAGTGGGGCGGCTTCAGGGGCGGTGGTTTGGGTCATGGCAGACTACACATAGCAACAACCTTGCCCCACACCGCGTGCAGATTTCGCACGCATTGCGGCCAGTGGCTGTACCATCCATTCGCGCCTTGCGTTACTTCACGGTATGAGCGGTCGCAGTGCGCGTGCCTTTGGGGTGCTGGCCCTGGTGTGCCTGGTGCCTACCTGGGCCCTGGCCCAGGCAACCGTACCTACCGTGCGCCTGAGCGAACTGCCGCTGGCCGAGGGCCACACTGGCACCCAGACCGTACCCAGCAGCGAAGGCTACCCCGTCTTTGCCGTGCCGCCCATCGAGATCACAGCGCCCTACCCCGATGCCGCCGCCCGCCGCCAGCACGAGCGCCGGATGCGCAAGTACACCAAGCTGGAGCAACGCATCCGGAAGGTGTACCCTATTGCCCAGGCCTGTGCCCAGGTGGTACGCCAGGTAGATGCCGAAATGGCCCGGCTCGACAAGAAAGCCGACCAGAAAGCCTACGCCAAAGCGCTCGAGAAGCAGCTCTTCGAAACCTACGAGCCCGTCCTGCGCAAACTCACCCTTTCCGAGGGCAAAGTTTTACTCAAGCTCATCGACCGCCAGACCGGCGCCTCTGCCTACGAGCTCATTCAGCACTACAAGAGTGGCACCAGCGCCGTGTTTTGGCAACTGGTGGCCAAAGTCTTCGGCGCCGACCTGAAAGAGAACTACAACGCCGAAGAGGAGTACGCCTTCGAGACCATCCTCTACCACCTTGAGTACGAGGCTGCCGTGGCCCGTGCCCAAGCGCAGCACTAAGGGCTGCCCCCCTTCGGCGGAACCCTGCGCCCATCCCGCCGGTTAGGCAATCACATCTTTCGCTAACCCGCCATGTACCGTACACTCTTTATAACCCTAATCCTGCTTGCCTTCGGCTGCAGTACCGCCCCCACTGCTCAAACCCCAGCCCCCACCCCCGTGCACCCCACCAGCGCTACCACCGCCAGCTCCGTTTACGACTTTACGGTAAACGATATCGATGGCAACCCCGTGGCCCTGAGCCAGTTTCAGGGCAAGGTCCTACTCATCGTCAACGTAGCCTCGCAGTGCGGCTACACCCCGCAGTACGAAACGCTGCAGGGCTTTTACGAGCAGTACAAAGACAAAGGGGTGGTCGTACTGGGCTTCCCGGCCAACAACTTTGGCGGCCAGGAGCCCGGCAGCAACGCCGAGATCAAGTCGTTCTGCACCTCGAAGTTCAACGTCACCTTCCCGATGTTCAGTAAAATCTCGGTGAAAGGTGCCGACCAGCACCCGCTCTACGCCTACCTCACCCAGGCCACGGGCGAAGAAGTGAAGTGGAACTTCCACAAATTCCTCGTCGGCAAAGACGGTAAGCCCGTACGCGCGTTCGGCTCCCGTGCCGATGCCCTCGAGGATGAGGTGCTGCAGGCCGTTGGCGAACTACTGTAAGGAATTAGTTCACCACCACCCGTGCAACCTGCCGATCACCCTGCGGGGTAGTTACCGCCAGCAGGTAAAGCCCTGCGGGTAGAGGTTGGGGCACGGTTGTCTCGGTTGAAATGGGTGCGTGGCCTCGCCACACCACCTGCCCGCTAGGGGTAGTTAGCTGCGCCTGGGCGTAACCAAATTGCTCGGCCAGCACCACGAAGCGAATGGGCCCCGACGTAGGGTTCCCCAGTACGCGCAGCTCGGTTGCGTGAATTTCTTCCGTCTCGGTTGCCGTTACGGCGAGTAGCTGGCTGGCCAATACAGCGTCGGGGATGCCCCAGCCCAGCAGCGTATCAGGTGCGCTGGCCTGGTGGCCACTCGCCCGTAGCACGTCGCGCAGCTGGGCTGCGGTAGCCGAAGGGTGCGCCGACCACACACTGGCGGCAAAACCCGCCATCAGTGGCGATGAAAACGACGTGCCGTTTGCGCTGGTAACCGCCCCACCCGTCGAAATGAGCGTAGTAGACGAGCCCCGTGCCACCACATCGGGCTTTGTGCGCCCATCGGCCGTGGGGCCCAGGGATGAAAAACTGCTCCGCGCCCCAGTGCTCGTTACCGCCCCAACGGCCAGCACGTTTGGCCCGTCGGCGGGGGCCCCCAGCTTTTGCCACGCATCGTTGCCCGAATTGCCCGCCGAGTTGACCACCAAAATGCCCCGTGCTGCGGCGGCTTCGGCGGCTTGGGTCACGATCGTGGTCTCCCCGTCCAGGTCGGCCAGGGTGTAGTTACCCTCGCCGGGGTCGAACTCGGTGTAGCCGAGCGAGGAGTTGATGAGCTGCGCCCCGGCCGAATCGGCCCATTCGACACCCATCGCCCAATTCATCTCTTCGGCGTGGGTTTCGCTGGCCACCACCTCGGTGCGCAGTAGCAGAACCTCGACCTCTGGGGCAGCGCCGGTGTAGCTGCCCGCCAGCTCGCCGCAAATGGCCGAGAGCACCAGCGCCCCGTGGTTGTCTTCGGTGTACACGGTGCTGTCGCCATCGGCTACATCGTATTCGTCAATCAGGCGCCCTTCGCTGCGCAGGCGGGCAAACCCGGCGTTGACGTGTACGTTCAGAAACCCGCTGTCAAACACCGCCATGCGGATGCCCTGGCCCCGGTGGCCCTGGCTGTGCAGCTGCAATAGGTTGAGCTGGGCCAGCTGGGCATCGGTCTGGGGCGGTAGGTCGGCGCCATCCCCTACCGAGGCAAGCACGGGCCTGAGCCGTGCGGCAGGGGCCACGGCCTGCACAAACGGCAGGCGCAGCAATGCCTGGGGCAGGCTATCGGCCGCTACCCACACGCAGTTGAGCCACCGGCTGCGCCCCCATACAGGGTAGCCGTGCGCGGCAAGGGTACGGGCGTAGGTAGCACTCACCGGCACGTCGGCGGCTGTGAGCACAAGGCGCTGGCGGGCGTAGCGCGCCAGCGCTACCGGCGAAAGGAACCGCGCAGGCTCAGCCAGGTACCCTACGGCCTCGGGGCCTTTGTCGGTTAGGGTTACCCGGTACAGGGTCTGGCCCCCGGCCCCAGTGGCCAGCCCTAGGGCAAGCCACAGGGCAACAATGCCCTTAGCGCCCACGGCCCAGGTGGCGCTCAGAGTGGTAGGAGGAGCGCACCAGCGGCCCGCTTTCCACGTAATCAAAGCCCAGCTCTAGTCCCACAGTCTCGTAATGCGTAAACTGCTCGGGGGTGATGAAGGCCTCTACCGGCAAGTGCAGTTTGGTGGGTTGCAGGTACTGGCCCAGGGTAAGCACATCGCAGCCGTGGGCCTGCAGGTCGCGCATGATTTGGTACACCTCGTCGGGGGTTTCGCCCAAGCCCAGCATGACACCGCTTTTGGTGCGCAGCCCAGCGGCTTTGGTGCGGGCTATTTGCTCGAGGCTGCGGCTGTACTTGGCCTGCGGCCGTACCCGGCGGTAGAGCCGCTCGACGGTTTCCATATTGTGGCTCACCACGTCGGGCGCGGCGTCTAGCACCAACTGCAGGGCATCCCATTTGGCCTTGAAGTCGGGGATCAGCGTTTCCATCGTTACGTGGGGGGTGCGGGCGCGGATTTCGCGCACCGTCGCAGCCCAGATACTCGCCCCGCCATCGGCGAGCTCGTCGCGGTTTACCGAGGTAATCACCGCGTGCTGGATGCCCATCAGTGCCACGGCTTCGGCCACACGCTGGGGCTCTTCGGTATCAAGCTCGGTGGGCCGACCCGTCGCCACGGCGCAAAACGCGCACGAGCGGGTGCACACGTTGCCCAGAATCATGAACGTAGCCGTGCCAGCGCCCCAGCACTCGCCCATGTTCGGGCAGCGGGCGCTCTCACAGACCGTGTGCAGCTTGTGCGTGTCGATGATCTCACGCACCTTTTTGTAGTTCTCGCCGTAGGGCAGTTTTACCCGCAGCCAGTCGGGGCGCTTGGGGCGTTCCAGCGCCAGGGGTGGTGCAGCCGAGAGGGTCAGGTGGTCGACTATCATGTGGTCTCTAACACGTCTAGGGGCAGAAAAAGTGGCTATTCCCAGGCAGTGCCCACCACAAAACCGGCGTACACACCCCAGAACGATGACCGGTTGGCACCTGAAAACAGAATGGGTACTGGGCTCGGGAAAAAGTCGCCTTGAAAGCCCAGGTGCAGCGCCCGCACAAAAAAGCTGGTTCCCGACAGGTCGACTGTCAGGTTGCCCCTGACCCTCGCACCCCACTGGGTGCTAATCAGGTCGAACCGGCGCAGGAACTCCCCCTGCCCAAAGATGCTCTCAAAGCTTTGTACTTCGGGACCCTGGTAGGGCTCTACCACCAGGGTATTGCCCCGGATAACCTCTAGCAAGTACGGTTTACGAATGGCCCAGATGGGGCCCACGCCCAACCCACCACTCACCTGCACCCGGCTGAATTCGGTGCGCTGAATGAGCGTGTACTGCGCCCCCGCGGTCATGCCCAAGAAGTAGACCTGGTTTTGCTTGTCGAGCACGTAATCGCGGCCCCCTTGGCTACTGTACAGTGAGGGCACCCGCGTTTCAGAGGGGTCGCGGTACGAGGAGAGCGCCCACTCGAAGAGCAGGTCTACCCGGTCTGCGTACTTGCGCCGGTAGTGCAAATCGAACCCCAGCCCAAACGAATGGGCATGGGCACCGGTCACAATGGCGTGGTTCTTCTGCGTGAAGTTGGGGTCTTCGGCACCCAGCTGGCCATACCCCACCCCCGCCCAACTCAGGGCAAGTGCCAGGCAGGTGGCCCGTGAAAGCAGGTTACTGGGCAGGTGCACGGTTCGGGTTGGGGTTTACACCCAGAATCTCAACGTCGAAAACCAGTGTGCTATTGGGTGGGATGGGCCCAGAACCCTGGCTACCGTAGCCCAGTTCGGGGGCAATGACCAGCACGGCCCGGGTGCCTACGGGTAGGGTAGGGATGGCTTTGTCCCACCCCTGGATGACTTGGCCCGTGCCAATGCCCTGTACGTTGTAGGGCGCCCCCCTGAGAAACGAGCTATCGAACACTTGCCCATTGGTGAGCCGCCCGTGGTAGTGCACGATGACCTCGTCGCCCACTTTGGCAAGCTGGCCTGTGCCCTGCTTGGCCACAAACACCTGTAGCCCGGGCACCAGCGTCTTGAGCTGCGCCGAATCGATTTGAATGGGCGTGTAGCCGGGTGTAGCCTCGGCGGCGGGCCCTGCCGAAGGGCTTTGGTCGGTTGGTTTGGGTTGGCAGGCGCTGGCGAGTAGCAGG